>NZ_WSUT01000005.1:2680000-3016804 GCF_009789535.1 Sphingomonas carotinifaciens | reverse complement strand
AAGCCGGCGACATTGCCCTTCACCTCGGCGAAAAGCTGCTGCACGGCCAGATCGTTGCGCAGGTTGGCATTGGGCGTGCCGAGGTTGCGGCCGTTCAGGCTGGCATGACCGACCTCGCCGAAGACGCGGAAATGATCGCCCAGATGGACGTCCGCACCGCCGACCAGGCGAAGAATGTCCTGACGCTGGGCTTCGCGGTCCTGAAGATTGGGGTTGGTCGTCAGGTTGGTGCGGACGCGCGCCTCGCCGGAGAAGGTGACGTAGACATCGCCCTCCTGCGTCAGCTTCACGCATTTCAGCGCATCCAGCGGATCGTCGCGCTTGGCCGGGTCGCACATCCGGCGCCAATCCTCTGCCCAGCGCGACTGGTTGTAGCCGCCGGTGGTGGTGCCGTCGCCGGCGGCCGCGGACGGGTAGGCGCCGGTGGACGGGCTTGCACGCTCCGGGCTGTTGCCGGGGATCGCACTTTGGGCGTTGGCGGCCATGGGGGCGAGCCCCGGGGCGAGGGCGATCGCGGCCCCCGCCAACCAGACGTTCTTCATTCTATTCCTCTCTGAAAGGCGGGAGCGCGGTCTTATGCCGCGTTGATTGCCGGGCCGTTAACGATGGCCGGGGCGGTGCGGCTGTTCAGCGCGGCATCCAGCGCATCCTTGTCGAGCGCGTTTTCCCATCGGGCGACGACCACGGTTGCCACCGCATTGCCGATGAAGTTGGTCAGGCTGCGGCATTCCGACATGAAGCGGTCGATGCCCAGGATCAGCGCCATGCCCGCGATCGGGATGGTGGGCACGATCGAGAGCGTCGCGGCAAGCGTGATGAAGCCCGCACCGGTGACGCCGGCGGCCCCCTTCGAACTCAGCATCGCGACCAGCAGCAGGGCGATCTGCTGACCCAGCGACAGGTCCACACCGCAGGCCTGGGCGATGAACAGTGCCGCCAGCGTCATGTAGATGTTGGTGCCGTCGAGGTTGAACGAATAGCCGGTGGGAACGACCAGGCCGACGACCGACTTCTCGCATCCGGCCTTTTCCATCTTCTGGAGCAGGCTGGGCAGGGCGGCCTCGGACGAGGAGGTGCCCAGGACGAGCAGCAGCTCGGCCTTGAGGTAGCGGATCAGCTTGAACACCGAGAAGCCATTCACCCGCGCGATGGTGCCGAGCACGACCGCGACGAACAGGAAGGCGGTCAGGTAGAAGGTGGCGACGAGCGCGCCGAGATTGACGAGGCTGCCCAGACCGTACTTGCCGATGGTGAAGGCGATCGCGCCGAACGCACCGATGGGTGCCGCGCGCATCAGGATGCCGACCAGCTTGAAGACGACGATGCTCAAACGCTCCAGGCTGCTCAGCAGCGGCTTGGCGGGCTCGCCGATCAGCGCCATCGAGATGCCGAACAGGATGGCGACGAGCAGGACCTGAAGGATGTTGCCCTCGGTGAAGGCGCTGACCAGCGTGTCGGGGATGATGCCGAGCAGGAAGCCGGTGATCGTGGTGTCGTGCGCCTTGGCGGCATAGTCGTTGACCGCGGCGGCATCGAGCGTCGCCGGGTTGATGTTCATGCCGGCGCCGGGCTGGACGACATGGGCGACGATCAGGCCGACGACGAGGGCGAGCGTCGAGACGGTGATGAAGTAGAAGAACGCCTTGCCCGCGACGCGGCCGACCGAGGCGAGTTCGCGCATGCCGGCGATGCCGGTCACCACCGTCAGGAAGATGACGGGGCCGATGATCATCTTGACGAGCTTGATGAAGCCGTCGCCCAGCGGCTTCAGCGAGGCGCCGAAGCTTGGGTAGAGATGGCCGATGATCGCGCCCAGCGCGATGGCGACGAGGACCTGGATATACAGGTGCGACCATATTCTGGCGCGCTTGGGCGCCTCGGCCACGGCATAGTCTTGTGCGATCACGCTTTCGTCATCCTCTGCAAGAATGGGAGGCACCGTTGATCCGGGCTCTTCGAACATGAAGTGTGCGCTGAAAGTGTCCGGGGCATCAACGTGATGGTGGAATGGTGCTAAAACGGCCGAAATCCGCCAGATCCGGTGGCGTGGCCGGTTTTGGATGAGCGAATTTTCGCATGGCGCCGGCGGCATTGCTGCGATAGTCCGCACAAATGGGTTCCTTCTCCGCCAAGTCGATCCGCGTCCGCGTCGCCCTGGCGGCAGTGCTGGTCGTGGCGCTGACCCTGGTCGTGGCTTTGGGGTTGCGGGCCTATGCTTACGGGCAGGCGCTGGACGAGTTGCGCCGCACCGTCGGCCGGGTGGCGCGGCAGCAGGAACGGCTGTTGTCGAGCGAGTTGCAGCGCTTCCGGTTGCTGCCGATCGTGCTGGGCGAATATCCGGACCTGCGCAGTGCGCTGGTCGCGGGGCCGGGCCGGGCGGCGGACCGGATGAACGAGAAACTGGCGCTGCTGGCCGAGCGCACCGGTGCGCCGGTGATCTATGTGGTCAATGCGCAGGGGCGGACGATCGCGGCGTCCAATGCGCAGCAGCCGGACAGCTTCGTCGGGCGCGACTTTGCGTTCCGGCCCTATTTCCGCGGCGCGATGGCGAACGGGACGGCGGAATATTTCGCGCTGGGCAATGTCAGCCGCCGCCCCGGCCTGTTCCTGGCGCGCCGGCTGGGACCGGTGGAGGCGCCGGTGGGCGTGGTGGTCGTAAAGGTCGAGTTCGGCGGACTGGCACGCGCCTGGGCCACCGATGTCGGGCAGACGCTGCTCGTCGATGGGCACGGCGTCGTGGTGGTGGCAACCGATCCGCGCGCGCGCTTTTCCACGCTTCGTCCCTTATCGCCCGGCGAACGCGCGGAAATACGGGAAACGCGGCAGTTCGGCAGCCTGCCCTTGCCGTTGTCCGGCTATCGGTTGGGGAAGCGCGGCGAGGATCGCGATCGGGTGGGGGACAAGGTGCTGTCGGCGGCGGTGCCGGCGCCGCTGCCGGGGTGGCGGCTGATCCATGTGGCGCCGGTCAGGACCGCGCTGCGCGAGGCGGATGCATGGGTGCGGGCGGCGACGGTGCTGGTCGGCGTCGCGCTGGCGCTGCTGGCGGCGGGATGGCTGTGGCGGCAGACGCGCGCGGAGCGGCAGCTGGCGGCAAGGGCGGCCTTGGAGGAGGAGGTGACGCGGCGGACGGCCGAGCTGCGCGAGGCGAACGGGCGACTGACGGTGGAGATCGGCGAGCGCATCCGTGCCGACCAGCGCTTCCGCGCCGCGCGCGAGGAACTGGCGCAGGCCAACCGGCTGGGATCGCTGGGATCGATCACCGCGGGCGTGGCGCACGAGATCAACCAGCCGGTGGCGGCGATCCGCACGCTGGCCGACAATGCCCGCATCTTCCTGGAGCGCGCCGCACCCGAGCGCGCCGGACAGAATCTGGCCTCCATCGTCGAGCTGACCGAACGGATCGGATCGATCGTGCAGGAGATGCGCCGTTTTGCCAGGCGAGGCACGCACGGCATCGGCCCGGTGGCGATCGCCGAGATCGTCGAGGGTACCATGCTGCTGATCGGCGACCGTTTCCGCAGCGCGGGCGTGACGCTGGACCGGCCGATGGCGGGCGAGGCGTTGCCCATGGTGATGGCGGGGCGGGTGCGGCTGGAGCAGGTGCTGGTCAACCTGTTGCAGAATGCGCTGGACGCGGTGGCCGGGCAGGCGGTGCCGAGGGTCGCGCTATATGTGGAAGACGATGGCGGCGACACGGTTGCGATCGTCGTCGCCGATAATGGTTCGGGGCTGGACCCGGCGCTGGCGCCGGTGATCTTCACCCCGTTCGTGACCGGCAAGCCCGACGGGCTGGGCCTGGGTCTGGGGATTGCACGCGATATCATGACGGAATTCGGTGGCATGCTGGAGACGGTTCCATCCAGGCTGGGCGGCGCGGCGTTCCGCGTGACGTTGCGACGGGCGTGAGCGGGGACATGGCGAGCGGGAAGAGCGCGGGCGCGACGATGCGCGTGCTGCTGGTGGATGACGACACGACGCTGCGCGGCGCGCTGGCGCAGTCGTTCGAACTGGCGGGGATCGAGGTGGAGCCGCATGCCGACCCGCAGGGCGCGCTGGCCACGATCGATGCCGATTTCGCCGGCATGGTGGTGACCGACATCCGCATGCCCGGCATGGACGGCACCGAGCTGTTCCGCCGCATCGCGGCGATCGATGCGGATATCCCGGTGATCCTGATGACCGGGCATGGCGACGTGCCGATGGCGGTGGCCGCGCTGAAGCAGGGCGCGTTCGACTTCGTCGCCAAGCCGTTCGCCGCCGATCACCTGATCGCCAGTGCGCAGCGCGCGCTGGAGATGCGCCGGCTGGTGCTGGAGAACCGGCGTCTGCGGCTGGCGGCGGAGGAAGCGCAGGGCGCCTATCCGCTGATCGGCGAGACGCCGGTGATGATGCGGCTGCGCGACATGGTGCGACAGGTGGCGCAGGCCGATGTCGACGTGCTGATCGAGGGGGAGACGGGCACCGGCAAGGAACTGGTCGCGCTGCTGCTCCACCGCTGGAGTGCGCGGCGGACGCGACCCTTCGTCGCGGTCGATTGCGCCGCGCTCCCCGAGACGATCGCGGAGGGCGAACTGTTCGGACAGGCGCATGGCCGCACGCCCGGGCGGATCATGGCGGCCAACCGTGGCACGCTGTTCCTGGACGAGGTCGACAGCATGGCGCTGGCGCTGCAGGGCCGGATGCTGCGCGTGGTGGAGGAGCGCGAGGTGCGCGCGATCGGCGCGGAGGAACGGCAGATGCTGGACCTGCGCATCGTGGCGGCGGCGAAATCGGATCTGGCGGGCGCGGTGGCGGAGGGGCGGTTCCGGGCCGACCTGCTCTACCGGCTGGATGCGGTGCGGCTGCGCGTGCCGCCGCTGCGCGAGCGCCGGGCCGACGTGCCGCTGCTCTTTGCGCATTTCCTGCGCGAAGCGGCGGAGCGGTTCGGGCGCGAGGTGCCGATGATCGACGCCGATGTGGAGGCGCGGCTGTTGTCGCACGACTGGCCGGGCAATGTGCGCGAGGTGCGCAACTATGCGGGTCGCGTCGCGCTGGGTTTGCCGGGGGAGGGTAGCGGCGTGGGGAGCGACGGATCGCTGTCGCTGCCCGAACGCGTCGAGCGGTTCGAGGGGGCGACGATCCGCGCCGCGCTGGAGGAAGGCGGCGGCGACGTGCGCGCCGCGCTGGTGACGCTCGGTATTCCGCGCAAGACCTTTTACGACAAGATCCAGCGGCATGGCATCGACCTGAATGCGTATCGGCAGGGGCGGGGGTAGCGATTACCGGGAGGCGCGATCCTGCGTAGCCCGTTTTTTCGCCAGCGATGGCAGCCAGATGGAAGATCTTCCGTTCGTCTCGATTAGTCATCGCGCTTGTCGAGATGACGTATCGAGAGACCGTTACCCGGGGGCGATGATGTCTCGATACGCGGCCTCGATATGCTCCCCCGGAGCTATTCGACCGCTACTCGACACGAACGGGCTCGGGGGAAATTGGAGGCGGGGGAGCGAGGCGGCTCCACACCACACCCCAGGAAATGCATGATCCATGTTGGACCGTGCGCGCCAAGTGGCCGGTTTTGGCAACTTTCATGCCGTTGTTGCATTGCTGGAATAAAGGGAGACGCAATGACACAGACGACGGCAGACGAGGAACGGATCGTACCCCCGGCCAGCAAGCGGGCCTTGCTGCAACGATTGACGATGCCGTGGTGGACGCTGATCTTCCCCCTGCTCGGCGTCGGCGCGGTCCTGATCTCGCTCTACAAGATGGGAACGCCCGGCCTGATCGCGGCGGCGGTGATCCTGATGGGATGCGTGCTGGCCGCGGTGCATCATGCCGAGGTGGTCGCACACCGGGTGGGCGAGCCGTTCGGCACGCTGGTGCTGGCGGTCGCGGTGACGGTGATCGAGGTGTCGCTAATCGTCAGCCTGATGCTGTCGGATGCGGGCGATGCCTCCACCCTGGCCCGCGACACGGTGTTCGCGGCGATCATGATCATCCTGAACGGCATCGTCGGACTGTGCCTGCTGTCGGGCGGCGTACGGCATGGCGAGCAGCGCTTTTCACTGCGCGGGGCGAGCGCCTCGCTGAACGTGCTGGTGGCGATGGTTGTGCTGTCGCTGGTGCTGCCCAACTATGTATCGAGCGCGCCGGGGCCGACCTATGCCCCGTCGCAACTGATATTCGTCGCGATCGTCAGCCTGATCCTCTACGGCACCTTCGTGTTCGTGCAGACCGGGCGGCACCGGGAGATGTTCCTGCCCGCCGACGAGGACCTGCCGGCGGATGCGCACACCACCGTGCCATCGGGCAGCGACACGCTGGTCGCGCTGGGGCTGTTGCTGGTGGCGCTGGTCGGCGTGGTGCTGCTTGCCAAGGGATTGTCGGCCAAGGTGGAGGAGGCGATCCTGGGCGCGGGCCTGCCACTCGCGATCGTCGGCGTCATCATCGCCGGACTGGTGCTGGCGCCTGAAAGCCTCGCCGCCTACCGCGCGGCCAAGCGTAACCGGTTGCAGACGAGCCTGAACCTGGCGCTGGGCTCGGCGCTGGCGACGATCGGGCTCACCATCCCGTCAGTGGCGATCGTGTCGCTGGCGCTGGACCTGCCGCTGGCGCTGGGGATCGGGCCCAAGGAAATGACGGTGCTGGTCCTGTCGCTGTTTGTCATCACCCTGTCGCTGGGCACCGGGCGGACCACGCTGCTGGGCGGCGCGGTCCATCTGGTGATCTTTGCGGCCTATCTGTTCATCACCGTGGTGCCCTGATCCCGCGCACGCTGCCGGGCCGCCAGTGCGATCCCGGCGGCGAGTTGCAGCGCGCCGTAGAGCCGGCGGCGGGTCGGCCGGCCGGCAAAGGGCCGGACGAGCAGGTCGACCGCCGGGGTGCGCGAGCGCCACAATGCGACATGGCGTTCGGGCTGGAGCAGGCCTAGCAGCCCGTCGCCGATCATGAACACCGCGGCCATCTCCGCCGTGCGGCGAAGGGCGGCCTGCGTGTCGGTCAGTTCTTTCGTGTCGCGCGCCATGCCTGAAACTCCTCGATTGCCGTCGAGCGTTTCAACACGCGAGCCCAGGGATCGATCACCACATGCGCGTCGGCGGGCACGACAAGCGTGCCGGAGCCGTCCGTCATCGGCAATTTTTCGATGCGGTCGCCGACCTGTACCTCGATCGGCATGGGGAAGGGGCGGTCGTTGGCGACCTTCCAGCGCAGCGTCAACCGGTCGCCGTCGCGGGTCTGTTCGAGGTCCGGCAGTGCCGCCTCGCGCAGATAGACATCGAAGAACCAGCGATAATCCCGGCCGGTGACCTGACGGACGAAGCCTTCATATTCCCGGCTCGAGCCGAAGCGGGGCTTGAAGTTGCCGGGCTTCAGATCGGTGCGGCCATAGACGGCGAGGCGGGTGACATCCCAGAAGGCCTTGTCGCCGATCAGGTTGCGCAGGGTGTGGAGCATCCACGACCCCTTCATGTAGATGTCGAGGCCGGGGCCGCCATTGGCCGCCTCGTACACATCCTCCTCGGTGATGACGCGGTCGCGCACGATCGGCACCTTGGCGGCGATCTGGGGGCGTTGCAGGTCCATCATCGCGGCATAGCGGGCCTCGCCCTCGCGCCAGCGGCCATAAGCGGGCTGCATGTAGCTGCCATAACCCTCGTGCAGCCAGAAATCGTCCCAGTTGGCCGCGGTCAGCTGGTTGGCGAACCATTCATGGGTGAATTCGTGCTGGAACAGCCAGTCGAAGCCCTCGACCGCCTTGGCATATTCATTGCCATAGGCGTTGATCGTCTGGTGCTCCATGCCCTTGTGCGGGGTTTCGACCACGCCGACCTTCTCGTCCCCGAACGGGAAGGGGCCGACGAGCGATTCGAAGAAGTCGAGCGTGGGGGCGAATTCGGCGAACAGCTTTTCCGCCTGCGGCTTCTCGCCCGGCAGATACCAGTAATGCATCGGGATCGTGTTGCCGAAGCGGCTCTTGTAGCTGCCGCTGATCTCCTCATAGGGGCCGACATTGAGCGCGATGGCATAGGTGTTGGGATTGCGCGTCCGCCAGTTCCAGCGGGTGCGGCCATCGGGCAGCGTATCGACGCCGAGCAGGCGGCCGTTCGAGGGCGCCTTCAGGCCGGTGGGAACGGTGATGTGCAGCGTCACCTGCTCAGGCTCTGCGGTGGGGAAGTCGAGGCAGGGCCAGAACAGGTCGCAGCCATAGCCTTGCGCGGTGGTGGCGAACCACAGCCTGCCGTCCGGCGTCTTCGACCAGACCACGCCGTCGTCCCATGGCGCGCGGACCGCAACGTGCGGCGTGCCGCGATAGGTGATGCTGGCCCTGATCTTCTGTCCTGTTCCCTTCGCGCGGGGGAGAGGAATGACGAGCTGCCCGTCCGGATTGGACCATGTCCCGGGTTTCAGCGCCACGCCGTCGATCGACACGGCGGAGACCGGCAGGTTCCTGTCCAGGTCGATCAGCAGGCGGGACACCGGCGCGGTGGCGATGAAATCCAGCACCGCGACGCCGGCCAGTTCCTGCGTTTCGGGCAGGACCTCGAACGACAGGTCGGCGGTGTCGAAGCGCAGCGCCAGTTGCTCGGCCGGCCGGATGCCGCCGGAACGCTTGGTCTGCTCGGTCAGCGGCGGCTCCCCCTTTTTAGGGAGCGGCGTCGCCATTGCGGTGGAGGCCAGGAGAATGACGGCAAGCATCGGTATACGATTCATGCGCAAACTTGTTGCCGGTCGTCGCAAGCTTGGCAAGGCGTGATTGATGGATGCTTCACCCTCCCCATATAAGGGAGCATGAGGGTCCCCCCGGCGGGACCCATCGGAGACTCCATGACTCAGACCTACCCCGTACTTCCGCTCCGTGACATCGTCGTGTTCCCGCACATGATCGTGCCGCTGTTCGTGGGCCGTGACAAATCGGTGGCGGCGCTGGAAGCCGCCATGGCCGCCGACAAGGAGATATTCCTGGTCGCGCAGCTCGATCCGGGCGAGGACGATCCCGCCCGCGAGGATCTGTATGAAATCGGCGTATCGGCGACCGTGCTGCAACTCCTCAAGCTGCCCGATGGCACGGTGCGCGTGCTGGTCGAGGGCAAGCAGCGCGCCCGGCTGGTCGAGCTGACCGCGGGCGAGACGCACCTGACCGCCACCGTCGACACGGTCGAGGACAGCGGCGCGGACAATGACGAGATCGCTGCGCTGATGCGCTCGGTGGTCGACCAGTTCGAGAATTATGCCAAGCTGAACCGCAAGCTGCCCGCGGAAACCGCGGTGCAACTGGGCGAGATCGACGAGCCATCGCGGCTGGCCGATGCGGTTGCGGCCAATATCTCGATCAAGGTGGCCGACAAGCAGGCGCTGCTGGTCGAGACCGATCCGGCCAAGCGGCTGGAGATGGCCTATGCCCTGATGGAGGGCGAGCTGGGCGTCCTGCAGGTCGAGAAGAAGATCAAGAGCCGCGTCAAGCGCCAGATGGAGAAGACGCAGCGCGAATATTACCTCAACGAGCAGTTGAAGGCGATCCAGCGCGAGCTGGGCAATGAGAGCGACGAGGGCGACGGCGACGAGATCGCCGAGCTGACGCAGAAGATCGCGACGCTGAAACTGTCCAAGGAGGCGCGCACCAAGGCGACGTCGGAGCTGAAGAAGCTGAAGACGATGGCGCCGATGAGCGCCGAGGCGACCGTGGTGCGCAACTATCTCGACGTGCTGCTCGGCCTGCCATGGGGCAAGAAGTCTAAGATCAAGAAGGACATTCCTGCCGCCGAAGCGGTCCTGAACGAGGATCACTATGCGCTGGAGAAGGTGAAGGACCGGATCGTCGAATATCTGGCGGTCCAGGCGCGCACCAACAAGCTGAAGGGGCCGATCCTGTGCCTCGTCGGCCCGCCCGGTGTGGGCAAGACGTCGCTTGGCCATTCGATCGCCAAGGCGACGGGGCGCGAGTTCATCCGCCAGTCGCTGGGCGGTGTGCGTGACGAGGCCGAGATCCGGGGCCACCGGCGCACCTATATCGGCAGCCTGCCGGGCAAGATCGTGACGAACCTGAAAAAGGCCGGCACGTCCAACCCGCTGTTCCTGCTCGACGAGATCGACAAGCTGGGCCAGGATTTCCGCGGCGATCCGGCGTCGGCGCTGCTGGAGGTGCTCGACCCCGAACAGAACGGCAAGTTCAACGACCATTATCTGGAGATCGACATCGATCTGTCGGACGTGATGTTCGTGTGCACGGCCAACACGCTGAACCTGCCGCAGCCGCTGCTCGACCGGATGGAGATCATCCGGCTGGAGGGCTATACCGAGGACGAGAAGGTCGAGATCGCCGAGCGGCACCTGATCGCCAAGCAGGTCGAGGCGCATGGGCTGAAGGACGGCGAATTCACGCTGACCAACGAAGGGCTGCGCGCGCTGATCCAGCGTTACACCCGTGAGGCGGGCGTGCGGACGCTGGAGCGCGAGGTCGCCAAGCTGGCGAGAAAGGCGCTGCGCCAGATCCTCGAGGGCAAGACGCAGAGCGTGACGATCACGCCCGAGAACCTGCACGAGTTCGCAGGCGTGCAGAAGTACCGCCACGGACTGTCGGAAACCGAGCATCAGATCGGCGCGGTGACGGGGCTGGCCTGGACCGAGGTGGGCGGCGAGCTGCTGACCATCGAAAGCGTGACGGTGCCCGGCAAGGGACAGGTGAAGACGACCGGCAAGCTGGGCGACGTGATGAAGGAGTCGGTGCAGGCTGCCTTCAGCTTCGTGCAGGCGCGCAGCCCGAGCTACGGCATCAAGCCCAGCCTGTTTCACCGCAAGGACATCCATATCCATCTGCCCGAAGGGGCGGTGCCCAAGGATGGCCCGTCGGCGGGTATCGGTCTCGTCACCTCGATCGTCTCCACGCTAACCGGGGTTCCGGTGCGCAAGGAGGTGGCGATGACCGGTGAGGTGACGCTGCGCGGCCGGGTGCTGCCGATCGGCGGATTGAAGGAGAAGCTGCTCGCGGCGCTGCGCGGTGGGATCGAGACGGTGCTGATCCCGCAGGAGAACGAGAAGGATCTCGCCGACATCCCCGCCAACATCAAGGAAGGGCTGAAGATCATTCCCGTTGCGCATGTCGACGAGGTGCTGCGTCTGGCGCTGACCGAACCGTTGGAGGCGATCGACTGGACCGATGCGGACGAACTGGCCGCGCTGCCGCCATCGGGCGTGGCGCCGGCCGGAGGCGAGCTGCACCACTGATGCAGGTTGGCACGGCCGGGAGCGGAGGTTTTCCGTCGCTTCCGGCCGACCGTCCGCTACGGGTCTTTGAAATCTAAACGATTTCGCTACCCATCCTGCCGCACGGGGGCCTACCGGATTTGTTTGACAGCCTGTAAAGGCGTCGCATTATCCACGGCTTTCACGGTCCATCGATTCTTTCGACAGCGAAATGATTCGGCAAGGGGGGTTTCAGAATGAACAAGCAGGAGTTGATCGCCACGGTCGCCGACACGTCGGGACTGGTTCGCGGGGACGCGGTCAAGGCGGTCGAGGCGGTGTTCGATGCGATTTCCGCCGCGCTGAAGAAGGGCGACGAAGTGCGCCTAGTCGGCTTCGGCACCTTTTCGGTTTCCAAGCGCAAGGCGTCCACCGGTCGCAACCCGCGCACCGGCGAACCGATGACGATCAAGGCATCGTCGCAGCCCAAGTTCAAGGCCGGCAAGGGCCTGAAGGACTCGGTGAACTAATCTGCTTTTTGGGCTGGACAGGCGCGCAGGTGCCGCCTAAAGGCCCGTCTCCCGGTTACGGGCGCGTAGCTCAGCGGTAGAGCACACCCTTCACACGGGTGGGGTCACAGGTTCAATCCCTGTCGCGCCCACCATATCCTGGATATGGTTCAACAAAATGGCCGCCCGGTCGCCTTCCTTGGAAAGCGCGACCGGGCGGCCGTTTTGCGTTGTCGTGGCCGCTTTTGTTTGAGTTGCTGGTCGTTTGTGTCGGGGCGCGGCAGTCGGTCTCTCGATACACCGTCTCGATGCGGCTTTGCCGCTACTCGACGGTTACTCGAGACGAACGGGCGAGCATGGGACGTGTTGGCGGCTGCTTCGGCTCCGCTCCGATTCTGGCGATATCAGCCTAGAGGATCGCGGTTGCCGTAGCGGGTTTCGATGAAGCGCAGATTGTCGGCGAAATTGTCGAGATTGTCCTGCGCCATGGTGCGGCATAGCGCGCGAAGCCGGTCGAGCATCTTTTCCAGGCCCTCGGTCAACACATAGCTGGCCGAGCGGCCGGTCTGGCGGAAGATCTCGGCGCGGTGGGCCGGGGGGATATCGGCATAGCTGGAGACGAGTTGCGGCAGGTGGGTGTCGCGCATCTGGCGGACTTCGGTCAGTGCCGAGACGAGCAGCGGATCATCCTTGGCGCGTCGCTCGATCTGGGTGGCGAGGTCGAGCAGTTCGGCGACCTTGGGACGTGCGGCGTCGGGCAGGCGGGGATCGTCGGCGGAAAAGCCGGCGGGCGCGCGATCGGGCGTGAGGGGCACCGATGGGCGGTGGGCGGGCGATGGCGATGACGGCAGGGAGGACGGCGCGGGCTGCGCCGTGCCGAACAGGTCCGAGAAGAATTTCATCAGGCCGCTCACCGCTTACCCCGTATTCACGCGCGCCCCGACGGCGCCCTGCCATGGGTAATCATCGCGCGTCCGCAAATCCAGTCGTGGCGGCAGCGAGCGCGTGACGCATCTGTTCCACCGCGTCGTCCAGAGCGCGGGTGGCGCTTGCCCGGTCCGAACCGGCGGCGGCCTGCGCGGTGCGATCGAGGGCGGTCGCCTGCGCGGTCATCCGCTGCCCCTCGGCAAGTGCGGCGCGGGCGGCCAGGGCGGTGCGCAAGGCGGCCATCATCGTCTGGCCAGCGCGGCCGATCGCGGCGCCGAGCGCTTCATGCCCGTCCAGCAGGATGTCGAGCGTCATCCAGCCCTGGCGGGTGACGATAAGCTGCGTCAACACGTCGCGCAGGCGTTCCTGCACCGTAGCGCCAGCGCGGGTGCGCAACAGGTCGGCGCGGGGTGGATTGTCCACCGCGATCTCGCGTGCGGCCGCCTCGACCGCCTGTTCGGCCAGGCGCAGGAACTGGCCGGCTTCCTCCAGCCGGTGGTCGGCGGCGACCAGCCGTTCGCGGTGGCCGCGTAAGGTGATCGCCTCGCGCAGCAGGGCGTCGCGCTGACGTTCCAGATCGGCAAGGAGGTCGGTGAGCAGGGTGCCGGAGTCGACCGTCGGGACGGGCGGGGGCGGGCGGCCGAACAGCCGGTCGGCAAAGCTCTGTCGCGGCGGCGCCGGCGGGGTGGCAAGTGCCTCCACCTCGGTCCTGAGGCGGGTCAGGATCGTGTCCGCTTCGGCGGCGGCGGGGGTGGTGGATTGGGGGAGCCGGCGGCTCTGTTCGGCCGCATGGGCGATCTCATCGCGGCCCAGTCGGCCGAGCAGGGCGAGCAGGGCATCGTCATCGGCGGCGAGCCATTGGCGCAAAGCCTCGCGAACGCGGCCCTGCACCATGCGGCGGCGATCGGGGTCGAGCGGGGCGAGCGCGGTTTCGGGCGAATCGGCAGGCGGCGAAAGCATCACGCGAATGTGGTATCAGGCGTCGCCCTCGTCCACATCGGGCGCGTCATCGGCATCGGCACCATCCTCCAGTTCGGCTTCGTCCTCGCCGAGTTCGGCGGCATCCTCGGCAGTGATGCCGAAGCGGGCGGCGACGTCGGGGGCGAAGCGCAACATGTCGGGGCGCAGCTTGATGAGGCTGATGTCCTTGGACTTGCCTTCCAGCATCACGTCGAATTCCAGACCCTCGGCGGTGCGCATGAAGGTGCAGAATTCGAACGGGTTGGTGAAGTCGGCATGGCCGGTCCAGATCGGCGGGCGCAACACCGTCTTGACCCGCGCGCCGGGCTTCAGCGGCGCCTTGAGCTGTTCGCCCTTTTTGGGTTTGGCGCCAGGGGCGACCTTTTGCTTGATCTCGCGCAGTTCGGTGCGGGGGCTGGAGAAATGAATCTTGGGCCGGACGCCGGCGGGCCAGCTTGCCATGAATTTTTCGAGCGTGTCGCGCAGGTCGAGCCGCTCGGGATTGAGGCACCAGAAATGCTGATAGTCGAAGATCAGGCGGACGCCGGTGCGCTCGTGAATCCACAGCACGTCGGCCGCCGAGAAGCGGATGTCGTCGTTTTCAAGGACGAGACGGCGGCGAACATGCTCGGGGCACTGCTCCCACCCCGCGATCCAGCGGGCGCGGCTGGCCTCGTGATCGTCGTAGACGCCGCCGACATGGGTGACCATCACGGCTTCGTCGTCCAGCTCCATACGGTCGAGCATTTCGGCCTGGCTGGACAGATCCCAGATGCTCTTCGTGGTCAGCGCCGGATTGGGGGCGTTGAGCAGCACATATTGCGAGGGGTGGAAGGACAGGCGCATGTCGAGCGCGCGCGCCTTGGCGCCGAGCGCGCGCAACTCCGCGTCGCTTTCAGCGACCATGTTGTGGAATTGCGGCATGTCGGGGTGCGTGGCGTAGGGCGCGAGATCCGACGAGAGGCGGTACATGTCGATCTTCTGTGTCGCCAGATAGTCGAGGATGGCGTCGACATATTCGAGCGAACATTTGAGATGCGGATTTTTCTGCCAGCGGCGGGTGTCGTTGGATTTCATCCCCGGCTTGCCCATGACCTTGACGGGGAAGCCGAGGCGTAAGGGGCGATCGGTCATGCGGCGGGGCCGGCGTCGATGCGGTATTGGATCGGCTTGAACGAGCCGCCGTTCGACTGGAGGGCGGAGCAGGCAGTGAGACCGATGACGAGGTCCATCTCGGCGCGGAAGCGGATGAAGTCGCCGGCCTTGCTGAGCGGGGGCTCGACGGTGAAGGTGCCGGTGGCGCCGTCGATCGGCACGTTCATGAAGCAATTGAAGGCGGTGGGGATCATGTCCGGCTCGACGCCGTAGGGCTGCAGCGCGGCAGCGAGATTGCCGAAACAGCCGCGATGGGGATCGGTGTCGCCGTAGATGATGCGGAACGTGTCCTTCGAACAGGGCGTCAGCAGGAAGTCGTGCCGGCCGACCGTGTCCTCCAGGATGGAGAGCATGACGTTGGACCGGTTCGAATAAAGCGGGTCGCCCGTCGTCAGGTAGAGCCGGCTGGCATAATCGAGCGTGCGGCCCGAGGAGATGACCTCGCGCAGATCATCCGCGTTGAACGCGAGCAGGTCGGACACCTGACAGCCTTGCGGATCGATCACGGTCAACTCGGCGCCCTTCGGAAGCCGGAAACCGGCGCCGGAGCGGGGCGGGATCGTCTCAACCATGCGCCGCACCTCCTCCGCGATGAAAGGGGCAGCGCCAGTCGGATGGCACTTCACGACCGCTATACTGGCGCGCCTCGCTGATCTCGCCGTGGCGGGCGAGCATCGGGTTGAGCGAGCCCGCCAGATCGAGATCGCGCGCAAGGATGGAGGCGCGCAGCTTCTCGTAGCGCTGCTGTTCGCGCAGCACCTCGAACTGGTCGTGCAGGTTGAACACCATGGCGGGCGTGGCGAAACGCCGTGCGGGGCGGCTGGCGGCGGGGTGGAGGCCGACAACGAAGAATGCCTCGCCCGCAAAGCTCAGCGAGAAATGCGGATCGTCGGGATCGGTGCTGACGCTGGGGTCGGGTTGGTAGCCGAGCCATTCGTCCTTGTCGGACAGCGACTGGGCACGCGCCCACAGGTGCCGCTCGAACCCGGCCTCGTCCAGATCGCCGGGACCTTCGAACAGGATGACCAGGGTTCGAAACAGCGCACGGTCGGCGCGATATTTGGCAACGGTGGTGGTGAGTGCGGGCAGGATGCGCATATCGTCCCAGGCGGAGCGCAGGTCGCGGGCGACCAGAATGTCCATCTGCCCCTTGGCCAGTGCCGATTTCGCCCCCACGCACGGAAAACTTGCCTCCCGTATCGCGCCGATGAATTCCTCGGCGAGGGGGTGGTCGTTCTGGTAACTGATCGTTCGCATGGCCGATGGAACCCGCGGGGTCCAACAATGTTGCGTCAGATGATGATGTATTGACCTGGATTAAGACGAATGTTCGGTCCCCGAAATACAGGCGGTGAACGAGGAGCGGACAGCATGATAACGGATCTGTTTTTGCGAGGCCGCGGGCGGGAGAGGATGTCAGTCACCGACATCCAAGCGCTGGAGGACTCCGTCGAGGATGTCCGCACGCTGGGCCCTCGCCAGTTGCTGGTCGAGCGGGGGCGCGAGGTGCAGAACAGCACGTTGCTGCTCGAAGGCCTGATGTGCCGGTACATGGACGACCGGGAAGGGCACCGGCAGATCGTGGCGTTCCATGTGCCGGGCGATTTCGTCGACCTGCACGGCTTCACGATGAAGCGGCTGGACCATGACATCGGTACGCTGACCCCGGTCCGCTACGGCGTAGTGCCGCATGCGCGACTCACGACGGTGACCGAGTCCTGGCCGCGCCTGACCCGGTTGCTGTGGTTCTCGACCCTGCTGGATGCCGCAATGCACCGCGAATGGATCTTTCGGCTTGGGCGGCTGGGCGCCGAGGGGCGGGTGGCGCACATGTTCTGTGAACTGCACGCGCGCATGGCGATGATTGAACGGGTGACCGACGGCAGCTTCACCCTGCCCGTCACGCAGGTCGATATCGCGGAGGCGTGCGGGCTGACCAGCGTGCATGTGAACCGCGTGTTGCGGAGCCTGCGCGAGCGCAATGCGTTGACATTCAAGGGTGGCGTTGCGCGTATTCTCGACCTGAAGGTGTTGGAGACGCTGAGCGAATTCGACCCGCTTTACTTGTACGGCTCCGATGTCGAACTCGGGGCCGGCTAGGGAGATGTGCGTATGGCTTCGATCGAGCCGGAGAGTGTGGCGGGGCGGGCGACCGCGGAGAATGGCATCGTCATGCTGGATGGACCGAACGGCGTGGCCGTGGCGATGACGCCAGCGGCGGCGCGCGATACCGGCCGCTCGCTGATCGCTGCGGCGGATGCAGCCGAGGGGCAGGCGCAACCCTCACAGGAATGAACGCCGGCGGTCGCAACAGGCGAAACGGGTCAGGGACCTTTACGCATTGTAGCAGAGGCTTATGGTGGCAGGGTTTTTCCAACGGGAGCCCTTTGTGCGCCATGCCTTTCTCGCCGCCGGACTTGCGGCGTTGATGTCCACCACTGCCATTGCCGGGGAACAGGCCGCTGCACCCGCCGCCGCCCCAGCCGCCAATGCCAATCCGCTGCTTGCCACCTGGACCGGCCCTTATGGCGGCGTGCCGCCCTGGGACAAGGTAAAGCCGGAGCTATTCCCGCAGGCGTTCGAAGTGGCGCTTGCCGAACGGGCGGCGGACTATGCCAGGATCGCCAACGATCCCGCCAGGCCGACCTTTGCCAACACCTTCGTGCCGATGCAGAATGCGGGCGAGCGGCTGGGCCGGGTGATGACGCTGTTCGGCGTGATGACCGGCAACATGAACACGCCCGCCTATCAGAAGATCGACCGCGAATGGTCGCCCAAGCTGGCGGCGGCGCAGGACCGCATCACCTTCGACCCGAAGCTGTTCGCGCGGATCGAGGCGATCTATCAGGCGCGCGACACGAGCGGGCTGAACGCGCAGCAGAAGCGGCTGGTGACGCGCACCTACGACATGTTCGTGCGGCAGGGTGCGAAGCTGGATGCGGCGCAGAAGGCGCAACTGTCGCAATATAACCAGCAACTCGCCACCGCCTTCTCGGAATTCTCCGAAAAGCTGCTCGGCGACGAGGGCAAGGCGATCCTGGTCACCGACGAGCGGCAACTGGCCGGCGTGCCCGACAGCGTGAAGGCGGTCGCCAAGGCGGCGGCCACCGAGCGGGGACAGACCGGCTGGGCGATCGTCAACACGCGCTCCGCGGTCGATCCGGTACTGACCTTCGCGACCGATCGCGCGCTCCGGGAAAAGGTGTGGCGCGGCTTCGTCAATCGCGGCGACAACGGGGACGCCAACGATACGAACGCGACGATCGCGCGGATCGTGAAGCTGCGCGCGGACCGGGCGCACCTGCTCGGCTTCAAGACGCACGCCGACTGGCGGATGCAGGACACCATGGCCAAGACGCCGGCCGCGGCGATGAACCTGATGATGCGCGTCTGGCCCGCCGCCAAGGCGCGGGTGGCCGAAGAGGTTCGCGACATGCAGGCGATCGCGGATAAGGACGGCGGCGCGAAGATCACGATCGAGCCGTGGGATTACCGCTTCTACCAGGAGAAGGTGCGCAAGAGCCGCTACGACCTGGATCAGGCGGAGCTGAAGCCGTATTTCGAGCTGAACAACATCATACAGGGTTCGCTCTATGCCGCCAACCGGCTGTACGGGCTGAACTTCAAGGAGATTACCGGCACCGTACCGGTGTTCGAGCCGAACATGCGCGTGTGGCATGTGACCGACCGGGCGGGCAAGGAAGTGGGCCTGTTCTACCGCGACGATTTCGCGCGGACGGGCAAGCGATCGGGCGCCTGGGCAAACACCTATCGCAGCCAGCGCAACCTGCCGCCGGTGCGCAACGTGCTGTCGTCGAACAACAACAACTTTGCGAAAGGCGCGCCGGGCGAGCCGATCCTGATCAGCCTGGACGATGCCGAGACGCTGTTCCACGAGTTCGGCCATGCGATCCATGCGATGTTGCAGAACGTCTATTATCCGGGGCTGGCGGGCACGCCGCGCGACTTCGTGGAATATCCCAGCCAGGTGAACGAGCATTGGCTGCTGACCCGCGACGTGCTCGACAAATATGCGCGTCACTACCAGACCAAGGCGGCGATGCCGCAGGCGCTGCTCGACAAGATCAAGGCGTCCGAGACGTTCAACCAGGGCTTCGCGACAACCGAATATCTGTCCTCGGCGATCGTGGACATGAAACTGCACACGGTGGCGGACGGGGTGGTCGATCCCGACCGGTTCGAGCGTGAGACGCTGGCCGAGATCGGCATGCCCAAGGAACTGGTGATGCGGCACCGCCTGCCGCAGTTCAATCACCTGTTCTCCTCCGACAGCTATTCGGCGGGCTATTACAGTTATTTGTGGTCCGAGACGATGGACGCGGACACCTTTGCGGCGTTCGAGGAAGCGGGCAGCCCGTGGGACAAGGCGACGGCGGATCGCTTTGCCAAGGTGCTGCTGTCGACGGGGAACGAAACCGACCGGGCGGATGCCTATCGCGCGTTCCGGGGGCGTGACCCGGACGTGAACGCCCTGTTGAAGCAGCGCGGTTTCCCGACGCGGTAAGGACCTTCACCTTCCAACCGGAGCCGGTTTCCGGTTACGTGGGCGCGTCGCCGGTCCTATGATCGGCGGCGCGTTTTCGTGTCGGGGGACGGCATCGCCCCGGCTTAATTTCTGGGGGCGGTCATGCGGATCGGGGGAATTGCCAAGCGGGCCGGGCTGATCCTGCTGGCGGTCGTGATCTGCCTTGCCGCATGGCTGTTGATCGCGCCGCCGACGCTGCTGCGCATCGGCAGCGGCTATACGGCCAAGATCGTCTGCTCCAACGTCTTCCTGGCGGGGCGGGATGCCGATCAGGTGCGACGCATCGACGTGCAGGCGCCGGGCAATCCGCTGTTGCGGCTAATGTCTGTGGATGTCGACCGGGCGCGGCGCGTGGTGTCGGTGGCCATGCTGGGCGTGATCGGGCGCAACCAAGCGGTGTACCGCGAAGGGCTGGGCTGCACCACGGTGCCGGACGGCGATGTGGAGCGGGTGCGCGCGCAGGTCGCGCCATCGCGGCCGATGCTGCCGCCGCCTGCATCATCGGCGTCCTGGCCGACGGGAAGCGCGCCGGGCAACGCCGATCCCGCGGTCGCGGCACTGCTAGCCGACGACGCGCTGGTCGGGCCGGGCATGCGTGCGGTAGTGGTGGTGCGGGACGGGCGGATCGTGGGCGAGCGCTATGCGCCCGGGATCACCGCCGATACGCGACTGATCGGATGGTCGATGACGAAGACGGTGACGGCGGCGCTGGTCGGCACCGTGCTCGACCGGTTCGGGGGCGTGGGCGCACAAGGCCTGCGGCCGGAATGGACCGATGCACGGGCCCGCATCACCTTGGCGCAGTTGCTCGGCATGGAAAGCGGGCTGGCCTTCAACGAGGATTATGGCAGCACGTCCGACGTGAACCGGATGCTGTTCACCGTGCCCGATCCCGCCGGCTATGCCGCGGCCATGCCGCTGGCGGTGACGCCGGGGACGAGGTTCGATTATTCGTCGGGCAGTTCGGTGATCCTCGCACGACTGTTCCGGGATCGGTTCGCACGGCCGGCGGATGCGCTGCGCTGGCCTTATGACAGGCTGTTCGGGCCCGTGGGCATGCGCAGTGCGGTGTTGGAGGTCGATGGACGGGGAACGTTCGGAGGGGCGTCGTTCCTCTATGCCACGGCGCGGGATTGGGCACGGTTCGGGCAGTTGCTGTTGCAGGACGGGGTGTGGGCGGGTGCCCAACTGCTGCCGCGCGGCTATGTCGCGTGGATGCACGCGCCGACCCGGGCGTCGGGTGGGCGATATGGACGCGGACAGGTGTGGCGCCGCCTGCCGCAGGGAATGGACCGGGCGGGCTTGCCGGCCGATACCTACTGGATGCTGGGGCATGACGGGCAGTCGATCGCGATCATCCCCTCGCGCCGGATGGTGGTGGTGCGCATGGGCCTGACGCCGCGATGGGCGGGATATTCGCCTGCACCGCTGGTGCTGGGGGTGAGCGCGGCCGGCCGTAAGAAGGGGAGGGTGGTGGACGCACTTGGGCTCGAACCAAGGACCCGCTGATTAAGAGTCAGCTGCTCTACCAACTGAGCTATGCGTCCGTACCCGTCAGGGGCGGAAAAGGGATGGTGGACGCACTTGGGCTCGAACCAAGGACCCGCTGATTAAGAGTCAGCTGCTCTACCAACTGAGCTATGCGTCCATTCCCGCCAGCGCCGCGATGGAGCGCCTTGGTGAAGCGCCCCGGCATCGGGGAAGCGCGCGGTTAGCACCCGCCGCGAAGTTTGCAAACCCTTTTTTGCCCTACCAGCGCGTTGCGCGACGATTTTCCCGGTCGAGGCTCATCAGGATGCCCAGGCACAGCAGCACCGTCATCTGCGACGACCCGCCATAGCTGACCAGCGGCAGCGGAATGCCGACAACGGGGGCGAGCCCCATGACCATCATCAGGTTGATCGCGACATAGAAGAAGATGGTGGTGGACAGGCCGGCGGCGGCCAGCCGCGCAAAGCGTGTCTTGGCGCGCTGGCCGACATCGATGCCCCAGCGGATGACCAGCAGGAAGGCCAGGATCAGCAGGCAGCCGCCGACCAGACCCCATTCCTCCGCCATGGTGGCGAAGACGAAGTCGGTATGCCCCTCCGGCAGATAGTCGAGATGGCTTTGCGTGCCGTTCAGGAAGCCCTTGCCCCAGATGCCGCCCGAGCCGATCGCGATCTTGGACTGGCTGATATGATAGCCGGTGCCGAGGGGATCGCTTTCGGGATCCATGAAGATCAGGACCCGGTTCCTCTGGTAATCGTGGAGCAGCAGATTGAAGGCCAGTGGTGCGGCGATGGCGACGCTGATCGCGCCGCCGATGAAAAGCCGCAGGGGCACGCCCGCCAGGAACATGACGGTGACGCCGCCGGCGCAGATCATCAGCGCGGTGCCGAGATCGGGCTGCTTCATCACGATGACCGCCGGAATGCCGATCAGCACCGCCGCCGGCCAGATGCCCGACCAGCGCCGTGTCTCGGCGGGGGGCAGCACCTCGTAGAAGCGGGCACAGGCCAGCACGATCAAGGGCTTCATCAACTCGGAGGGCTGAAGGCGGATGAAGCCGACATCCAGCCAGCGCTGGCTGCCGCCGCGTACCGCGCCGAGCAGCTCGACCAGGATCAGCGCAGCGACGATCGCGATATAGCCGGGCACCGCGATCCCCTTCCAGAATCGCTCCGGCAGACGGGCCAGCACCAGCGAGCCGGCGAGCAGCACGAAGAAGCGGATGCCCTGCAGCATCGCCCAGGGCTTCAGCGATCCGCCGGCCGCCGAATAGAGCACGACGAGGCCGAAGCTGCCGATCGCGGTGACCAGCAGGATCACGCGCCACGGTATGCGTGCCAGCGGTTCGGGGATGATCCGGTTGCGGCTCATTCGTCGCCCTCGGGGATGGAGGCTTCCGCGACCGTGTTGCCGGTGGTCTGGGTGGCGCGCGTCTCCGCCTCGCGGTCGGCGGCGGCGGCGGCCGCCTCGACCGCGGGCGCGTCGGTGGGGATGACGGCATCGGTCTTGGTCGCGGGCATCGGCGCGTTGACCGCGCGGTAGGCCGCTTCCTGGAAGGCCATACGCGTCTCGATATTGCCGCCCCAGGTCGGCTCCACCTCGGCCAGGCTTTTGAGCGCGCGTTCGCGGTCGAACAGATAGGTCATGATGTCGCGCCCGATCATCGGCGTGTCGAGGTTGCGGACCGTATGGCCGTTATGTTCGAGCACGATGCCCGCGGCATAACGCGGATTATCGGCAGGCGCGAAACAGACGAGCAGCGCGTGGTCGCGCAGACGGAAGGGCAACTGGCCGTTCTTCAGCACGCCCGCACGCCGCTCCGCCATGGTGATGCGGCGGACCTGCGCGGTGCCTGTCTTTGCCGCCAGACTGACCCCCGGCACATACATGCGCGCCGCACCGCCGGTGCCGCCGCCGTTCACCACCCCGAACATCGCCTCCCGGACGATACGGAAATGATCCTGGTCCAGCGAGAGGAACGGTGCGTTGCGGTGAACGTCGGCGGCCAGCAGGCTGGGCTGTAGCGCGCGGCCTGAGGCGAGCCGCGCCGCCATCACCGCCAGTTGCAGCGGGTTGGCAAGCACATAGCCCTGTCCGATCGAGGCGTTCAGACCGTCGGCGACGGTCCATTTGGTCTTGTACTTGCGCTGCTTCCATTCGGAGTCGGGCACGGTGCCATAGCGCTGGGTCGCGAGCGGCAGGTCGAATTTCTGACCCAGGCCCATCATCCGCGCGACCGGGGCGATCCGGTCATAGCCCATGCGGCGGATCATCTCGTAGAAATAGATGTCGCAGCTTTGCTCGATCGCGCGCTTCAGATCGACGGGGCCGTGCCCGCCGCGCTTGTGACAGTGGAACACGCCGGTGCCGACGCGCATCGCGCCGGAACAGAATACGCGCTCCGACGCCGGCACGCCGGCATGGAGCAGCGCCAGCCCGTTCATCGGCTTGACCGTCGAGCCCGGCGGGTACAGCCCTTGCGTCACCTTGTTCATCAAGGGGATGTGATCGTCGTCCGACAGCATCTTCCATTCGAGATGGCTGATGCCATCGGAAAAGCTGTTGGGGTTGTAGGCGGGCATCGACACCATCGCGAGCATCTCGCCGGTGAGGCAGTCCATCACCACCGCGGAGCCGGAATTGGTGCCGAGACGCCGGGCAACATATTCCTGCAAGCCGGCATCGATCGTCAGGCGCGTATTGTGGCCGGGTATGTCGGGGCGGGTGGCCAGTTCGGCGACCAGCTTGCCGCGCGCGGTGACCTCGACCCGCTTGGCGCCGGGGATGCCGCGCAGCCGCTTTTCCAGCGTCTTTTCTAGCCCGTCCTTGCCCAGCTTGAAACCGGGCGTGACCAGCAGGGGCTCGCGCGTTTCCTTATATTGCTCGGCAGTGGGGACGCCGACATAGCCGGTCAGGTGCGCGACCGCGGCGCCGGCGGGGTAGTAGCGGGCAAAGCCGCGCGTCGGCTGTACGCCGGGCAGTTCGGGCAGGCGGACGCTGACCGCGGCGAAGCGCTCCCAATCCAGGCGTTCGGCGACCTGCACCGGCTTTAGCCCCTTGGCATCCTTCAGGTCGAGGCGCAGGCGCTCCATGTCCTCGGGCGGCAGGCGCAGGATCTGTTGCAGCCGGGCCAGGACCGCGTCCTTGTTCTCCAGCCGCTCCGGGATGATGTCGACGCGGAAATCGGTGCGGTTGTTGGCGATCGGCAAACCGTTGCGGTCGATGATCCAGCCGCGGCGGGGCGGGATCAGCGTGGTGTTGACGCGGTTGCTTTCCGACAGAAGCTGGTACTTCTCGTTCTGCGCGATCGACAGCCACGCCATGCGGCCGGCGAGCAGCAGGCCGATACCCGCTTGCCCCGCACCCAGCACGAAGGCGCGGCGCGAGAAGCTGTAGGCCTGGGCGGCCTCGGTCATCGTGCGGGCGGGGCGCTTCACGCCGCCTCCCGGCCGCGCTTGCGATCGATCCAGGCGACGGTGCGCGCCGCCAGGGGAAAGAGCATGATCGTCATCACGATCTGCGCCACTAGCACGGTATCGACCTGCGCGCCCAAGGGAACCGCGATCAGCCGGCCCATGACCAGGCAAAAGGCGATGCCGCCGGCCGCGATCAGCCAGTCTTGCCAGAAGTCGCGAAACACCAGGCGCTGTTCGATAAGTTCGATGGCGAGAAACGTCGCGGACCAGAGCAATACCGCCGAGCCGAGCGGCTGGCCGCTGGCGAGATCGTCGAACGCCCCCAGCGGCGCCGCCGCCCAGGGGCGCAGCGCGAAGCGGGCGAGCAGCCGCCAGGCGAGCAGCATCAGCAGCCCGAAGGGCGGCAGCACCGGAAAGGTGGCGATCGCCGGCAGGATGGTGACGAGCGACCCCGCCATCACCGTGATCCACGGCAGTGCGCGGGCGCGCCCCGGCGGCAGGCCGGGGTCGAAGGGTTTATAGTCCTGGGGGCTCACGGGCGGGGTGCGGGCGGGGCGGGGGGAAGGGGCAGGAAGGCGCGCTGGACGATCGCGAAATCGAGCGAGTCGGGGCGCGCGAAGGTACGGGCGGGCATGGAATCATTGCCGGTCCGCACCACGCGGGCGACGGGGATGCCGGGCGCGTAGAGGCCGCCGGTGCCGGAGGTGACGAACAGGTCTCCGGTGGCGAAGCGCACATTGGTGGTGTTGACCGAGCGGATATCGACCATGCCGTCGCCGCGGCCGACCGCGAGCGCGGGCAGGCCGTCGCGGGTGCGGCGAACGGGCACGATGCTTTCGGCATCGGTGAGGAGCAGGATGCGGGCGACCGCCGGACCCGTTTCCACGACGCGGCCGATCAACCCGTCGGGCCCGCGCACGGGCATGCCGGGCTCCACACCCTGTGCGCGCCCGGCATTGAGCAGCGCGAAGCGGCGGCCGCTGGACGCGGTGGAGCTGACCAGCCGCGACGTCACCACCGTATCGGCCGAACGGTCGCGAACGGCGAGCAGCGCGCGCAGCCGGCGATTGTCATAGGCGATGGTGCGGGCACGCAGCAGCAGCGCCTCCGACCGCTTCAATTCGGCACGCAGGCGGGTGTTCTCGTCATGGACGAAGAAATAGGTGGCGATCGTATCGGGCACCGACACCACGCCGTCGATCGCCCAGGCGGCGCTGGCGGAGACGGGCGCGGTGACGCTGGCCACCGCCATGCGCATCGCGGCGAAGGCGGGCGGGTTGAACCGCGATGCGACAAGCAACGCCGCCCCCACCAATGCGCCCGCCACCGCGAGCACATAGGCCAGAAACGCTCCATATTGCCGCCGCCGCGAAAACCCCGTGCGACGGTCGCGGGCAGGCGCCATGCGCCGGTCCCCCTGTCCTTCGAGGATTAGCCGTTGAGCAGAACGCCGCGGTACATCGGGTCTTCCAGCGCCCGGCCGGTGCCCAGTGCCACGCAGGTCAGCGGGTCCTCCGCAACGGTGACGGGGAGGCCCGTCTCGTCACGCAGCACCTCGTCCAGACCCTGGAGCAGCGCGCCGCCGCCGGTGAGTACGATGCCCTGATCGACGATGTCGGCGGCCAGTTCGGGCGCGGTGTTCTCCAGCGCGACGCGAACGCCCTCGACGATCGTGGCGACCGGTTCCGACAAGGCCTCTGCGATCTGGCCCTGGTTGATCTGGATTTCCTTGGGCACGCCGTTGACGAGGTCGCGGCCCTTGATGTGGATCACGGTGCCGATGCCGTCGACGGGCGGCTTGGCGCAGCCGACCTCCTGCTTGATCCGCTCCGCGGTCGCTTCGCCGATCAGCAGGTTATGGTTGCGGCGGACATAGCTGACGATCGCCTCGTCCATCTTGTCGCCGCCGACGCGCACCGATGTGGTGTAGGCAAGGCCACGCAGGCTGAGCACGGCGACCTCGGTGGTGCCGCCGCCGATGTCTACGACCATGCTGCCGATCGGTTCGGTCACCGGCATGTCGGCGCCGATCGCGGCGGCCATCGGCTCCTCGATCAGCCACACCTGGCTGGCGCCGGCGTTGGAGGCGGCGTCGCGAATCGCGCGGCGCTCCACCTTGGTCGAGCCCGAGGGCACGCAGATCACGATTTCGGGCCAGCGGGCGAACTTGCGCGGACCGTGCACCTTCTGGATGAAATATTTGATCATCTGCTCGGCGACGTCGATGTCGGCGATGACGCCGTCGCGCAGCGGCCGGATCGCCTCGATCGTGCCGGGGGTCTTGCCCATCATCAGCTTGGCGTCGTCACCGACCGCCTTCACGCGCTTCACGCCGTTCAACGTCTCGACCGCGACGACCGACGGCTCGTTGAGCACGATACCGCGACCGCGCACATAGACCACGGTATTCGCGGTGCCGAGATCGATCGCCATGTCGTGCGACATGAATTTCAGGAAGCGGGGCAGGGGCATCGACACTCTTGTTCCGTCTGGAGGCCGGGGGGACGGCCGTTCGCACATCATCCAGCGAGCCCCAAGGCCTAAGAGCCGGAACAAAACCAGGAGCCAGAACAGGCGCCGGTTCCGTCACGTTTGCGGGTCGCGGGATGCCGCCGCTTGGGCTAGGGAATGATGCATGTCAATACGGCGTCTCCCTGCGCATCTCGTCAATCGTATCGCGGCCGGTGAAGTGGTGGAAAGGCCCGCCAGCGCGTTGAAGGAACTGGTTGAGAATTCGCTGGATGCCGGTTCCACCCGAGTCGCGGTAACGCTGTCCGCGGGCGGCACGCAGCGCATCGAGGTGGCCGATGACGGGTGCGGGATGGATGCCGGCGACATGGCGCTGGCGCTGGAGCGGCACTGCACCTCCAAGCTGCCCGACGAGGCGATCGAGAACGTCACGACCCTGGGCTTTCGGGGCGAGGCGCTGCCCTCGATCGCGTCGGTCGCGCGGGTGACGATCGAAAGCCGGCCGGCGGGGCGGGATGGCTGGTGCCGCGCGGTCGACAACGGCGAGGTGGTGCGCGACGGCCCCGCCGCGACGCCGCCGGGCACGCGGATCGTGGTGGAGGACCTGTTCGCGCGCGTGCCGGCGCGGCGCAAGTTTCTGCGCTCCGCCCGGTCGGAATATGCCGCCTGCCTGGATGCGGTGCGGCGGCTGGCGATGGCGCGGCCCGACATCGCCTTCTCGCTGGAACATGACGGCCGGCGCGTGCTGACCGTGCCGGCGGGGCAGGACCGGCCGGCGCGGGTCGCGATGCTGACCGACAAGGCGCTGGCCGAGAATGCGGTGCCGATCGACTGGGTGCGCGAGGAGCTGGTACTGGGCGGGGTGGCGGGCATCCCAACCTTCAACCGCGGCATCGCCGACCACCAGTATCTGTTCGTCAACGGGCGACCGGTGCGCGACCGCCTGCTGATGGGGGCGATCCGCGGCGCCTATGCCGAGATGATGCCGCGTGACCGGCATGCGGTGGTGGCGCTGTTCCTGGACGTGCCCGCGCATCAGGTGGACGTGAACGTGCATCCCGCCAAGACCGAGGTACGCTTTCGCGACCCGGCGATGGTGCGCGGGCTGATCGTATCGGGCCTGCGCCGCGCGCTGGACGAGGCGGGGCATCGCAGCGTGCAGCGGCCGGCGGAGTCGGCGCTGGCGATGTGGCGCCCGGAACCGGTGGCGCCCGCCCCGGCGGCTGCCTGGCCGGCCGGTCCGACCGAAACGCCGGTGCTGGAGCGGCGATCGTTGTTCGAGCCGCGGCCGCATTTCAACGCACCCCCGCCGCTCGCCCGCGCCGAGCCGGCCTGGGCACCGCCGCCGCAGACCGCCGCGCATCCGCTGGGCGTGGCGCGTGGGCAGGTCGCCAAGACCTATATCGTCGCCGAATCGGAGGACGGGCTGGTGCTGGTCGATCAGCATGCGGCGCATGAACGGCTGGTGCTGGAGCGGATGCGCGCGGCGCTGGCCGGAGGGCGCGTGGCGTCGCAGGCATTGTTGCTGCCGGAGGTGGTGGAACTGGACGAGCCCGCCTGCGACCGGCTGGAGGCGCGGGGGGCGGAACTGGCGGAGTTCGGGCTGGAACTGGAGCGGTTCGGACCGGCGGCGATGCTGGTGCGCGCGACGCCGGCGCTGCTGGGGCAGAGCGATCCCAGGGGGCTGGTCGCCGATCTGGCCGACGAACTGGCGGCGTATGACGAGGCGCTGAGCTTGCGCGAGCGGCTGGATCATGTCGCATCGACCATGGCGTGCCACGGATCGGTGCGGGCGGGACGCATATTGTCGGTCGCGGAAATGAACGCGCTGCTGCGCGAGATGGAGGCGACGCCGCATTCGGGCCAGTGCAACCATGGCCGGCCGACCTGGGTGAAGCTGGCGCATGGCGATATCGAGAAGCTGTTCGGGCGGAAGTGATTCGCGGAGGCCTTTGCCCGGCCGTTTCGCGGAAGTGGACACTACGTCCCCCATCCCGTGTCCACTTACCATTTTTGCAATCGTCCCATGGTGCCGGATGATCGACGGGGACGGCGTGCAGGCCATGACCGCCGCATAGCAGAGTGCGGGCCTGTAGGACAGGCGCGGGCATGAGGGTGGTGGTGTCTGGCGCGGGGGCGGCTAGGATGACCGATCTAACCACAGGGAGGTATGGGATGCGCTGGACGACGGGGTTGATGCTGCTGGCCTTGCCGGCCGCACTGGCGGCGCAGGAGCGCGAGCCGGCGGTGATCCAGGTTGCCGGTACGGGGTCGGTAAAGACCGATCCCGACATGGCGTCGATGACCTATTCGGTGACCGGCGAGGGCGCGACGGCCGATGCCGCATCGCGGGCGCTGGCGACGAAGGCCAAGGCGATCGAGGCGGGGCTGTTGAACCTGCTGGGTCGTGGAACGGTGGTCACGACCAGCAACGTCAACGTGGCGGAGGTGCGCGGGGCGGAGTGCCGGACGAACTATGGTGAGCAAAGGCTGAGCGAGGGCGCCTGTGCGGTGATCGGTTACATCGCGTCGCTGCGTGGCGCGGTGGAGACGGGCGCGGTCGGCAAGGTGGGGACGGGCACGGGGCTGGCGACCCGGCTGGGCGCGCAGCAGGCGCAGATGGGTGGCTTTGCCTTGCGCGATCCGGCGGCGGCGCAGGCCCGCGCGACGCAGGTGGCGGTGCGCGATGCCAAGGCGAAAGCGACGGCGCTGGCCGCGGCGGCGGGCGTGCGGCTGGGTGCGATCCTTGCGCTCAACGACGGTTCGGGGGCGGGGATCGAGGGCGACTTGGTGGAGATCGTCAATACCGGTGAGTTCGTGGCGCCGCCGCCGCCCCCTCCGCCGCCTCCACCCGTTGAGATCGATGTTAAGCCGGCACCGATCGAGACAAGCACACGGGTATCGGTGCGATACGCCATCCAGCCTTGACCGAGGCAGATCGTTCATCTTTGCGCAACCTTTCGGTGGATGACGCATTTTATCGATGAACAAGCACCGTTGATCGCTGGATTACCGTCATGAAGCAGATCGTTCCGATTATCCTCGCCGCCATACCGCTCGCTGCCATGGTCGGCGCCTGCGTGATGTGCCCCTGATCTTCGAGGTATGCATCGTGATGCCGAAAGGCCGTTCGGGGCGATCCGGGCGGCCTTTTTGTTGTGCGGTTTGATCCGGGGGGCGGGGGCCTGGGGGGCGGTCTCTCGATACGCCGTCTCGATACACGGCTGCGCCGCTACTCGACGTCTACTCGAGACGAACGGGGGTGGATGGGGAAGATCAGCCACTGGGGCTTGGCCTTCGACTTCGCTCAGGCCGAACGGACGTTGGGTCAGGTTCTGCGCATGATGCTCTGACCGCGGCGAGTTTCGCCTCCTCCAGACCGGGAGACAGCGCCGGACCCAAGCGAAAGGGCCGCCCGGATTGCTCCGGACGGCCCTTTACGTATCAGACCGGCGAGCGGGCGATTAGGCCTGCTGCTCCTCCGGCTGAACTTCGGCCGTCGCGCCGGGTTCGGCGTTGGGGTCGTAGTCCTCGGTGAAGCCGGCCTCGTCGCGCTCGAACATCTGCGACATGACATCGACGCCCTGCGCCTGCATCTCGGCTTCTTCCGGGCTGCGGGCGACGTTGACCTTGACGGTCACGATGACCTCGGGGTGCAGCGCCACGCGCACCTCGTACACGCCGATCGACTTGATCGGCTTGTCGAGGATGACCTGGCTCTTGGTGACCTTGTGGCCTTCGCCTTCCAGGATCTCGACCAGATCGCGCACCGCGACCGATCCGTAGAGCTGGCCGGTGTTCGACGCCTGACGGATCAGGGTGACGGTCACGTCGCCGAAGGTCTTGGCCTCCGCCTCGGCGTCGGAGCGACGCGCGGCGTTCTCGGCCTCGATCCGGGCGCGGTTCGCCTCGAACACCTTCTTGTTGGCCTCGTTGGCGCGCAGCGCCTTCTTGCGGGGCAGCAGGAAGTTGCGGGCAAAGCCGTCCTTCACCGTCACCACATCGCCGATGCCGCCGAGCTTCTCGACGCGCTCAAGCAGAATAACGTCCATGTGTAGGACTCCTTACTTCACGACGTAGGGCAGGAGCCCCAGGTGACGGGCGCGCTTGATCGCCTGGGCGAGTTCGCGCTGCTTCTTGGCGCTCACCGAGGTGATGCGCGACGGGACGATCTTGCCACGCTCGGACACGAAGCCCTGCAGCAGACGCACGTCCTTATAGTCGATCCGGGGCGCGTCCTTCGCGGAGAAGGGGCAGCTCTTGCGGCGGCGGAAAAACGGGCGGGCCATTATGCGGCTTCCTCTTCACGGTCACGACGGGGGCGTTCGCTGCGCTCGCCACGGTCGGCGCGACGCTCGCGGTCACGCTCCTGCTTGCGCATCATCACCGTCGGGCCGGCTTCATGCTCGTCGACCTTGACCGTCATGTAACGGATCACGTCTTCGTTGATCTGGGTCTGGCGCTCCAGCTCGGCGACCACGCCGGCCGGCGCGTCGATCTCGAGCATCACGTAATGCGCCTTGCGGTTCTTGGCGATGCGATACGCCAGCGAACGCAGGCCCCAGGTCTCGGTCTTGACGACCTTGCCCTGATTGTCCTCGACGATCTTCGTGGCGGCTTCCGCCAGCGCGTCCACCTGCGCCTGTGCCAGATCCTGGCGCGCAAGGAACACGTGCTCGTAAAGAGCCATGCAGCTTACCTTATGTTGGCCGATCGCTGACGCCCGCCCCATGCGGTACGCCCCTCCGGCTGTCGTCCATCGATGTAATGGCGTCGGGGCGGCGGACCGATGCCCGTCGCCCTGACGGTGCGGCCATAGCGATATCGGGGCGAAACGCAAGCTGCGATCGGCCCTTCGACGCTTGCCAGCGTGGAACAGGGTGCCTAACGCCCGCGGATCATTTGCCAACAGGTAAGGCGGTCAAGGATCATGCGCGCGTTCATCTTTCCGGGTCAGGGCAGTCAGGCGGTGGGCATGGGGAAGGCCCTGGCGGGGGCCAGTGCGGTGGCGCGCGAGGTGTTCGGGGAGGTGGACGAGGCGCTGTCGCAGAACCTGTACCGGCTGATGGCCGAGGGACCGGCCGACGACCTGATGCTGACCGCCAATGCGCAGCCCGCGATCATGGCCAATGCGGTCGCCACCCTGCGCGTGCTGGAGCGCGAGGGGGGCGTGCGGCTGTCGGAGAAGGCGGACTTCGTGGCGGGGCATTCACTGGGCGAATACAGCGCCTTGTGCGCAGCCGACGCGCTGGACCTGGCGACAACCGCACGGCTGCTGCGCCTGCGGGGTCAGGCGATGCAGGCCGCGGTGCCGGTGGGCGAGGGAGCGATGGCCGCCCTGCTGGGTGCCGATCTGGACAAGGCGCAGGTGATCGCCGGCGCGGCGGTGGATGCGATCCTGGCCGAGGGTGGCGAGGAACTGGTGTGCACCGTCGCCAACGACAATGATCCGTCGCAGGTGGTGATCTCGGGTCACCGCGCAGCGGTGGAGCGGGCGGTTTCGCTGGCCAAGGAACTGGGTGCCAAGCGCGCGGTGCTGCTGCCGGTTTCGGCGCCGTTCCACTGCCCGCTGATGCAGCCGGCGGCCGATGCGATGGACGCGGCGCTGGCCGAGGCGGACCTGCGCGCGCCGCTGGTGCCGGTCTATGCCAATGTCGATGCGGTGGCGGTGGCCGATCCGGGCGTGATCCGCACGCTGCTGGTGCAGCAGGTGACGGGCATGGTGCGCTGGCGCGAATCGGTGGCGGCGATGACGCAGGCGGGCGTGACGCAGTTCGTGGAGTTCGGCGGCAAGGTGCTGACCCCCATGGTCAAGCGCATCGCGCCGGATGTGGATGCGGTGAGCGTGGTCGGCATGGACGATATTGAGGAATTGCTTAAAAGGCTTTGATGTTCACGCGAAGCCGCGAAGACGCGAAGATGATGGATCTGGAGGCGGCCGCTTCCGATGTCATCGACGTTTCGCTGCGGCTTCATCGTGATCTTGGGCCGGGTTTGCTGGAAAGCGTTTACGAGACGGTGCTTGCGGCCAAGTTGAGCGCGCTGGGCCACAGCGTCGAGCGGCAGATGCCGGTTTCGTTTACGTTTGAAGGGCTTTCGTTTGACGCGGCTTTCCGGGTCGACCTTGTGGTGGCCGGTGCGCTGCTTGTCGAAATCAAATCGGTCGAGCGGCTGAACGCCGCTCATGGCAAGCAGCTGCTGACCTATCTTCGACTGACGAAACAGCCCCTGGGGCTGCTCATCAATTTTGGAGGCGCAACGCTGAAGGAAGGGCTGCGACGTATCGTCAACGGCCACACCGCCTTCGCGTCTTCGCGTCTTCGCGTGAACCAATAAGGATTGCGAAGCATGTTCGATCTGACGGGAATGACGGCGCTGGTGACGGGGGCTTCGGGGGGGATCGGGTCCGCGATCGCCCGGGCGTTGGCGGGGCAGGGGGCGCGGCTGGCGGTGTCCGGGTCGAACGTCGCGAAGCTGGAGGCGTTTCTGGGGGAACTGGGGGGCGATCATGTCGCGCTGCCGTGCGACCTGTCCGACGCCGCGGCGGTGGATGCGCTGGTGCCGCAGGCGGTGGACGCACTGGGCGGCCGGCTGGACATCCTGGTCAACAATGCCGGGGTCACGCGCGACAACCTGACGATGCGGATGAAGGATGACGAATGGGATCAGGTGATCTCCGTCAATCTGGAAGCCGCGTTCCGCCTGATGCGCGCCGCCGCCAAGCCGATGATGAAGGCGCGGTTCGGCCGCGTGATCTCCATCACCTCGATCGTCGGCGCGACCGGCAATCCGGGGCAGGCGAACTATGCCGCGTCCAAGGCCGGCCTGGTCGGCATGTCCAAGGCGATCGCGCAGGAACTGGCGAGCCGCAACGTGACGGTGAACTGCGTCGCGCCGGGCTTCATCCGATCGGCGATGACCGACGTGCTGCCCGAGGCGCAGAAGACCGCGCTGCTGACCAAAATTCCCGCCGGCGACCTCGGCAAGGGGGAAGACATCGGCGCGGCAGTCGTCTATCTCGCCAGCCGCGAGGCCGGTTACGTGACCGGGCAGACCTTGCATGTGAACGGCGGCATGGCGATGTTGTGACCGAAGTCCGATGGGCTTCGAGTGGGCTGTAATCGGGGTCCAGGAGGAACCCGACGGGCTTGCCACAGCGTTTTGCCCGTTCTACGTGCGTTCAGAATACCGTTAAACCCCGCAGGATACGAAGAGGGATTACCATGAGCGAGACCGCCGACCGCGTGAAGAAGATCGTCGTCGAGCATCTCGGCGTCGAAGCCGACAAGGTGACCGAGGACGCGAGCTTCATCGACGATCTCGGTGCCGACAGCCTCGACATCGTCGAGCTCGTCATGGCGTTCGAGGAAGAGTTCGGGGTCGAGATCCCCGACGATGCCGCCGAGAAGATCACGACCGTCAAGGACGCGATCACGTACATCGACGAGCATAAGGGCTGATCCCTTCGGGGATTGACCTAGCCCGTCAAGGGCCGGAATTTAGCGGCTTCCCGACCCCGGCATAGTGGGCGGGGAGCCGTTTTCGTTGTGAATGGAGTGGAATATGCGGCGCGTCGTCGTCACCGGACTGGGTCTTGTCACGCCGCTGGGTGCTGACGTGGAAACCGCCTGGGCCAATCTGATCGCTGGCAAGTCGGGCGCCGGTCCGATCACCCGCTTCGATACCACGGGGCAGAAATGCACCATCGCGTGCGAGGTGAAGCCCAAGGATCACGAATATGGTTTCGACCCCGACAAGCGCGTCGACCACAAGGTCCAGCGCCAGGTCGATCCGTTCATCGTCTATGGCATCGACGCCGCCGGGCAGGCACTGGAAGATGCCGGCCTGACCGAAATGGACGAAGAGACGCGGCTGCGTGCGGGCGTGTCGATCGGCTCGGGTATCGGCGGCCTGCCGGGCATCGAGCTCGAATCGGTCAATCTGGACCAGCGCGGCCCCGGACGGGTCAGCCCGCACTTCGTGCATGGCCGGCTGATCAACCTGATCTCGGGTCAGGTCAGCATCAAGTATGGCCTGATGGGCCCCAACCATGCGGTCGTCACCGCCTGTTCGACAGGCGCACATTCGATCGGTGACGCGGCGCGGATGATCCGCGACGACGATGCCGACATCATGCTGGCCGGTGGTGCGGAGAGCACGATCAACCCGCTGGGCGTGGCGGGCTTCGCGCAGGCGCGCGCGCTGAACATGAGCATGAACGACCGGCCGACCGAAGCCAGCCGCCCCTATGACAAGGGCCGCGACGGCTTCGTGATGGGCGAGGGCGCGGGCGTCGTCGTGCTCGAGGAATATGAGCATGCCAAGGCGCGCGGCGCCAAGATCTATGCCGAGGTCGTCGGTTACGGCATGTCGGGCGACGCCTACCACGTCACCGCGCCGCATCCCGAAGGCAAGGGTGCCGAGAATGCGATGCGCATGGCGCTGCGCAAGGCGGGCATGGAGCCGTCGGACATCGATTACATCAACGCCCATGGCACGTCGACCATGGCGGACACGATCGAACTGGCGGCCGCCAAGCGGGTGTTCGGCGACGACCTGTCGGGTGCGTCCATGTCGAGCACCAAGTCGGCGATCGGCCATCTGCTCGGTGGCGCCGGTGCGGTGGAGAGCATCTTCTGCATCCTCGCGCTGCGGGATCAGATCGTGCCGCCGACGCTGAACCTCGACAATCCCGACGAGGGAACCGAGGGCGTCGACCTGGTGCCGCACACGGCCAAGAAGCGTGAGGTCAAGGCGGTGCTGAACAACTCCTTCGGCTTTGGCGGGACCAACGCCTCGCTGGTGATGAAGGCGATCTAAACGTCGATAGGTCAGGGTGCCGGGCTTGTCCGCGCGCTGACGCTCCCGCAAAGCGGGGGCACAAGGGGCGCTTCGCTTCTGTCGTTCGTTACGGACGGCGAGGCGGGGCGCCTCTGTTTATGACAAGCAGGTGAGGGACGATGCGCAAGCTGGGCTGTCTGTTGGTGCTGATCGCCGCCATCGTGCTGGCGGGGTTCGTCGCGGCGAACATGTGGGCGGGCGCCGGCCCGGCCGAGCGGCCGGTGACGGTGGTGGTGCCGCAGGGCGCCAGCCTGGCACGCGCGGCGACCGAGCTGGAACAGGCCGGGGCGATCCGCTCCGCCACCCGCTTCCGCCTGCTCGCGCGGGTCTTTGGCGGTGGCGGGTCGATCAAGGCGGGCGAGTATGACGTGCCCGCCGGAGCCAGCGCCAGCGAGGTCTATGCGCTGTTGCAGGACGGCAAGGTCCGCCAGCGGATGGTGGTGGTGCCGGAGGGTTACCCGTCGGCCCTGGTGCATGACGCGCTGATGCGGGCGGACGGCCTGACCGGGGAGGTGCCGGTGCCGGCCGAGGGGTCGATCCTGCCGGACAGCTACGCCTTTCAGCGTGGCGACACGCGCGCGGCCGTGGTGACGCGGATGCAGGCGGCGATGAACCGCTATCTGGCAGACGCCTGGGCGAAGCGGAAACCCAACATCGCGGTATCGACGCCCGAACAGGCGATCATCCTCGCCTCGATCGTCGAGAAGGAAACGGGCAAGCCGTCCGAGCGGCGGATGGTGGCGGCGGTCTATGGCAACCGGCTGCGCATCGGCATGCCGTTGCAGGCGGACCCGACGGTGATCTATCCGATCACCAGGGGGCGGCCGCTGGGGCGGCGCATCCTGCGATCCGAACTGCACGCCAAGAATGGGTACAATACTTATGCCAGCGCCGGCCTGCCGGTGGGGCCGATCGCGAATCCGGGGCGGGCGTCGATCGATGCGGTGCTGAACCCCGCGTCGAGCCCGGCGCTGTATTTCGTGGCGGACGGGACGGGCGGGCACGTCTTCGCCAACACGCTGCCCGAACATAATGCCAATGTGGAGAAGTGGTACGCCATCCGCCGCTCGCGAGGCGAGATGTGAGGGGAGGGGGCCGGGGGTGACCGGCCCTCGCTCGTTAAAAGGACTTGGAGACGGTCAGGCCATAGGTGCGCGGATCGCCGGGCTGTCCGACGATCAGGCCGGTCGATCCGGACTGGGTGGCGAGCAGCTCGTAATAATCATGGTCGAAGGCGTTGCGCAGCCAGGCAAAGACGTTCCAGCTGTTCGGTGCCTTGAAGCCCAGGCGGAAATTGGACAGGCTGTAGCCGTTCACGTCGGTATAGGCCGAGCGTGACGGGTTGGACGAGAATTTCGACCGGTAGCTGCCGTCATAGCCGAGGTAGAAGGCACCCTCGACCCCGGCGACGGTAGCGGGCAGGTCGTATTCCGCGCCGTAGGAAAAGGCCCAGCGCGAGATGCCGGGCAGCCACTGGCCCGAGATGTTGCAATTGTCCGGGCTGGCACCGGGGGTACCGGCGGGGGCGGGCGTCTGGCCAGGCTGGAGGGCGGTGCCGCCGGCGAGTTCGGGCGGGCAGGGCGCATCGACGAAGCGGACATATTTCGCATCGGTGAAGGCGCCGTTGGCGTAGAGGTTGAGGCGCGAGGTCGGACGGAAGGCGCTGTCGATCTCGATACCGCGGGTGCGGACCTTGCCGGCATTGGCCAGATAGCCGCGCAGCACGCCGACCTGATTGTTGGTGACGGTGGCCTGATAATCCTCGATCTCGGTCCAGAAGGCGGCGACGTTGACGGTCGCACGGCGGTCGGCGAACTGCGTCTTCAGACCGAGTTCGAAGTGGTTGACCTTTTCCGGGTCGATGCGCGCCGATTCCAGGATCGGGTTGTTGTTGCGATCGAGCGGCAGGCCCGACAGGTTGATGCCGCCCGATTTGTAGCTGCGCGCATAGGTGGCGTAATAATGCACGTCGGGCGTGACGTCATAGGCGACGGTGATGTCGCCGGACACGTTCCAGTTGTCGAAACTGGGCTGGTAGCTTTGCGGGGCGAGGACGCCGCGCTGGTCGGCGGTCAGCGGCGTGTTGGTGCCGTTGGTGACGACCGAGACATAGGAACCGTCCTTCTTGTCATAGTTCAGGCGCAGGCCCGGTGAGATCGACAGGCGATCGGTGGCGTGCCAGGTCAGCTTGCCGAACAGCGCCGCCGACGTGTTCTTGAACCCGATGGTGTTGCGCGAGGTCAGGCCGTCGAGGGTCGCGGGGTTGCGGCCGCCGGCGCTGGTCGGATTGAGCAAAAAGGCGCTGGCGGCGGGGCCCTGTACCTGCAAACCCTGCGTATCGATCGACTGCCAGAAGTAGAAAAGGCCGGCGACGTAATCAAGGCGGCGCTCTCCGGTCGAGGCGATGCGCAGTTCCTGGCTGACCTGGCTCTGCTGCGAGGGGTTGGCCGAGACGGTGGTGATGGGCAGGCCGATGAAATCGCGGTCGTTGGACGGGTCCCAATGCCAGAAGCGCCATGCCGAGACCGAGGTGATCGCGGCCCCGCCGATATCCCAGTTGGCGAGCAGCGACAGGCCGCCCAGTTCCTGCCGGGCGCGCAGATCGGTGTCGACGTCGGTCAGCCGGTCAAAGGCGTTGGTGGAGGGGACGGCATAGCCCTGCGCGGCGGCGAGCGCGGCATATTGGCGGTTGAGCGGACGCTGGGTCGCGCCGGTGCGGGCATAATATTGCACGCAGCAATTGGGGTTCTGGCGGTTGTAATCGCCCGACAGGGTGAGGTCGAGCGTGGGGGTGGCGTGCCAGAGGATCTGGCTCTTCACGCCGACATTGTCCTGGCTGTTCTGCCATTCGTCCTGCCGGACATTGTAGATCGTGCCGCGGCGGGTGGTGACGGAGGCGGAGAGGCGCATCGCGACCAGATCGTCGACCAGCGGGCCGGAAATCGAGGCCTTGCCCTGGAAGAAATCGAGATTGCCGCCGGTGAGTTCGACGCGGCCCTCCGGCGTGAAGCTGGGCGCGCGGGTGGAAATGTTGATCGCGCCGGCGGTGGTGTTCTTGCCGTAGAGCGTGCCCTGCGGCCCGCGCAGGATCTCGATCCGCTCGGTATCGGTGAAGTCGAACGTCGCGGACGCGATGCGGCTGTAATAGACCTGGTCGACATAGATGCCGACGCCCTGTTCGATGCCGTCGTTGGTGAGGCCGAAGGGGGCGCCCAGGCCACGGATATTGGCGGCGGAATTGCGCGGATTGGTGGAATAGAATTGCAGCGTCGGCTGAAGCTGGGTCAGGCGGCTGACGTTATAGGCGCCGGTTTCCGCCAGCGCGGTGCCGCCGATGACCGATATGGCGATGGGCACGGACTGCACGGTTTCGTTGCGGCGGCGTGCGGTGACGACGATGTCGCCGCCGCCCTGCTGCGCGGTGCCGAGGCGTCCCTGCTCGGCGGGGGGCGCGGGGTCCTGCGGTCCTGCCGTCTGGTCCGGCGGGGTCTGCTGGCCGGCGGCGATCTGGCCGGCGAGCAGCAGCGCGAGCGTGAGCGACATGAACGATTTCCCTTGTGATCCCTGGTCGCCGCGTAATCTCTATTGATATGATGGATATTCAACATGGCTGTGCCTTGCCGGCGGCAAAGCACAGCTATTGCGTCGAAATTTGCATCATGGTTCTTGAATGCCGGTTAGCGCGAACCAAATAGGTTCCGTGCGGTGCCGCTACGGGCCGCGCCTGGATGTCGCAGCGAACTGGACATCCCGCAGACGTCAACTCGCTTCTTTTGGAGGTTTTGCAAATGCGACTCGACCTGACCCCTTATCGCCGTTCGACCATCGGCTTCGACCGGCTGTTCGACCTTCTCGAAACCAACGCACGCAGTGCCACGGCCGAGAATTATCCCCCCTTCAACCTCGAGCGTCTGGCCGAGGATCGGTATCGCATCACCATCGCGGTCGCCGGTTTCAGCCGTGACGAGATCGAGATCACCGCGCAGCAGAACCTGTTGCTCGTCGCCGGCCGCAAGGATGAAAAGGCGGGTGCGCCCAACTTCCTGCATGTCGGCATCGCCAATCGCTCGTTCGAGCGGCGCTTCGAACTCGCGGACTTCGTGTTCGTGGAGGATGCGCGCCTGAACGACGGGCTGCTCGTCATCGACCTCGTGCGCGAGGTGCCGGAGGCGATGAAGCCCAAGACGATCGCGATCAAGACGGGCCAGCCGCTCGCCGCGGTGGAGCATGCGGACCAGGGTGAAGCCCAGGCCGCATAAGCCCAAGCTCGGCGCCGACGTCGAACTCCCTTTGATACGGCGCCGCGGGGCGCCCGGGCCGAGAGGTCCGGGCGCTTTGTTTGTTTTGGGCGTTGCGCTGCTGGGCGGCCCCTCACCCCCCATCGCTTTGCGATGGGTCCCTCCAGCATCAGGTCGTCTATGCCCCCGGCATAGACTAAACAGCGCGGGGCGCTGCTTACCTGATGCTCCCCGAAGGGGAGAGGGCTACTTGACAATCACACCAGCCGGCTTTGCTTCAGGGCGGCGCCGATGAAGCTGGCGAACAGGGGGTGGGGGTCGAACGGCTTGGACTTCAGTTCCGGGTGGAACTGTACGCCGACGAACCAAGGATGGTCGGGCCGCTCGACGATTTCGGGGAGCGTGCCGTCGGGCGACATGCCGGAAAAGACGAGGCCGCCCTTCTCTAGCGCTTCCTTGTAGCCGGTATTCACCTCGTAGCGGTGACGATGGCGCTCGGAGATGTCGTTGCTGCCGTAGATGGAGGCGACGACGCTGTTGCCGGCCAGCTTGGCATCATAGGCGCCGAGCCGCATCGTGCCGCCCATGTCGCCGCTCGCCTCGCGCTTTTCCAGCCCGGCGCGGCCCATCCATTCGGTGATGAGGCCGACGACCGGCTGTTCGGTCGGGCCGAACTCGGTGGAGGAGGCATCCGCGATGCCGGCAAGGTCGCGCGCACCCTCGACGCAGGCCATCTGCATGCCGAAGCAGATGCCGAAATAGGGCACGTTGCGCTCGCGGGCGAAGCGGACCGCGGCGATCTTGCCCTCGGCACCGCGCTCGCCAAAGGCGCCGGGGACGAGGATGGCGTGGCACGGCTCCAGATGCTGGGCGACCTCGCCGTGATCGCCCTCGAACAGCTCGGCGTCGATCCAGCGGATGTTGACCTTCACCTTGTTGGCGATGCCGCCATGGACGAGTGCTTCGTTCAGCGACTTGTAGGCATCCTGCAGGCCGACATATTTGCCGACCACGCCGATCGTCACTTCGCCCTCCGGATTGGTGAGGCGGTCGACGATCTCGGTCCAGCGGGCCAGATCGGGGGCGGCGCCGGGTTCGATCCCGAAGGCACGCAGCACCTCCGAATCGAGCCCTTCGGCGTGATATTGCAGCGGCACCGCATAGATGCTGGCCGCGTCGAGCGCGGGAATGACCGCGGAGGACGGCACGTTGCAGAACAGCGCGATCTTGGCGCGCTCCGACGGCGGCAGCGGCTTTTCGCAGCGGCAGACCAGCACGTCGGGCGCGACGCCGAGGGCCGCCAGTTCGCGCACCGAATGCTGGGTCGGCTTCGTCTTCAGCTCGCCGGCGGCGGCGATATAGGGGACGAGGGTGACGTGGATCGAGATCGAGCGGCCACGGCCAAGCTCGTTCTTCAGCTGGCGGATCGCCTCGATAAAGGGGAGCGATTCGATGTCGCCGACGGTGCCGCCGATCTCGCAAAGCACGAAATCCAGATCCTCGCCGTCATCGTCCAGCGTATCGGCCTGGGCGAACGCCTTGATCGCGTCGGTGACGTGCGGGATGACCTGCACGGTCGCGCCCAGATAGTCGCCGCGACGCTCGCGCTCGATGATCGTCTTGTAGATCCGGCCCGAGGTGACGTTGTCCGACTGACGGCTGGCAACGCCGGTGAAGCGTTCATAGTGGCCGAGATCGAGATCGGTCTCCGCCCCGTCGTCGGTGACGTACACCTCGCCATGCTGATACGGGCTCATCGTGCCCGGATCGACGTTCAGATAAGGGTCGAACTTGCGGATGCGCACGCGGTAGCCGCGTGCCTGAAGAAGAGCCGCAAGAGAGGCCGCCATGAGGCCCTTGCCGAGCGACGAGACCACGCCGCCGGTGATGAAAATATACCGCGCCATGGGAGGAACCGCCTAGCTTGGATGGGGGGTAGACGACAACAGCAAAGATGCACGCCCGCATGGGAATGCGGGCGAGCCGTGCCTGTTATCGTGACGAAAAACGAACGGCGTCAGCGCGCCAGCGGAACGGCCGAGTTGTCCGCGGGCTGGACGGGCGCTGCCGCATTGTCGGCCGGAACCGGGGCAGGCGCCGTCTGGGTCGCAGGCGGCGTGCGCGCCAGCGAGGTATCGATCTGCGGCGCGGCGCGGGTGGCCGCATAGACCGCAAGCACGATCGAGAAGCCGACGAACAGCGTCGCCAGCACCGCGGTGGCGCGGGTGAGGAAGTCCGCCGCGCCGCGTGCCGACATCAACCCGGACGGACTGCCGCCCATGCCGAGCCCGCCACCCTCCGACCGCTGCATGAGGATCACCGTGACGAGAGCCGCGGCGATGATAGCGTGGACGACGAGCAGGAAGGCGAACATGGAGGGCTGGATTTCCCGGGCAAAGCTTGTGTGTAACGGCACGCACATAGGCGAGGGGTCGGTGGGGATCAACCGGCGTGCGCCGGACCGATCCGGACCTTTGCCTCACAAACGGTACGCAAACGCAGCGATTCGACGGAAACCTGCCGTGCCAAGCGGCGTTATGACAGCGAAACAACGCCCGGCAAATGCCCGGAACAGCTAGTGGATTCGCGAACGTGGCAGCACCTGTCGAAGCCCAGTCGCTGGCGGTATGGATGACCGCGCTGGTGGACTATGTGCGATCCGGTGAACCGGACCTGACCAATCGACAGATGGCACTGTTGATGGTGGTGTACCTGCGACCCGGCCCGCATACGGTGCGCGGTCTGGCGCGCTGTTTGAACGTGTCGAAGCCGGTGGTGACGCGTGCCTTGAACAGATTGGGCGCCCTCGGCTATCTGCGCCGCCAGCGCGACGATAGCGACAAGCGCAACATCTTCGTCGCACGCACATCTGAAGGGGCGGACTTTCTTGAAGAATTCGGGCATTTCATCGGTGAAGGCGACGCCCCAGCCCGGCACGGCTCCGTCCCGCAGGGCGTTCCAGCTTAGCGGGCCGACCGTTCGCCTGGACCCGCGTACCCATGCGGTGCGCGGCGACCTGGCGGACGTGCGCCTGGCCGAATACGTATTCGCCCCCCATTATGCCGCCCCGGTGCTACGCACGCTGCGACAGGCGACGTGCTTGCGTGTCGCACGCGAGAGGACAAGCGAAGTGATGGCCGATCTGGATGCCGGCACCCGTTTCGAGGTGCTGGAAGTGGCCGGCGGCCTGGCCTGGGGTCTGGCGGCCGAGCAGGGGCTGGCGGGCTATGTCGATGCCGACCTGCTGGACGAGGCGGCATGAGCGCGACCGTCTTCATCGATGGCGCGGCGGGCACCACGGGGCTGGAGATCCGCGAACGGCTGGCGGGGCGCAGCGATCTGTCGGTCGTGACGCTGCCCGAGGAACGGCGCAAGGATGCGGCGGCGCGGGCCGAGGCGCTCAACGATGCCGATTTCGTGATCCTGTGCCTGCCCGACGATGCGGCGCGCGAGGCGGTGTCGCTGATCGCCAACGACCGGACGCGGGTGGTGGATGCCTCCACCGCGCACCGGGTGGCGCCGGACTGGACCTATGGCTTTGCGGAACTGGAGCCGGACCAGGCGGAGAAGATCGCCGGGGCGCGGTTCGTGTCCAATCCGGGCTGCTACCCCACCGGGTTCCTGGCGCTGGTGCGGCCGCTGGTGCGGGCCGGGCTGGTGGCGGCCGATGCCGCGCTGTCGGTTTATGCCGCGTCCGGCTATTCGGGTGGCGGCAAGGCGATGATCGCCGAATATGAGGCGCCGGGCGCGTCCGCCTTCCGCCCCTACGGCCTGGGGCTGGCGCACAAGCATATTCCGGAGATGCAGGCGCATGCCGGGCTGACCCGCGCGCCGATCTTCGCGCCCGCCGTGGTGCCGACCTATCGCGGCATGGTGGTCGAGGTGCCGCTGTTCCTCCACGCCGACTGGGACGCGGTGGAGAATGCGCTGGCCAAGGCCTATGCCGACAGCGCGCTGGTATCGGTGGCGAACGGCGATATCGGCGCGATCGGCATCGAGGAAAATGCCGGAACGGACCGGATGACCTTGCGCCTGTGCGGCAATCGCGCCACGGGACAGGCGCGGCTGGTCGCCACGCTCGACAATCTCGGCAAGGGTGCCGGGGGTGCAGCGGTCCAGAACCTCAACATCATGGCCGGGCTGGACCCGGTCGCAGGGCTAGTCCTGTAAGGAGACACCATGACGCGCAACCCCGTGGGCAAGCTTCTGCTGTTCGGTGCGACCGGCGATCTGGCGCAGCGCATGCTGCTGCCGTCGCTGTACGGCCTTCACGCCGATGGGCTGTTGCCCGACGGGTTGACGATCACGGGCACCGCGCGTTCCGATCATGACGATGCCAGCTTCCGCGCCTTTGCCGCGCACGCGCTGGACACGTTTCTGCCCGCCGACCGCAAGGACGAGGGCGCGATCAAGGGCTTCCTGGAGCGGTTGCAATATCAGGCGCTCGACGCATCCTCGCTGGAAGGCTTCCCGACGCTGGCCGAAAAGGTCGGCGACGTGTCGGGCGGCCTTGCCATCTACCTGTCGACCGCGCCGAGCCTGTTCGAATCGACGATCAAAGGCCTGGAGTCGGTCGGGCTGGCCGGCAACACGGTGCGGATCGGTCTGGAAAAGCCGCTCGGCTACGATCTTGCGTCGTCCAAGGAGATCAACGACGCGGTCGCCTTCGCCTTTCCGGAGGAGCGGACGTTCCGCATCGACCACTATCTGGGCAAGGAAACGGTCCAGAACATCCTGGCACTGCGCTTCGGCAATTTCTTCTTCGAGCCGATCTGGAACGCGCACGGTATCGACAATGTGCAGATCACCATCGCCGAGACGGTCGGGCTGGAAGAGCGCGCAGGCTATTATGAAAGCGCGGGCGCGCTGCGCGACATGGTGCAGAACCATATCCTGCAACTGCTCGCGCTGATCGCGATGGAGCCGCCGGCGCGGTTCGACGGCACCGCGGTTCGCGACGAAAAGGCCAAGGTCTTCCGCTCGCTGCGCCTGATGGAGCCGCAGGAGGTGCCGCACGTGACCGTCACCGGCCAGTATGGCGACGGCGCGGTGGGCGGCAAGATCGTCAAATCCTATGCCGAGGAGCTGGGCAAGCCGTCCTCGACGGAGACCTTTGTCGCGATCAAGGCGCATGTCGACAACTGGCGGTGGCAGGGGGTGCCCTTCTACCTGCGTACCGGCAAGCGCATGGCGACGCGGCGCAGCGAGATCGCGATCCAGTTCAAGCCGGTGCCGCATTCGATGTTCGCGGGGCGCGGCGGGCTGCTCCAGCCCAACACGCTGATCATCCGGTTGCAGCCGGAGGAATATATCCAGCTGCTGGTGATGGCCAAGGAACCGGGGCTGGACCGCGACGGCATCCGCCTGCGCGAGGTGCCGCTGAACCTGTCGATGGACGCCGAGTTCGCGGGCAAGCGCCGCCGCATCGCCTATGAACGGTTGCTGCTCGACCTGATCGAGGGCGACCAGACGCTGTTCGTGCGGCGCGACGAGGTGGAGGCGCAGTGGGCCTGGATCGATTCGATCCGCGCCGGCTGGGACGCCAATGCGATGAAGCCGAAAAGCTATGCCAGCGGAAGCTGGGGCCCATCCGCCGCGATCGCGCTGACCGAGCGCGACGGCGTGACGTGGCAGGACGACTGATACGCGGCTGGCCGCACCAGCGGGCCGGCGCGAATGCACAAGGACAGGATATATGACCGAGATCGAATGGTGGGATTATGAGGACGCGGCCGAGATGGCCGATGCCCTTGCCGGCGATATCCAGTTCATCATCGAGGCGGCGATCGATGCGCGCGGCGCGGCGGTGATCGCGCTGGCCGGCGGCAAGACGCCGCTGCCGATCTATGAAAAGCTGGTCAAGGCCAAGCTGGACTGGAAGCGGGTGACGATCCTGCCGACCGACGAGCGCATCGTGCCGCTGGGCGACCCGCTGTCGAACGTCACCGCGCTGGGCAAGACCTTCATCCCCAAGGGCGCGCGGGTGATCCCGATCGTGCCGGCGGCGACCGAGGACTACAAGGCCGCGGGCCGGTCGGCGGACGCGCTGTGCCAGGATCTGCACTGGCCGCTGGACCTCTGCCTGCTGGGCGTGGGCGGCGACGGGCATACCGCCTCGATCTTCCCCGGTCCTGATTTCGACGAGGCGCTGAACGGCCCCAAGGAGCGCCGCGCGCTGGGCGTGATGCCCGAACCGCTGCCGCCCGAGGCGCCGGTCGCGCGCGTGACGCTGAGCCGCGCGGGCATCGCGTCGGCGCGCGCGCTGATGATCGCGATTTCGGGCAAGGCCAAGAAGAAGGTGCTGGAGGACGCGATCAAGCAGGGTGCGTCGTCCTCCTATCCGATCGGTCGGGTGCTGGCCGAGGTGGAACTGCCCGTCGATATCCATTGGAGCGAACAGTGACGCTGAACGCTGCCGTTTCCGCGGTCACCGACCGCATCATCGAACGGTCGCGGCCGGGGCGTCAGGCCTATCTGGACCTGATCGCACGCGAGGCGGCGACGGCGATCCGGCGACCGAATCTGGGCTGCGCCAATCTGGCGCATGCCTATGCCGGGACGGATGAAGACCGCGAGGCGATGAAGGCCGATCGCGGCATGAACATCGGCATCGTCACCGCCTATAACGACATGCTGTCCGCGCATGCCGTCTATTACCGCTATCCGGAGCTGATGAAGGTCTGGGCACGCGAGGTGGGGGCGACCGCGCAGGTGGCGGGCGGCGTGCCCGCGATGTGCGACGGCGTGACGCAGGGCTATGCCGGCATGGAGCTGTCGCTGTTCAGCCGCGACACCATTGCACTCGCGACCGCGGTGGCGCTGAGCCACGGGACGTTCGAAGGGGCAGCACTTCTCGGCATCTGCGACAAGATCGTGCCCGGCCTGCTGATGGGGGCGCTGCGCTTCGGCCATCTGCCGATGATCCTGATCCCCGGCGGGCCGATGGCGACGGGCCTTGCCAACAAGCAGAAGGCGGCGGTGCGCGAAGCCTATGCGGAAGGCAAGGCGACGCGCGAGGAACTGCTCGACGCCGAGATCGCCGCCTATCACGGCAAGGGCACCTGCACCTTTTACGGCACGGCCAACACCAACCAGATGATGATGGAGGTGATGGGCCTGCACATGCCGGGCGCCGCCTTCGTCAATCCGGGCACCAAGCTGCGCCAGGAGCTGACCCGCGCCGCCGTGCACCGGCTGGCGGGGATCGGGCATCGCGGCGAGAACTGGCGCCCGCTTGGCCACTGCGTCGATGAAAAGGCGATCGTCAACGCAGCGGTCGGCCTGCTCGCGACGGGCGGATCGACCAACCATCTGCTGCACCTGCCCGCCATCGCGCGCGCGGCGGGGATCGTGATCGACTGGGAGGATTTCGACCGGTTGTCGGCCAGCGTGCCGCTGATCGCGCGGGTCTATCCCAATGGATCGGCCGACGTGAACGGCTTCGAGGCGGCGGGCGGCATGCCGTTCGTGATCCGCGAACTGCTGGGCGCAGGGCTGCTCCACGGCGATATCATGACGGTCGCGGGCGAGGACCTGTCGGCCTATGCGAACCGGCCGGTGCTGGACGCGGCGGACGCGCTGGCCTGGGAGCCGGTGGGGGAGAGCGGGGACGAGAGCATTCTGAGGACGGCGGCGGCGCCGTTTTCGGCGGATGGGGGGATGCGTATCCTGTCCGGCAATATCGGGCGGGCGTGCATCAAGGTGTCGGCGGTCGAGCGCGAGCGCTGGGTGGTCGAGGCGCCGGCGCGGGTGTTTGCCGACCAGGCGGACGTGCTGGCGGCGTTCAAGGCGGGCGAGCTGGAGCGGGACGTGGTGGTCGTCATGCGCTTCCAGGGCCCCCGGGCCAACGGCATGCCCGAGCTGCACAAGCTGACCCCGCCGCTGGGCGTGTTGCAGAATCGCGGGTTCCGGGTGGCGCTGGTCACCGATGGTCGCATGTCGGGCGCGAGCGGCAAGGTGCCGTGCGCGATTCATCTGAGCCCGGAAGCGCTGGGCGGCGGGCCGATCGGCCGTATCCGCGACGGCGACATCATCCGGCTGGATGCGGTGGCCGGCACGCTGGACGCGCTGGTCGACCCCGCCGAATGGGAAGCACGGCCGCTGGCCGACGCACCGCCCGCCGCGAGCGGCATGGGTCGCGAGCTGTTCGGCCTGTTCCGCGGTCTGGCGGACGAGGCGGAAAAGGGCGCGTCCGCCGTGCTGGCCGGCGCGGGGCTGTAAGAGAAGGACCGCGTGCAGGCCGCCGCCCGGTCGTGGCGGGCGGCATGCGTGCGATGGCGAGCAGGGGAAGAGGATCAATGGAAGTCGTAGCCGTCGATATCGGAGGCACCCACGCCCGCTTCGCCATTGCCGAGGTGGAAGGGGGCCGCGTCGTCAGACTGGGCGAGGTCAGCACGCAGAAGACGGCCGAGCATGCCTCGCTGCAGACCGCGTGGCAGGCATTCGAGGCCGAGGTCGGCCGGGCGCTGCCGAGAGCGGCGGCGCTGGCCATCGCATCGCCGATCACCGGCGACGTTATCCGCCTGACCAACAATCCCTGGGTGATCCGCCCGTCGCTGATCCCGGAGCGGCTGGGCGCCGACATATATACCGTCATCAACGATTTCGGTGCGGTCGGCCATGCGGTCGCGCAGGTATCCGACGAGCATTTCCTGCACCTGTGCGGGCCGGACGAGCCGCTTCCCGCCACCGGCATCACCACGGTATGCGGCCCCGGCACCGGGCTGGGCGTGGCGCAGGTGTTCAAGACGGGCGGCTATTACCATGTGCTGGAAACCGAGGGCGGGCACATGGACTATTCGCCGCTGGACGGGATCGAGGATGCCTTCCTGCGCCGGCTGCGTCGCACCTTCACCCGCGTGTCCGCCGAGCGCATCTGCTCTGGCCCCGGGATCGTCGCGATCTACGAGACGCTGGCGGAGATGGAGGGGCGCGCCGTGCCCAGCCGCGACGACAAGGCGATCTGGACCGAGGCGCTGGAGGGTACCGATTCGATCGCGCTGGCCGCGCTCGATCGCTTCTGCCTCGCGCTGGGCGCAGTGGCGGGCGACTTCGCGCTGGTGCAGGGCGCTAAGGGCGTGGTGATCGCCGGCGGGCTGGGATTCCGCATCAAGGACAAGCTGATCCGCTCCGGCTTCGATCAGCGCTTCGTCGCCAAGGGCCGCTTCCAGTCGATGATGGCGAAGCTGCCCGTCAAGCTCATCACCCATCCGCAGCCCGGACTGTTCGGCGCCGCCGCGGCGTTCGCGCAGCAGCATACCGCCTGATTTCCGATTCACGGGGAACCGATCCAATGACCGATATCGCCACCATCATGCAGACCAGCGCCGTCATCCCGGTGCTGGTGATCGAGGATGCCGCCACCGCCAAACCGCTGGCCGAGGCGCTGGTCGCCGGCGGCCTGCGCGTGCTGGAAGTGACGCTGCGTACGCCGGCGGCGCTGGAGGCGATGGCCGAGATGAAAAAGGTGCCCGGTGCGATCGTCGGTGCCGGCACGGTCGTGAACGAGCAGCAGTTGCGCGACGTTGCGGACGCGGGGGCCGAATTCATCGTGTCGCCCGGCCTGACCGACCGGCTGGGTCGCGCGGTGATCGACAGCGGCATCGCCTATCTGCCCGGCATCGCCACCGCGGGCGACATCATGCGCGGGCTGGACCTGGGGCTGACCCATTTCAAATTCTTCCCGGCCGAGACGAGCGGCGGGTTGAAGGCGCTGAAGGCGCTGGCGGCGCCCTTCTATCAGGCGCGCTTCTGCCCGACCGGCGGGATCACCGAGGCGTCGGCGCCCGACTGGCTGGCGTTCAAGCCGGTGCTGTGCGTCGGCGGAAGCTGGGTGACCGGTGGGTCGATGGCGGATGTTGAGGCAAAGGCACGGGCGGCAGCGGGTTTGCGGGGGTAGTATCCTCCTTCCCCTCTCCCCGGAGGGGAGAGGGCGCTGGATTGCTCGTCGTTTCCTGATTTCCGTGCCACGCACGCAAGATCATAAACCACATCAATCAGCCACCTGCCGTTCATCTTCGCTGCGCTAGGTAAAAATCCCGTCCAGGGCGCCGGAGTCGGCGGTGGGAACGGCAGTCTGGAAGCTCCCCGTATCCCATGTCGGCTTCGGCGGCATTCCGGCGGAAACAATTGCAGTTCCGCGTGGTTCTGCTGCACGGCATGTTGCCGAAAAAGCAAACGCCCGGACCGTTGCCGATCCGGGCGCCTGCGTGACGATCGCTCGTCAGCCCCCTTGTCCCGCTCTCGCTCCAGCCCCTTGAAAGGCGGGCGGAAGAGCATTCCCCGAACCACGGCCGTTGCCTGTGTCTCAAGTGAGTTCTTGCTAGGTAAGCCACCGGGCTTTGTCACGCGTCATCAAGACGAGCTTACACGATTGCCCGGGCGCTGTGACTTGCGCGCAACATCGCGCGCCATTGCCAGCCCGGCAGGTGCCGCCTAGAGCCTGTATGATGCATTCCAAGGATCGATCGACCCGCCCATGATCCTCTCTCGCTATGAACGGATGATCGCCCGGCGCTACCTGCTGCCCGGCAAGGGGGAAGCCTTTATCTTCCTGGTCGCGTCGATCAGCCTGGTCGCGGTGATGCTGGGCGTCGCCGCGCTCGTCATCGTGATGAGCGTGATGAACGGGTTCCGCGCCGAACTGTTCGACAAGATCGTCGGCCTGAACGGCCATGCGGTGGTGCAGGGCATCGGCGGGCGCCTGCCCGACTGGCAGGACATCGTGCGTGATGCCAAGCGGACGCCGGGCGTGACCAGCGCGGTGCCGCTGATCGAGCAGCCGCTGATGTCCAGCTATAACGGCCGCGTCGAGGCCGTGCTGGTGCGCGGCATGCGCGTCGCCGACATTCGCGGCAACAGTGCGATCGGGTCCAAGATCGTGATGGGTAACCTGTCCAGCGTCACGCCGGGCAGCAACCGGATCGCGATCGGCAGCCGCCTGGCCGAGGCGCTGGGCGCGACGGTGGGATCGGACATCTCGCTGATCAGTCCGCAGGGGCAGACCACGCCGTTCGGCACGATGCCACGCATCGTCAGCTACAAGGTCGGCGCGATCTTCGAGATCGGGGTGTACGATTACGACAAGGCGTATGTCATCATGCCGATCGAGGATGCGCAGACCCTGCTGCTGATGGGCGACGCGGTCGGCATGATCGAGTTGCAGACGGTGAATGCCGACCGGGTCGGGGAGATATTGGCGCCGCTGGCCGACAGGATGGGCGGGCGTGCGGTGATCGCCGATTGGCGGACGATGAACGCGCAACTTTTCGAGGCGCTGGCGGTGGAGCGGGTGGCGATGTTCACCGTCCTGTCGATCATCATCCTGGTGGCCGTGTTCAACATCCTGTCCTCGCTGATCATGCTGGTGCGCGCCAAGACGCGCGACATCGCGATCCTGCGTACCATGGGCGCGACGCGCGGCGGGCTGATGCGCATCTTCATGGTGGTGGGCACCACCATCGGCGCGCTGGGCACGGTCGCGGGCCTGATCCTGGGTGCGATCTTCCTGTTCTATCGGCAGGGGGTGGTGAACATCGTGCAGCTCGTTACCGGTCAGAATCTGTGGGACCCGTCGATCCGCTACCTGACCGAATTGCCGTCCAAGACCGATCCGGTGGAGGTGGTGGTGATCGCGGCGATGGCCCTGATCTTCTCCTTCCTCGCCACGCTCTACCCGGCCTGGAAGGCGGCGAGCACGGACCCCGTACAGGTGCTGCGCTATGAATGAACCCGTTCTCCAGACCACCGGCCTGGCGCGCAGCTTCACGCAGGGCGGGCAGACGATCGACGTGCTGCGCGGCGTGAACCTGTCGATCGCGCCGGGCGAGATCGTCGCGCTGCTCGGGCCCTCCGGATCGGGCAAGTCGACGCTGTTGCAGGCGGTGGGGCTGCTGGAAGGCGGCTTTTCCGGATCGATCCGTATCGCCGGCGAAGAGGTGGCGAAGCTGGACGCGCATGGCCGCACGATCACGCGGCGTGACCGGCTGGGCTTCGTCTATCAATTCCATCATCTGTTGCCCGATTTCAACGCGATCGAGAATGTCGTCCTGCCGCAGCTGGTGCACGGGGCGGAGACGGTGCCGGCGCAGGAGCGGGCGACGGCGTTGCTGACTGCGCTGGGGCTGGGGCATCGGCTGACGCACCGGCCGAGCCAGTTGTCGGGGGGCGAGCAGCAGCGGGTCGCGGTGGCGCGGGCGCTGGCCAATCGGCCGGCGCTGGTGCTGGCGGACGAGCCGACGGGCAATCTGGACGAGCATACTTCGCAGGTGGTGCTGGCCGAATTCCTGCGGCTGGTGCGGGGCGAGGGTTCGGCGGCGCTGGTGGCGACGCATAACGAACGGCTGGCATTGAAGATGGACCGCGTCGTGCGGCTGCATGAGGGGATGCTGGAATGCGCATAACCGATCTGTCCGTGAAGGCAGCGGGCGGTGGCATGGTGTCGCTGTCCGACCATGCGGGGCAGGTGCTGCTGATCGTCAACACCGCGTCCAAATGCGGGTTCACGCCGCAATATGAGGGGCTGGAGGCGCTGCACCGCCGCTATGGGGCGCGAGGGTTTTCAGTGCTGGGCTTCCCGTGCAACCAGTTCGGCGCGCAGGAGCCGGGCGATGCGGCGGAGATCGCGAACTTCTGTTCGACCAGCTATGACGTGACGTTTCCGGTCTTCGCCAAGATCGACGTGAACGGGGCGGATGCGGACCCGCTGTTCGTGCTGTTGAAGGACGAGGCGCCGGGGCTGTTGGGATCGAAGGCGGTGAAGTGGAACTTCACGAAGTTCCTCGTCAACCGCGAAGGGCGCGTGGTGCGACGCTATGCACCGACGACGAAGCCGGAGGAGCTGACGGCGGATATCGAGGAGTTGTTGTAAGGTCAGCCCTCTCCCCCCCTGAGGGAAGAGGGCTTATGGATCAGAGGGCGAAGGCGTCTGCGCCCTTTTTGTGGTTCAGGGCCGAGACGATGGCGGTGATGCCGCCGAACAGGAAGCTGAGGCCGAGGATGTAGCCCGGCAGGGTCAATGCGCTCCACGGGAGCGTTGCCAGCACCACTAGGGCAAGCACGATGTTGAGCGCGCCGAGCGCAAACATCGCGCCGCGCCCGCGTCGCATGCGGCGGCCCCAGACGATCTCCAATATGCCGCGCAGACCCAGCCAGACGGCGACGAGGAGCGTCAGCGACAATGCGCCGGTCGCCGGTTCGAACGCCATGATGAGGCCGATGAACAGCGACAACAGGCCGAAGCCGATCGCATAGCCGCGCCCCTCATGCCCTTGGCCGAAGATGCCGGCGCCGATCGAGACGATGCCGGCGGCGATGAAGCAGGCGCCGATCACCAGCGTCGCGGCCAGCGTCGCCGAGAAGGGCCAGGCGAATGCGGCGACGCCGATCGCCGCGGACAGGATGCCATAGCCCAATATCCAGCCCCAGCCGGACCCGACCCTGGGTGTACCGATGGACATTTGCGGATCCTGGGAGGCGTCGGTCATGCGGGCATTCTTCCTGTGATTCACGATCGCAACGGGTCGATCGGACGAGGGTTCCGTGCTGGTCGAATCATGCGGGTCGGGCTATGGGGATGCGATGCATTCCGGCTATGTCCCGCTCCGCATCTTTTCCTCCTTCACGATGCTCGACGGGGCGATGGACCCCAAGGCGATCGCCGCGCAGGCGAAGACGCAAGGGTTTCCCGCCGCCGGGCTGACCGATCGTAATGGCCTGTATGCCGCCATGGCGTTTTCGGACGCGGCCAAGAAGGCCGGCGTGCAGCCGGTGGTCGGCACGATGCTGGGTCTTGCCCGGCCGGACATGCCCGAGGGCGTGCCGCCGGTGCTGGACTGGATCGCGCTCTATGCGCAGAACGAACGCGGCTACGACAATCTGTGCGCGCTGGTGTCGGCGGCCCATCTGGAGCGGCCGATCGAACTGCCGGCGCATGTCTGCTTCGAGACGCTGGCGCGGCATTGCGACGGGCTGGTGGCATTGACCGCGGGCGGGGAGGGCGGACTGGCGCGGCTGTTCGCGGAGGATCAGCCGGCACGTGCGGGCACCTATGCGGACCGTTTGCAGGCGCTGTTCGGCGACCGGCTGTTCGTGGAGCTGTGCCGCCGCGACGATCCGGTCGAGATGGCGGCCGAGCAGGCGCTGATCGACCTGGCCTATGACCGGGACCTGCCGCTGGTCGCGACGAACCCGTGCTGTTTCACCGACTCCGCCTTCGGCGACGCGCATGACGCGATGTTGTGCATCGCCAATTCCACCTATGTGGAAAGCGAGGACCGGCCGCGTAGCTGTCCGGAGGCATGGCTGAAGCCGGCGGCGCAGATGAAGGCGCTGTTCGCCGACCTGCCCGAGGCGATCGACAACACGCTGATCGTGGCGCAGCGCTGCGCGGTGATGGCGCCGTGGCGGAAGCCGATCCTGCCCAGCCTGGCGGGCGACCGTGACGGCGAGGCGGAGATGTTGCGTCGCGACGCGCGCGCCGGGCTGGAGGCGCGGCTCGACCGCATCGCCGAGCTGGAGGGCGAGGGGGCGCCGGGCTGGCGCGAGGCGTATCACGAGCGCCTGACCTTCGAGGTCGACATCATCATCCAGATGGGCTTTCCCGGCTATTTCCTGATCGTCGCGGACTTCATCAAATGGGCAAAGGACCATGACATTCCGGTGGGGCCGGGGCGTGGTTCGGGCGCGGGTTCGGTCGTCGCCTGGGCGCTGACGATCACCGACCTCGATCCGCTGAAGCTGGGCCTGCTGTTCGAACGCTTCCTGAACCCGGAACGCGTGTCGATGCCCGACTTCGACATCGACTTCTGCGAAACGCGGCGCGGCGAGGTGATCCGCTACGTGCAGGAGAAATACGGCCGCGATCAGGTGGCGCAGATCATCACCTTCGGTAAGCTGAAGGCGCGCGCGGTGTTGAAAGACACGGGCCGCGTGCTGCAGATGAGCTATGGCCAGGTCGACCGGCTGGCCAAGCTGGTGCCCAATCACCCGACCGATCCCTGGGACCTGAAGCGCGCGCTGAACGGCGTGCCCGAGCTTGCCAAGGAATATGCCAACGACAACCAGGTCCGGCGCCTGCTGGACCTGGCGACGAAGCTGGAGGGCCTGCCGCGCCACTCGTCGACGCATGCCGCCGGCGTGGTGATCGGCGACCGGCCGCTGGCGCAACTGGTGCCCCTCTACCGCGATCCGCGATCCGACATGCCGGTGACGCAGTTCGACATGAAATATGTCGAGGGCGCCGGGCTGGTGAAGTTCGACTTCCTCGGCCTGAAAACGCTGTCCGTGCTGCAAAAGGCGGTGAAACTGCTGAACAAGCGCGGGGTCGAGATCGATCTTGCCGCACTGCCCTGGGATGACGAGGCGACCTACGGCCTGCTCCAGAAGGGCGACACGGTGGGCGTGTTCCAGCTGGAATCAGAAGGCATGCGCCGGACGCTGTCCGCGGTCCGGCCGACCAATTTTGGCGACATCATCGCGCTCGTCTCGCTCTACCGGCCGGGGCCGATGGACAACATCCCCTCGTTCGGGCGACGCAAGCAGGGCACGGAGGAGATCGTCTATCCGCATGCGCTGCTGGAGCCGATCCTGGCGGAGACCTACGGCATCTTCGTCTACCAGGAACAGGTGATGCAGGCCGCGCAGATCCTGGCGGGATATTCGCTGGGCGGCGCCGACCTGCTGCGCCGCGCGATGGGCAAGAAGATCAAGGCGGAGATGGACGCGCAGCGCGCGACCTTTGTCGAGGGGTGCCTGAGCGCCAACGGCATTCCCAAGGCCAAGGCGAACGAGCTGTTCGACTTGATCGACAAGTTCGCCGGATATGGCTTCAACAAGTCGCACGCTGCCGCCTATGCACTGCTCGCCTACCAGACGGCGTGGCTGAAGGCGCATCATCCGCATGAATTCTATGCCGCATCGATGTGCTACGACATGGCGCTGACCGACAAGCTGGCGATCTTTGTCGATGATGCGCGCCGCATGGGCGTGACCATGCTGCCGCCGTGTATTCATGCCAGTCAGGCCGAGTTCGATGTCGAGGTGCATGGCGAGGGACTGGCCGTCCGCTATGCGCTGGGCGCGCTGAAGTCGGTGGGCGAGGGCGCCATGGAGAAGCTGGTCGCCGAGCGCACCAGCGGCGGCGCCTTCACGACGCTGGACGCACTGGCGACGCGGGTGGATCCGCGACTGATCAACAAGCGGCAATTGGAGACGCTGGCGGCGGCGGGCGCGTTCGACGGGGTGGAGGCGAACCGCGCCGGGGTGCACGCGGTGGCCGAGACGATCCTGGCGATCGCGGCACGCACCCATGCCGGGCGGACGAGCGGGCAGGGCGGCCTGTTCGGCGACGGGCCGCAGGCGGGCGATGCGATCAAGCTGCCGGCGAATGCGCGGTGGAGCCTTTCGGAAAAGATGGAGCAGGAGAAGGAGGCGTTCGGCTTCTATTTCTCCGCGCACCCCGTCGACCGGCACGCGCATATTGCGCGGATGCACGGCGCGCGCAGCTATACCGCGCTGTCCGAACTGGTGATCCCGGACGACGGTACGCGTGCGGGCGCGACGATGGCGCTGTTGATCGAGGATGCGCGGTGGCGCACCTCGGCGCGAGGCAAGCGCTATATGATGGCGCAGGTATCCGATGCGACGGGGCAGTTCCTGGCGACGTGTTTCGACGATGCGGTGGCCAAGGATCTGGAGGACGCGGCACGGGTCGGCGGATGCGGGCTGGTGACGGTGGAGTTGGACCGCCGACCGGGCGAGGAGGCGCCGCGGGTCAGCATCAAGCGTATCCAGCCGTTCGAGAATCTGGCGTCGCAGGCGCGGTTCGTGCTGGAGGTGGCGATCGGCGATGCAGCGGCGTTCCGCCCGCTCGCCGCGTTGCTGGCCGAGCATCGCGGCGCCAAGGGGGAAGTCCGGGCGCGGCTGGCGCTTCCCGACGGGGGCGAGGCGATGGTGATGCTGGGGCGCGACTTCCTGCTGGACGCGGAACTGGCCGAGCATGTCGAGACGCTGCCGGGGGTGACGGGGGTGGAGATGAAGAGTTCCGACGCGCGGTTGGCGCTGGTAGGTTAGCGCCGAGCGCTATGAGGCCAGGCAGCACTGCTGGTATGCCCCTCACCCTCCCCACGGCTGCGCCGTGGGTCCCCTCTCCCCGGAGGGGAGAGGGATTGTATGGATTACTTGCTTTCGCCTTCGGGCTCTTCGGCGTTGTTGCCGTAGCCGGCACCCGATTCCTGCTCGGTGGGGGTGTCGTCCTGCTGCGGTTCCTGCTCGGGGTCGATCATCATCCGTCTCCTTCGCAGGTTCAACGGCTGGGATGGCCGCGCGATCCTTTGAGGTCAGAACAACTCGCCCTGCGCCCCGGCCGGCTTGCGGAACAGGTCGGTGCGTAAGGTAATGCGCTCACGGTTGAGGCCGTGGCGGCGGCAGGCGATGTGGAAGCGGGTGCGCAGCAGATCCGCCCAAGGGCCGCTGCCCTTCATGCGGTTGAAGAAGTCCGGATCATTGTCGCGCCCGCCGCGCATCGCCTGGATCGTCGCCATCACCTTGCCGGCGCGGTCGGGGAAATGCGCGTCGAGCCAGGCGCGGAACAGCGGCGCGACCTCATGGGGCAGGCGGACGGGAATGAAGAAGGCGTTGCGGGCGCCGGCCTGCGCGGCGCGTTCGATCAGATGCTCCATTTCATGGTCGGTGATTGCCGGGATGACGGGGGCGATCGAGACATAGACGGGCACGCCGGCATCGGCGAGGCGGCGGACCGCGGCGAGACGGCGTTCGGGATGCGGCGCGCGCGGCTCGATGGTGCCGGCGATCTTCGGGTCGAGCGAGGTGATCGACATGCACACCGCCGCGAGCCCGTCAGCCGCCATGGGGCCGAGCAGATCGAGGTCGCGCACCACGCGATCCGACTTGGTGGTGATGGTCAGCGGATGGCGGGTTTCCGCCAGTATCTCAATGACGTTCCGGGTGATGCGCCAGTCGGACTCGATGGGTTGATAGGGGTCGGTGTTGGTGCCGAGTGCCATGGGGGCGGGGGTGTAGGCCGGCCGGGCGAGTTCGGTGCGGAGCAGGGTGGCGGCGTCGGGTTTGGCGAAAAGGCGGCTTTCGAAGTCGAGGCCGGGGGAGAGGTCGTGAAAGGCGTGGGTGGGGCGGGCGAAGCAGTAGATGCAGCCATGTTCGCAGCCGCGATACGGGTTGATCGAGCGGTCGAAGGGGACGTCGGGGGAGGCGTTGCGGGCGATGATCGTGCGGGGGCGTTCGACCGTCACCGTGGTGCGCAGTCGCGGGGCCTCGCCGTCGATCGCCTCGCGGGCGTCGAGCCAGTCACCATCGGCTTCTTGGCCGGGCAGGTTGAAGCGGGTGCTGGCCGCGTTCATCGTGGCGCCGCGCTGGGGGCGAGTCTTTGCCATTGCGCGATGCTATCGGTCGTGTCAGAACATAGCAAGAACAACAGGGGCGAAGCGATGGCACGGTTGAACTATCTGGAACTGCCGGTGCGCGACCGGGAGGCGGCGAAGCGTTTCTATGCGCAGGCGTTCGGCTGGGACTTCAGCGATTTCGGGCCGAGCTATGCGGCGACGATGTCGGGCGATACCGATATCGGGCTGGACGCCGACCGCGACGCGGTGCGCCAGCCGCTGCCGGTGATCGAGGTGGCGGACCTGGAGGCGGCGCTGGCCGCCGTGGCCGGGGCGGGGGGCACGATCAGCGTGCCGATCTTCGCCTTTCCCGGCGGGCGGCGATTCCATTTCCGCGACATGGACGGGCATGAACTGGCCGCGATGCAGCCGGATGCCGGGTGAGGCTCAACGCTCCTGAAGGCGGGGCATCAGCTCGACGAAGTTGCAGGGACGATGGCGGCTGTCGAGCTGGTCCTTGAGGATGCCGTTCCAGGCGTCCTTCACCGCGCCGGTGGAGCCGGGCAGGGCGAAGATATAGGTGCCGCGGGTGACGCAGGCGCAGGCGCGCGACTGGACGGTGGAGGTGCCGATCGTCTGGTAGCTGAGCCAGCGGAAGAGTTCGCCGAAGCCGGGGATCATCTTGTCGGCGACGCGCTCCACCGCCTCCGGTGTCACGTCGCGGCCGGTAACGCCGGTGCCGCCGGTGGTCAGGATGCAATCGACCTCGGGATCGTCGATCCAGGCGTGCAGGCGCGCGACGATCTGTTCCGCCTCGTCGCGGATGATCGCCCGGTCGGCGAGTTCGTGACCCGCCCCGGTCAGCAGGCCGACCAGCGTGTCGCCGGAGCGGTCCTCGGCCAGGCTGCGGGTGTCGGAGACGGTGAGGACGGCGATGCGGACCGGGCGGAAGGTGCGGGTGGGATCAATCGGCACGCGTCACCGTGGTCGATTGCGGACTGACCGCCGCCTGTACCGCGATGGCGGTGGTGGCGTCGGCGGTGGCGCGCGGATTGGGCTTCGCGTTCATGCGGACCGCAGCGGCGCCCGGCAGGCCGGGGAAGCGCGGCCACATGCCCTGCGCCAGTGCGGTGCGGCTGGGCGACCTGGCTTTGCCCGCCTGCCCCTCGTACATCCAGTAGTTGCGCAGCACCGTGGTGACGTAGCCGCGCGTTTCCCAATAGGGGATGCTTTCGATGTAGAGCAGCGGATCGCCGCCGTCATGGACGATGCTGTTCCATTCGCCGACCGGCTTGGGGCCGGCGTTATAGGCCGCGATCACCTTGGGCAGCAGGCCGCCGGTGATGCCCGCCATGTCGCGCAGCCGCTCCAGATGGCGCTGGCCGACATCCATGTTGGTGGACGGCTTGGTCAGTGCGGACTTGTCGATGGAGACGCCGCGTTCACGCGCGAAGTCGGTCGCGGCGGCGGGCATGATCTGCATCAGGCCATAGGCGCCGGCGGGGCTCACCACCTTGTTGCGGAAACCCGATTCCTGAAGCGTGTGGGCATAGACCAGCGCCTTGTCGACGCGCCAGCCGCTGTCCGGCGTCCAGTTCGGGGTGGGGTAGCGTGCCTCGGCGGTGGCGGTGACGCCGGCCGGGCAGTTATGCGCCAGCCAGACGGTGGTCGCCGGCAGGTCGAGCGATTCGGCAAGGCGAACGAGGCTGCGGAATTCGGCGGGGGCACCGATGCGCGCCTGTTGGCGGATCACGGTATCGGCCAGCTCGCTCTCGCCGATTTCCGCCAGCGCGGCGGCGACGCGGATGTTGGGGCGGCGGTCGAGCGCCGCCCAGTCGGTGGCGACCAACTGCCCGCCGGGCTGGGCCTGCGTCTTCAGGCCGAGCGCCTGTCGGGCAAGTTGACCATAGAAGCTTTCGCCGAATTGCGCGGCGGCCTTCAGCCGGCCCTCGATCTTGTCGGGGCGGCCGCACACCATGTCGGCACGCGATGCCCAGTAGAGCGCGGCGGCGCGCAGATCGACGTCGGGGGCGCGGGCGGCAACCCCCTCGAACCCGTTCTCGGCGGCGGCGCAGTCGCCCTGGCGCCAAGCGGACAGCGCGCCGGCCCAGCGGCCCTGGATCGCCCATTCGCCGCTGCCCACCGCCGCCTTGGCGGCCATGGCGCGGGCGTTGGTGTCGTCGCCGCCGAGGAAATACATCCAGGCGACCCGCTGCTGCCACTCGGTCTGCGCTTCGGGCGTGAGGCCGCTGGTGGATTCGAGCAGCGCCTGTGCCGGTGCACCCTGGTCCGCCTTCACATAAGGCTGCATCTGTACCGCGAGGGTGGCGGCGATTTCGTCGCTTTTCACGCTCTTGGCACGGGCGCGGCGGGGCGCGCCGTCGCGCCAGATCAGCGTCTGGGTTTCGGGAAGCGGGGGAAGTTCGCTCGCGCCGCGCGACTTGGCGAGGCGGGCGAGCTGCTCGGCCTGGGGCAGCTCGGGCGCTTCGTTCAGGACGGCGAGCAGCTTGTCGAGATCAACGCGCGGCGATCCCTTGGCGGTGTAGAGCTCGGCGCGAGCGATGGCGTGGAGCGGACCCGGCTTCAGCGCGTCGAGCTGCAGCTGGGCATCGGTCCAGCGGCCGTCGCGGATCGCGCCGAAGATGGCGCGGTAACCGACCTGTTGCGCGTCGTCGAGCAGCGTGGGGATGCGCGGGGTCTTGGCGGTGGTTGCGCTATTGGCCGGTTCGGCGGTGGCCGCCGCCGCGGCCATGGTGGCCGCCAGTGCGCATGCGATCGCCAGCGTGCGCGTCATGCCCCGATATCCTTCATCAGCAACTGCAAATCCCTCCAGGCCTCCGCCTTCGCCACCGGCTTTTCCAACAGGAACCTTGGGTGGAAGCTTGCCACCACACCGGTATCCTGCTCGCCGGTCGACCCCTCGGTGCCGGTTCTATGGTTAAGCCGGTGCAAAATCCCGCGCGCCTGACCCATTTCGGTCCCAAGGATGGCACGGCTCGCCGCATTGCCGAGCAGCAGCAGCCTTTTGGGCGCGACCAGCCCGACATGGTGGCGGGAGACCTCGCCCAGCCGGGTTTCGAGTTCGCGCGGCATGCGGCCGGCGGCGGGACGGCGCGCGCAGACCGCGGCAATATGCACCGCGTCGCGCGACAGGCCGATCGCGGCAAGCATCCGGTCGAACAGGCGACCGGGCGCCCCGGACAGCAATTGCCCCGCCTGTCCGTCGTCGCGGTCCGGGCAGTCGACCAAGATCATCACGGCCGCATCCGCCGGACCGCTGGCGGCCAGCGAGATGCCGGTCCAGCCCTGCTCCGGCGCCTCCGGCCCCATGCGCCAGGTGGCGAATGCCTCCAGCGTGTCGGGCAGGGCGGCGGGCGCCGGCGCGATGGCGGCGGGGGATGCGGGCAGGGTGACAAGGGCGAGGCCCGGCATGGGCGCGAACGCCTCGTCCGTCGGCGTGGCGAGCCAGTCGAACGGATCGTCGCCGACGATCAGGTCCACGCCGGCATCGTGCCACCATTCGAGCGCGCTGGCGGCAAGTGCAGGATCGATGGTCTGGTAAGCCCCCATATTGGGTTCACCCATGCTTCAAGGTTGACGAAAACGTCAATCTGTCGGATCGGCAAAAGGGACAAATTGGTGTTGGCCCGCGCCCGAAAGAAGCGACGCTACCGCCACCGGAGGGATGCGCATGACCGAACGCGAATCAATGCCATATGACGTCGTGATCGTGGGAGCGGGCCCGGCGGGCCTGTCTGCCGCGATTCGTCTGAAGCAGCTGGCCGCCGAGGGTGGCACCGAACTTTCGGTGTGCGTGCTGGAAAAGGGCTCGGAAGTCGGCGCACACATCCTGTCGGGTGCGGTGATCGATCCGCGCACGCTCGATGAGCTGCTGCCCGACTGGCGCGAGGATGGCTGCCCGATGGCCGAGGTGCCGGTGACGCAGAACCATCACTGGATCCTGTCCGCCACGAAGAAGCGCGTGCTGCCGCATCTGTGGACGCCGCCCTTCATGCACAACAAGAACACCTATACCGGCAGCCTGGGCAATTTGTGCCGCTGGCTGGCGGGCAAGGCCGAGGAACTGGGCGTCGAGATCTTCCCCGGCTTTGCCGCGGCCGAGATCCTGTTCCACGACGATGGTCGGGTGAAGGGCGTCGCCACCGGCGACATGGGCGTGGCGCGCGACGGCACGCGCAAGCCGGACTGGCAGCCGGGGCTGGAGCTGCACGCGAAATATACCTTCTTCGCCGAGGGGGTGCGCGGGCATCTGAGCAAGGAGATCATCCGCCAGTTCGACCTCGACCGCGACAGCGAGCCGCAGGTATACGGCCTGGGCATCAAGGAATTGTGGGACATCGACCCCGCCAAGCACGAGCTGGGCAAGGTGGTGCATACGCAAGGATGGCCGCTGGGCGACGATGCCAATGGCGGCGGCTGGATCTATCACCAGGCGAACGGGCAGGTGTCGATCGGCTTCGTCACCTGGCTGAACTATTCCAACCCCTATCTGTCGCCCTTCCAGGAAATGCAGAAGTGGAAGACGCATCCCGAGATCGCCGAGCTGCTGAAGGGCGGCAAGCGCGTGTCCTATGGTGCGCGCGCGATCAACGAAGGCGGGTTGCAGGCGATCCCGAAGCTCGTCTTCCCCGGCGGCGCGCTGATCGGCTGCTCGGCCGGCTTCCTGAACGTGCCGCGGATCAAGGGCACGCATACCGCGATGAAGTCCGGCATGATGGCGGCCGAGGCCGCGTTCGAGGCGGTGCAGGCGGGGCGTGAGGGCGACGAACTGTCCGCCTACCCTGACGCGTTCGAGCGGTCCTGGGTCAAGAAGGAGCTGTCGATCGTCCGCAACACCAAGCCGCTGGTGGCGCGGTTCGGCGACTTCATGGGATCGGGGCTGGCGGGCGTCACCATGTGGCTTGAATATTTCAAGCTGAAGATGCCCTTCACGATGAAGCAGCACCGCGATCACGAAACGCTGTGGCGCAAGGATCAGGTGAAGCCGCCGGTCTATCCCAAGCCGGACGGCGTGCTGACCTTCGACCGGCTGTCGTCGGTGTTCCTGTCGAACACCAATCATGAAGAGGACCAGCCGGTGCACCTGACGCTGAAGGATGCGTCGGTGCCGATCGAACACAACCTGCCGCTCTATGACGAGCCCGCGCAACGATATTGCCCGGCCGGCGTCTATGAAGTGGTGGGCGTCGAGGAGGGCGATCCGAAGTTCGTCATCAACGCGCAGAATTGCGTCCACTGCAAGACCTGTGACATCAAGGACCCGACCCAGAACATCAACTGGGTCGTGCCCGAAGGCGGTGGAGGCCCGAACTATCCGAACATGTAGCCGCATCATCGGGATCGTCCTGGCGTTCTGCCCATCCGTCGCCTTCGCCTCAGCGGATGGGGGCAGGGACGACCTGTCCGCCTATCTGGCGGCGCGGATCGCCGCGGCGCAAGGGCGGCCCGATGCGGCGGCGGCGCGCTTCGGCGAGGTGCTGGCGGGGCGGCCCGACGATCCGGTGATTGCGGTGCGGGCCTATCGCGAAGCGCTGGCCGCGGGCGACGATGCGCTGGTCCGCCGGGCCGCGGCGGTGTTGCAGAGGGCCGATGTCGCGCCGCTGGACGTGGCGCTGATCGCGGTCGCCGATGCCGCGCGGCGGAACGACCCGGCCGCGCTCGATGCGGCGGCAACCCGGCTGGAGCGCGGCGGGCTCGCCATCCTGGCGCCGTCGCTGCATGGCTGGGCGGCGTTTGCGCGGGGCGAGGACCCGAACCCGATCCTGGCCGCGACCAAGGATGTGGTGGCACGGCGCCTGTCGCTGGAAACGCAGGTCCTGCTGTCGATCGCGGCGGGTCGCGACGATGGCGGCGGCGCGCGCATCGCCATCGAGGGCGCGCAGTCGCCGCTCGATATCCGCATCGCCGCTGCACAGTTGCTGTTCCACCGCCATCGCCGCGATGCGGCGCGGGCATTGATCGCGGGAAGCGATCCGACGCTGACCGCGCATCGCCGCGGTATCGGGGCGAAGCCGACGCTGGCTTTCGGGGTATCGCGGCTGCTCGCCCGCGTGGGCGCCGAGATCGCGGGGCAGGGGCCGCGTTCGCTTGCGATCGCACTGGCCCGCGCCAGCCTGTCCGCCGATCCGGGATATGACCGTGCGCGGCTGGTGCTAGCCGACGCCCTGGCGCGTGACGGCAGCGAGGCGCAGGCGCTGGCGGTGCTGGACGCCGTGGGGCGCAAGAGCCCGTTCGTCGAACCCGCCGCGGCCAGCCGCATCGGGTTGCTGGACGCGATGGGCAAGGGCGGCGTCGCACTCGATCTCGCACGGGCCCGCGCGACGGCCCGCAATGCATCGTCGCGCGACTGGCAGGTGTTCGCCGACCTGTTGTCGGAGGACGGCCGCTTTGCCGAGGCGGCCGGCTGGTATGCACGCGTCGTGGCGGCGGAACCGCCGGTGCCCTGGGCGGCGTGGATGCAATATGGCAGCGCGCTCGATCAGGCGGGGCAGTGGGCGCAGGCGGAGCCGGCCCTGGCGCGGGCCGTGGCACTGGCGCCCGACGAGCCGCTGGCGCTCAACTATCTCGGCTATGCCCGGGTGATGCGCGGGCAGGATGTCGCGGGCGCGACGAAGCTGCTGGAGACGGCGAGCCGGATCGCACCGAATAATCCGTCGATTACCGACTCGCTCGGCTGGGCCTATCATATCGCCGGCCAGTCGCACCGGGCGGTGCCGCTGCTGGAGCGTGCGGCGGCGGAGGAACCCGCCAATGCCGAGATCGCCGAGCATCTGGGCGATGTCTACTGGGCGCTCGGCCGCAGGTTCGAGGCGCGTTATGCGTGGCGGGCCGCCGCCTTGTATGCCGAAGCGCCGGACGGCGAGCGGCTTGTCGCCAAGCTCGCCCGCGCGCCGGAGGGGTGAAGGGGTATCCGCATATGGGCGGGATGGTGCCGGTCGTGCCCCACCGGCGGGGGGTCAGGGATCAACCCGGACGTTTGTCCAGCAGGCGCAATTTTTCGATGCGGGTGCGCTCTTCCTCCGGGATCAGTCCTTCCAGCACCGTCCAGAAGCCGGTCACCGCCTGTTGCCCCGCGCGGGCATAGGCCAGGGACAGCTTCTCACGCAGCGCCTCGAACAGCGTGCTTTCCATCGTCAAACCCTCGGGCGTCAGGCGCAGCAGCCTTTGGCGCCGATCCCGGTCGCCGGGCCTCGTCTCCAATAATCCTCGTTCGGTCAGTTCGTTGAGCACGCGGCCCAACGACTGTTTGGTGATGGCCAGTATCGACAGCAATTCGCTGACCGTCATGTCGGGCCGCCGCGCGATGAAGTAGAGCGCGCGGTGATGCGCACGCCCCAGCCCTTGCGCTGCCAACCCGCGATCGATCGATCGCACGATATGGCTGTTGCCGAAATACATGAGTTCCATGCCCTTGCGGAGCTCTGGTTCGCGGAGAAATTGTGCCGATGCGGACTGGTTCAAGGCAGTCATGTTGACCGGTTTAGCCATCGGTCCTACGCGTCCGCAACCTGATTGTTTGAGAGGACCGCCATGCACGCGCCGACGACCGTCCCGTTCCGCTTCGATCCCAGCGCGACCCCGGTCGACGCGAGCGAGCGTGCGGCGCGGCTGGTCGACCCTGGTTTCGGGCGCGTCTTCACCGATCACATGGCGCTGATCCGGTGGGACGATGCGCAGGGCTGGCACGACGCGCAGATCACCGCCCGCAAGCCGCTCACCCTCGATCCGGCCGCCGCGGTCCTGCATTATGCGCAGGAAATCTTCGAAGGGATGAAGGCCTATTCGCTGGAGGATGGCGGTATCGGCCTGTTCCGGCCGGAGATGAACGCGCGCCGGTTCAACGATTCCGCGCGGCGCATGGCGATGCCCGAATTGCCCGAAGCGCTGTTCCTGGAGTCGATCGAACGGCTGGTGCAGGCCGATCGCGACTGGATCCCGACGATGGAGGGCGGCTCGCTCTATCTGCGGCCGTTCATGATCGCCAGCGAGGTGTTCCTGGGGGTGAAGCCCTCGTCCGAATATCTCTACATGGTGATCGCCTCATCGGTCGGCGCCTATTTCAAGGGTGGCGCGCCGGCGGTGTCGATCTGGGTCAGCCAGGGCTATACTCGCGCGGCCCCTGGCGGCACCGGCGCGGCCAAGTGCGGCGGCAATTACGCGGCCAGCCTGCTCGCGCAAAAGGAGGCGATCGCGCAAGGATGCGACCAGGTCGTGTTCCTGGACGCCGCCGAGCGCAAATGGGTCGAGGAACTGGGCGGCATGAACGTCTTCTTCGTCTTCGACGACGGTTCACTGGCGACGCCGCCGCTGAGCGGGACGATCCTGCCCGGCATCACGCGCGATTCGGTGCTGACGCTAGCCCGCGACGCCGGGCTGACGGTGCGCGAGGAGCCTTATTCGCTCGATCAGTGGCGCGCGGACGCGCAGAGCGGTCGTCTGGTCGAAGCGTTCGCATGTGGCACGGCAGCGGTGGTCACGCCGATCGGTAGCGTGGCGGAGCCGGCCGGGCGCTTCACCATCGGATCGGGTGGGCCGGGCCAACTCACCACCAAATTGCGCGAGCAATTGGTCGCGATCCAGCGCGGCCATGCGGCCGACCCGCATCAGTGGCTCCGCCGCCTAGATTGAGGCTTTTCAAGTGGCGCGCCGCCCTTTAAGGCGCGCCACTCCACTGGGGCGTCGCCAAGCGGTAAGGCAACGGTTTTTGGTACCGTCATACGCAGGTTCGAATCCTGCCGCCCCAGCCATCTGCCTGAAATCCCAGCCAATTGGCTGCTAAGTGTTTGAAGATGCTGGCTGACTATCAGGGTCGGCCGTTGGCACCTGCACAATTGTGCATCGGATTGTGCCAATGCGCTGGCCGGGAAGGCCGCGGTTTTGGACTGTCTTCAACACGTTTACCGGCGCGGGCACATTTTCTGGTGGCGCCGAATTCACCGTTTATTGGATAATGGCACCCTAGATGTTCGGCTGTCGCTGCGGACCACCGACCGGAAGGCAGCGCGCAACATGGGGGCGGCGCTCACGGCGGTGACGCCGAGGGTGCTGGAGATGCTCGACAGGCGGGCCAAGCAGAAGACCGATATCACCGAGCAGGAGCTCCAGGCGATCGCCAAGGCGATGTACGAGGAGCGACTGGCCGAGGTGTGCACCCTGCAGCGATCGACGCCATACGATGTCGAGACCCACTCGGCCGCCAATTTGGCGTTCGTCGATTATTTCGAGCGACTGAAGAACCAGGGCGGCCATATGTCCTTCCTGCCGGCCGAAGAGCGCAAACTGGAGGCGGAGGGCTGGAGCGCGCAGCGGATCGTCGACCTGCGCAGGATCATCGCCATGCGAGAGGAGCGCGGCATCGACCCGATCCGGCAGGAGGAGATCGATCGCCATCTTGCCGCTGCGGGTTTCGCAGTCGATGACCGGCTGCGCTGGATGCTGGAGCTAGCCCTCTATCCGGCCTACCGCGACGCCTATGCCGCCGCAGAGGCGCAGCTTCGAAGTGCGGCCACGCCCAGGACGGTGGCGCCTGGCAATTCGGCCACGCCTGCACTGGCGCAGCCGTTGCCTTCGCCCATCGCTGGCGTTCATCCTGCGCCGGTCGGTACGGCTCCGGGGGTGCCAGAGGACTGGCTGCATTGCACCCCAGTCGAGGCGGCGGAACGGATGATCGCCACGACGCCCCGCCTGCTGGAGCATCGCAAGGGCGGCAAGCGCGAGAAGGACAGCGTCGGCGAACAGACGCTGCGCCAGATCCGCTGGGCTGCCGTGCTGCTGCAGAAGTCGTTGCCACCCGGCACGCCGATGTGGCGGGTTACCAAGGCGGACATCGTCAAGCTCGACAAATGGTTCGATCAGCTCTCCGTCAACTATGGCAAGGCGGCTGGCGACCACGACCTCGGGCAAAGCCTGGAACAGGCCGCAGCCGTGTTCGCCGATCGGGTCGAGAATGGCGGCGTACCCATGGATCAGATCGGCTTGTCCACTGGGACCGCCAACAAGCACTTCAACAAGCTGGGCCAATCCACAGCTTCACGCGCAAGGCCGTGCCCATCGCCGAGCCGATCGACTTTGGTGAGTTTACGGCCCCGATCGACAAGGACGAACGCGAGGCGCGGCTGCGCTATACACGTGAGCAGGGCGAGGCGATCTTCCGCCTGCCGCCATGGACCGGCTGCGTCGGCGTCGAGGAGCGACTGAAGCCCGGCTCCAAGGTCATCCACGATGGCCTGTTCTATCTACTGCTGCTGGTCTGGTACACCGGCGCGCGGCGCGAGGAATTGGCCAAGCTCATGCTCGACGATGTCGAGGAGCGGCATGGCATCAACTATCTGCTGATCCGCCCCACCATCACCGGGCGGATCAAGAACAAGTCCGCCCGGCGCGTGATCGTCATTGCCGACGAACTGATCCGGCTTGGCTTCCTGCGCTATGTCGAGGCGATGCGCGCGGCGGGGGAGACGCTGCTGTTCCCCGAATTCGTGCCCGGCGGCGATACCAAGCGAAAGCTGGGCGACGTCTTCTACAAGCTGTGGTGGATCTATATCGCGCCGACCGTGCCCGACCGGAAGCGCGGTCAGGCGATGCACTCCGCCCGCCATACCGTGTCGGACGAGCTGAAGGACCAGGAGGTCTTCATCGAGTTCCGCAACGATCTGCTCGGCCACAAGGGGGCCGGTGGCGAGGGCATGACCCGCTATCCGGGCCGTGCCTCGCTCGAGAAGCTCAAGGCCACGGTGGCGAAGATCCCGATCGTGACCGGCCATCTGCCCGACCAGCGGACCATCCGCCTCCTGCCGCAGAAACTGCGACAGGCGCGCCCAACGCGCGCGAAGGGGGACCGCGCATGACGCGCCCCGAGCCAGCCCGGCGGTCTGGGCAAGTCAGAAGCAAGAGGGTGCGCACCCAGGTGAGAAGGAGCACGCGCTCCAGCTCTCGCCTGCGCGCTGAAGAGGGAGGAAATAAGGTAGCAGGATGGGTGGTGTATGACACCACCACCCGCGGTGCGGGGCCTGCTCCGCGCCGGAGGCTTGTCGCAGGAGAAGCGGCGTGAGCCAGAATGACGCGGGCCGAGCTTCTCGGAAGGCGCGCGGCAAGCGTCCGCCGAGGAAGGATTCCGGCGACCGCATCGTCTTCCGGGTGACCGCCGAGGAGCGGCAGCGCTTGGTCAGCGAGGCCGGCGAAGTGGGGATATCGACCTACGTTCGCGCCCGTCTCTTTGGTGGCGGCGTGCGCAATCGCGATGCCCTGCGCAAGATCGCCGCGCTGCATGTCGCAGGTCGCCGCATCCAGCAGCTGGCCGAGAAGCACTACGTCCATGAGAGCGTGATCGAGGTGACGCTCGGCGATGTGTGTGCCGCGATCCTGGGGTTAGTCGACGAATTGGACGATGTGGTGGATGGCGATGAAAAGGCCGACGCCCCGTGATCGTGAAACGCATCCCGGCGCGCCCAGCCGGACGCAATGCGACCACGGAGCGGGCAAGGCATGCCCGCAACCTCGTCGACTATCTCCGGCAGCCCGAGAAGCAGAGCGAAGAGAAGGATTATCAGGTCGCTTATATGCTGCGCGAGAAGCTCGGCGGCACGAAAGGCGAGCGCCTGTTCCATATCGGTGGTCGCAACTTCGTCAGCACGGCCATCGAGGGGCAACGCGCCGAGATGATCGCCGTCGCGCAAGCGGCAACCCGCAGTCCCAATCCGATCGACCACTGGCTGCTGAGTTGGCGTGAGGGCGAGTTGCCGACGCGCGCCGAGATCGACGAAGCGGTCGGCATGTTCCTCGATCATCTCGGCGTCAGCGACCAGCCGTGCATCTATGCTTGCCATGGCGACACCGACAATCGTCACGTCCATATCGCGCTCAACCGCTATGATCCGCTTGCCCGGCGGATGATCGAGATCAACGACGGCTTCACGCTCGAGGCAGCGCATCAGGCGGTTGCCCTGATCGTCGATCGGTTCGGCTGGCAGGCCGAAGCCGATGCTCGCTATCAGGTGGTCGATGGTCGGCTGGTGATGAGTGCCGGGGCCGCGGCGCGCGTCGATACGGATCGGAAACCGATGTCGCAGAAGGCCGCGGCGTTCGAAACCCGGACGGGCTATCGTTCCGCGCACCGCATCGCCCAGGAGGAAGCCGTGCCCCTGATCCGGGCGGCGCGATCGTGGGACGCGTTGCATCGCTCGCTCGCCGAGGTTGGTATCAGCTATGACACCATCGGGACGAACGGCGTCATCCTGTAGGTTGGAAACGAGAAGGTACGAAAATCGGCCGTCGATCGGTCGATCACCCGCGTGCGCTTGGAAAAGCGCCTTGGGGATTTCGTCCCGCGGACGGCCGCCGTGGAAATTGCGGCCCGTGACGCGAAGGGGGATCGGCTAGCGAAGGCCTTCAGGGCTGATGAATATCGCGGCGAGCTCGAGCGGTGGAAAAGGTGGCAGAAAGCCAAGCGCGACGCCGCATCGTCGGAGCATGCCACCGATCGTGCACGCGCGGCTGCCCTCGCCAGGCAAAAGGTGCTCAAACGGCCCGCGCCAAATCTGGAAAGCTGGTATTATGAGCAAGGGGAAGGTGCCTTTGCCGAAGCGTGGCGTCATCGCCATAGCGCAAGGGCGTTCTCCAGCTTCGGAGTGGGGAGCGGCAAGCGCCCGGCCGATCTGCCGTCGATCGATGGATTTCGAGCCTATCCCTGCTCGGACGGCGTCCGCTACGCCCGGAAAGCCGATGGTCCCACAGCCTTCCTCGACAGGGGTGAGGCAATCGACGTGATCGCACGGAACGAGGCGGCCATGCTCGCCGCGTTTCGTCTTGCCGTCCGAAAATCGGATGGTCGTGTGATTGTGGCCGGCGATCCCGAATTTCGCGAGCGTACCTTCGCCATGGCCGTAAGATATGGCCTCGCCGATGCATTGGCGGACCCTGACCTAGCGCAGCGGTGGCGCGCGCGTCAGCCGTCGCTCCCGCAACCGGATAATGCTCTTGCTGAGCAACTTGCTCCGTCGCCCGCTGCTGCCGTTGGTCCATCGCTTTCGCCCCTCCCGCCGGCGCGACCAATCCAAGGTGCGAAGGACGATGTGCCTGCAAGCCCGGGCCAGATTGTTCCGGCCGCCTCACCATCGGCGAACGTGATCAAACGACCGATGCCCGTCGCGAAACAAACGGCGGTGCCCGAGCCCGTGCCGCAAGCAAAGGTGCTTCCACCGGTATCGACCGGGCCAGACTTGGCGCTGCCCGTGGTGGGCCAAAGCAAGCGCCAAAAAGCGCGTCATGCGAACCCGCCCCGCCTGAGCAAAGGGCAGAGCGATATAGACTTTCCCCCCGGTTTCCCGCCTCATGGGCGAGGGGCCGGGCGCTAGGCGAGCGCCGGAAGCACAAGGAGAGAAGCAGGAGTGCGCCTTGGCGGCTGTACCGTCAGGGTGAAAAAGAAGGCGACGCGTGTGCAGCCCACGCCGCCGGAGTGACAAAGACAATGAAGACCAAGAATGCGGCCGTGGTACCGTGGCACAGCCCGGCCGAGGTCATGGACATGATCTATGACGTGCGCGAACCCGGCTGTGAGGCCGTCGGCTATGCACTGCTGCGCCCGCGATCCCGGCAGAGCGTCAACCGCGTCATGGCGGTGTTCGGCAGCAAGCTGGCGCCGTTCAAGCCGGAAGCCGATGCGCCGCGGACACCGTGCGGCTTGCCCGTCACGGCCCGCGACCATCGACTGATCCTGGCGCAGGGGGCGCCTGATACCCCGCTGTGGCGGCTGTTGGAGGATTATGATGCGAACGTCCGGCCGCATCAGCGGCTGCTCGCCGCGATCCTGACCATCAAAGGCGAGTATGACATGCCTTCGCATGACCTGCTCGACATGGCGTCGGCCTATGCGGCGGTTCATCTGGCGGGCGGTCGCTGCCTGTCGACGATGGCGGTGCTGCACGTGCCCGGTGACGGACTCAGCACCGCCCGGCAGCATGTTCACCTCTGCGTATTGGCGCGGCAGCACCTGCCGAGCGGATGGGCTAGTGAGCACCCCGATCTTGCCGACACGGCCCATCAACTCTGGGCGGACGAGATCAGCGCCTTCCGCACGGGATGGAGCAGGATCACGGCGGCGGCCTGAGTGGCACGGGGCGGCATCGGCCGTCCCGTATCCTACACGGTCAGCGATCGCCCATCACGTCGGTCCAGCTCAGATCGAAGCGGGCGAGGTATTTGCGCAATCGATCGGCGTCATTGGTCGACGTGCGCTGGCGGCGAGAGGCGGCGAACAGGGTACGGCCGGCTTCGGACAGCGAGCGGCTCTCGCGACAGGTCTCCACCACATGGGCCAACTGGACCCGATCGAACGGGTCGAGCGCGTCCAACTGCTCGGGTGACAGCAGATCGGCGAGTGCATCGGGCGCGTCCGCCCCGCCCATCCAAAGGCGCTTGAGCCGCGCGATCTCGGCGGTGACGCAGTCGACATTGATGCGTCCCGACGGACTGAAGGTCGCCATGCGGGTGACGCTGGCGGCAAGGTCGCGGAAGTTGCCCGGCCAGCGCGCCTCAGCACTGGTGGCAAAAGCGAGATAGCGGTCCCGCGCTTCCTTGTTGAAGGTGATGCGGTCGCCCTCACGCTCGGCGTGGCGGTCGAGTTCATAATCGAGATTGGGTGCGATATCCTCGCGGCGCTCGGCAAGGCCGGGCAGCGCGAAGGTCCAGAGGTTCAGCCGCGCATAGAGGTCGTCGCGGAACGTCCCCGCCGCCACGCAGGCGGCAAGGTCGCGATTGGTGCCGGCGATCAGCTGAAAGTCGCTATCGACTTCGCGGTCGGCGCCCACGGGGAGGAAGCGCTTGTCCTCGATCGCGCGCAGGATCATCGCCTGTTCGTCGAGGCCCAGTTCGCCGATCTCGTCGAGGAACAGCACGCCGGTGTCTGCCGTGCGCAGCAGCCCGGCACGGTCCGCAGCGGCGCCGGTGAAGGCGCCCTTGCGGTGGCCGAACAGGGCCGACATCGCGCTATCGCCCTTCAGCGTCGCGCAGTTCACCTCGACCAGCGGCCCCTTCACCTGTCGCTTGACCCGCTTCAGTTCGTAGACGCGCCGGGCGAGCTGGCTCTTGCCCGCGCCGGTCGGTCCCATCAGCAGCAAGGGCGCGCGGCTGCGGACCGCGACCTGCTCGATCTCGTCGATCATCGCGTTGAAGGCAGCGTTACGGGTGTCGATGCCCGATTTCAGGAAGCTGGTGCTCTCGGCGCTGTCGGCAGCGAAGCGCGTGGCGATGCTGTCGTAGCGCGACAGGTCGAGGTCGATGATGTTCCACGTCCCCGCCGCGCCGCCAGGTCCCCGGGCCGGTTGCGTCTGAAGCAGGCGACCCGGCAGATAATGCGCCTCGGTCAGCAGGAACAGGCAGATCTGCGCGACATGCGTGCCGGTCGTGATGTGGACGAGATAGTCTTCCGCATCCGGATCGAACGGATAGGCCCGCGCGAAGTCGAGCAGCTTTCCATAGACCTCCTCGAAATCCCATGGGTCGGTGAAGTCCATCACCTGCATCTCGACCCGCGTTTCCGGCGACACCGAGGCGATGTCGAGCGCCACGAATGCGGCAAGTCGCGCATGCTGGGTCCCGTGGATCAGGACGAGCCGGTCGATCCGTAGGTCTTCGTGCATGGTGAGGCCGACTGTCGGCCGCCATCGGCTCCACCGCCCGGCGTCAAACTTAGCGGCATCGAGCGTCGAGCCGAGAAAACCGATAGCGACAGTGGGCTTCATGACGATACGATAGGATAAACTACGATCCTTGTCGATCGTGTCTGCTCGGGGTGTGGATCAACCCGCTCATGATCGAGAGGCCGGGAAAATCCCCCAATTACGAAGTGATAAGCAAGATTTTCGATCGTCTCGCGGCATTTGGCACGCTCCTCGCAAAGCCATGTTCGTCGGATCGCATGGTATCGAACGGTCCGACACGCGGCAGAGGCGGCCGGAATAGGCCGGCCGCCTCAAAGGTAAGTCCGAGGAGTTAGACGATGACCGCCACCGCTTACGAATACACTGACGTCCCCGGCGGGGTGCCGATCAAGGCCTGGACGCGCGGCGTGCCGGTCGAGGACGGCGCGCGGGCGCAATTGACGCGGGCGGCGCAGATGCCGTTCATCTTCAAGCATGTCGCGGCCATGCCCGACGTTCATATCGGCATCGGCGCGACGGTGGGTTCGGTGATCCCAACCAAGGGCGCGGTCATCCCGGCGGCGGTCGGGGTCGACATCGGCTGCGGCATGATGGCGGCACGGACCTCGCTGATGGCGAGCGATCTGCCCGACCATCTGCAGGGCGTCCGCTCGGCAATCGAGCAGGCGGTGCCGCATGGTCGTAGCGTCGGGCGTGGCAAGCGCGACAATGGCAGTTGGGGCAGCCCGCCGCCCGCGATCGTGTCGGCCTGGGCGACGCTCGTCCAGCGCTTCGACCGGATCTGCGAAAAGCACCCGCGGCTCAAGAACACGAACAACCTCGTGCATCTGGGGACGCTGGGCACCGGCAACCACTTCATCGAGCTGTGCCTCGACGAAGAGGCGCGGGTGTGGGTGATGCTGCACTCGGGATCGCGTGGCGTCGGCAATGCCATCGGCACCTTCTTTATCGAGCTGGCCAAGCAGGACATGCGCAAATGGCACCTGAACCTGCCCGATGAGGACCTCGCCTATTTCCCGGAGGGGACCGACCATTTCGACGATTATGTCGAGGCGGTCGGCTGGGCGCAGGATTATGCGGCGCTCAACCGGAGGATGATGATGACCAACGTCATCGCCGCCCTGCGCAAGGTCATCGCAAAGCCTTTCGAGGCGGAGTTGGAGGCGGTCAACTGTCACCACAACTACGTCACGCGCGAAAATCACTTTGGTGAGAATGTGCTGGTGACACGGAAAGGTGCGGTGCGGGCGGCGAAGGGCGTGATGGGTATCATCCCCGGATCGATGGGCGCCAAGTCGTTCATCGTCCGAGGGCTCGGCAACCCGGACTCGTTCGATAGCTGCAGCCACGGCGCGGGTCGGGTGATGAGCCGGACGGCGGCCAAGAAGCTGGTGACGCTCGACGAGCATATCGCCGATACCGCCGGCGTCGAATGCCGCAAGGACGAGGGCGTGATCGACGAGACGCCCAAGGCCTATAAGCCGATCGAAGCCGTGATGGCCGCCCAGGTCGATCTGGTTGAGATCGTCCACACGTTGAAACAGGTGGTGTGCGTCAAAGGGTGACGCACACCATTGGTCAGAGTGAATATCATGATCGAGATTGATGGCAGCGAGGGCGAAGGTGGCGGACAGATCGTCCGCAATGCGTGCGCGCTGTCGCTTGTTACCGGGGAGCCGGTCCGCATCACGAATGTCCGCGCCAAGCGGTCGAAGCCGGGGTTAATGCGTCAGCATGTCACCGCGATCGAGGCGGCGTGCGCGATCGGCAGCGCGACGTGCGAGGGGCTGGTCGTCGGCTCGTCCGACCTGACCTTTCGCCCCGGCCGGGTGGCGGCGGGCGACTATCGCTTTTCGGTGGGAACGGCAGGATCGACGGGGTTGGTGTTGCAGACGGTGCTGATGCCGCTGCTGCTCGCCGATGGTTCGTCGCGACTGGTGCTGGAGGGCGGCACCCACAACATGCTGTCCCCGCCGTTCGAGTTCATCGAGCGCAGCTTCTTGCCGATCGTCCGCCGGATGGGCGGGCAGGTGGAGGCGCGGCTGGTCCGGCATGGCTTCTATCCGCGCGGGGGCGGGCGGATCGAGGTGGATATTACCCCCGGTGCGCTCCAGCCGATCGAATGCCTGACGCGGGGAGAGGCGCTGGGCGTGTCGGCTTGCGCCTTATTCGCCGGATTGCCCATGTCGATCGCCGAGCGCGAGATCGCCGTGGTCCGCAAGGCGTTCGACTGGTCGGAGCGCGAATGCTTCATGCGCGAGTTGCCGGTAGATCAGGGGCCGGGCAACATCCTGCTACTGGAGGCGAAGTTCGAGCATGTCACCGAGATTGTGAGCGGCTTTGCGCAACTGGGCGTGACGGCGGAACGGGTCGCGAAGACGGCGGTGGGGCGGATGCGCGGCTATCTGGCGTGCGAGGCCTTTGCCGGGCCGTATCTCGCCGACCAGTTGCTGTTACCGATGGCGCTGGCGGGCGGCGGCGTGTTCACCACCGTCAAGCCGAGCGAGCATGCCCGCACGGCGGCGACGGTAATCGAGCGCTTCGCAGGGCGACGCACCCGGTTCGAGCAGCAGGCGGGAGGGGCGCATGCCGTGACGATCGGCTGACGGATTGCGAGCGTAACGACTTTCTGCTATCAACTCTGCGACCCCGCACCAACTGGCGGGCCATACGGAGACATGCTGTGTTCGACCTTGCCGCCTATTGCGGTGCATGGGTCGGCGGTCTCCGGCCTTTCGCGTAAACGTCCCACGACGTTGGCGGCGGGCCGGCATCCGCCCCCGCCGCACCTCACCCTTTCGACAGGAATGACGTCGACGCGTGCGCTTGCGCCGTCGGCCTGAGAGACGCGTGGATACGACATGGACGAACTGGATATCGTCCGGGGCCTGATGCTCCGGACGGCGGGCGCGCTGCCCGCCACGGCACCGCTTGCCAAAGCACTGCTGGAATGGGCGGAGCCGCATCGGCCCTGGCTGCTGCCCGACATGGAAGGCGAATGGAACTGGGAAACCCTGCTCGCCTGTCTCACTGCTCCGCGCGGGGGACCGGTGCGGGCGGAGGCGCTCGAACTGGCGGATACGCTGGCGCGGTTGCTGGGATTGTCGCCGATCGATGCGGGGCTGCTGCGCCTGATGGTCGCGTGCGACCGACTGCCGCGCGTCGGTGCCTTGGCGCGATTGCTCAGCCGTCACGGGCATGACCTGCCGCAACTCCTCGGCGAGACGGCCGGGGCGGGTGCGGAGGACGCGGACCGCGCGGCGCGGCGGGGTGCGGTCACGCGGCTGGGCCTGGCCTGCTTCACGGCAACCCGTGAGGGTGAGGCGGATGTCGAGATCCGCTGGACCTTGCAACGTCTGCTCGACCGGGCTCCGGCGAGCGAAGAGGCGATGCTCGATACGCTGGTCGGTCGGCGGCAGGCGGCCACGCTGGGGCTCGACGCCTTTGTGCATGTCGAACCGATCGACTTTCTCATCCGCCTGCTGCGCGGTGCGCTGAGCGGGGCGGCGGCGGGGGTCAACATCCTGATCTACGGCCCGCCCGGCACCGGCAAGACCGAACTCGCGCGTACGCTGGCGGCGGCAGCAGGCGCGGTGTTGCACGGTGTGGGTGAGGCGGACGAGGACGGCGAGGAACCCCGCCGTTGGGAACGCGTCGCGGCGCTGGCCTTGGCACAACGTCTGCTCGGCGGGCGGGGACCAGCGGTGCTGCTGTTCGACGAGATGGAGGATTTGATCGGCGATGCCAGCCCGTCCGCGGGCGGCGACTGGTTCAGTCGGCGCGAGGGAAGCAAGGTCTTCGTCAACCGGCTGCTGGAGGCCAATCCGGTGCCGGTGATCTGGACGACCAACGCGATCGGCAATGTCGATGCGGCGATCCTGCGGCGGATGAGCTTCGTGCTGCGGCTCGACCTGCCGTCGCGTGCGGCGGCGACGGCGATGCTCGTTCGGGTGGCGCGGGAGGAGCGGGTGATGCCCGGCCCTGCATTCGCCACGTTGCTCGACGCCGCGCCAGAGGCAGCGACGGTTCTGCGGATGGCGGCGCGGGCGGGTAAACTGGCCGGTGAAGAAGATGGCGGCATCGTCGCGGCCGAAGCGCTGGTCCGGGCACTGCGGGGTGGCACGCTGCCGCCGCCTGGCCCGGCGGCGTTCGACCTCGACCTGTTTGAAACCGATCGGCCGGTCGATCGCCTATCCGCGGCCATGGCAGATGGCGGGGCAAGCGACGTGTCGCTGCTACTGACGGGCCCGCCGGGCACCGGCAAGACGGCATTCGCGCATCATCTGGCACGGGCGCTCGACCGGCCGCTGCTGGTCAAGCGTGCATCCGACCTGCTGTCGAAATGGGTCGGCGAGACCGAGGCGCAGATCGCCGACGCCTTTGCCGAGGCGCGGCGGCGGGAGGCCGTGCTGTTGTTCGACGAGGCGGACTCGCTGTTGTTCGACCGCAGTACGGCGCGAACCAGTTGGGAAGTGGGACAGGTCAACGAACTGCTGACGTGGCTCGACCTGCATCCGTTGCCGGTCGTCGCGGCGACGAACCATGAGGCGGGGCTGGACCCGGCGACATTGCGGCGGTTCGTCTTCAAACTCCGGCTGAAACCGCTCGGGGCAGAGCGCGCCGCCGCCGCCTTCCTGCGTTTTTTCGGAGAGCCCGCCCCGGCATGCCTTGGCATGGTAGAGGGGCTGACTCCCGGCGACTTCGCGGTGGTCGCGCGCCAGTTGCGCCACTGGCCAGCGGCGGATGCGCTGGAACTGGTTGAACGGCTACGAGCCGAGGTCGCCGTGAAGCCTGGCCAATCGGTGCGACTTGGCTTTTGATTCGATGGGCGGGGTGGCCGCTGCCACCCCGTTCGGTTGTCAGAATGCGCCCTGGTTGGTCTTAGGCGCCTGCGCCGTTACGGCGGCCTCGAACGCCTGTTTGAGGCGGCGATCGGCATCGGTGCCCGCTTCCAGGATGATGGAATTGATGCCCATGGCGGTGCTGCCCCGCAGCGTCGGCCACGCCGTATTGAGCTCGCCGCCGGTATAGGTCATGCCGCAGATCTTCACCGACTGCGGCGCACACCAGTGCCAGGTAAGCCCCTGATCCGTGACTGCATCAGGCTTGCCGTATCGGGCGGTGAGCTGTGCCTTCATCGCGGCATCGCCCATCGCGGTTCCTGGGATGGTGACTTCGACGCGCGACACACTGTCGCCGCCTGCGATTTGGGCGAACTGGATGTCGGCGCGCTCCTGGTGTGGCCCCATGGCGATGATTTCGGCTATCCCGGCATAGGTTGGATTGGGTGCCGCCGCACCCTTGCGGTTCGCCGCTTCCACCGCAACGCGCTGCGCGAAGGATCCGGTCTTGCGCGTCTCGGTCACCTTGTACCCGGCCTGCTGCAACGCCGCCTTCACCTGCTGCGGCGTGTCGCCGAGATGGATGCCGGCCACGTCCATGGTTGCTGGATCGGCGGCATAGGCGGGTGCGGCGAAGGTGAGCAGTCCGGCTGCAACCGCTGCAAATATTATTCGGTCATACATAGTCATGTCCTTGTGATGATGCTGGATCAGCGGAGGGTCAGGCTGAGAAAGCCAGCGGTGTCCTGCGCGCCGGCGACGTGCCCGGCATCGAAGGCGTGGGCGATGCCAAGCCGCAGTGACGAGGTGGGCGACAGCGTCGCCGACCAACCGAGCGCGACGTCCATCTCGCGTGCGGTCGGTGTCAGGTCGACGCTGGTCAGGCGAGTGGCGAGCACGCCGGTCATCAGGTCATAGGCGACGGGCGCCTCGACCACCGCACGGGCGCGCTCCAGCCGAAGCGGTGATGATAGTCCGAGCGTGACGGTACCGCCGCCGAGACGATGCGCGGCGTCGACCGCGAAGGCGGTGCCGGTCATCGGACCGGTGAAGCGAAGCAGGTCCGATCCGCCATCGACCCGGGTGGTGGCGGCCGTGGCCCGCGCCGACAGCAGCACGCCTGCAACGCTGCGACTGGCCGTCAGGGTGGCCAGCGTCGTTCGGCTGCCGGACAGGGCAAAGCCAGCCGGTCCGCGTAGCCCCAGCACTTGGCCACGTTCGGTCAGGCCCGATAGCTCGACACCGAGCCCAAGTGGCGAGGCGAAAGTGACGCTGCGCAAAGCAGAGCGGCCGTCGCGCGATACGCCGGATGCAAAGGCCGCCGACCAGCCGTCGCCGCTCCACGACGAGGACGTGCCGACCGGCGCGGCGACGACACCGCGCAGGGCAGAACCGGCGATGCCCGCACCTTGCCCGATCCCGACATTGGCGCTGAAGCTGACCGTCTGTCCCGCAACAGGCGAGAAGGCGAAGGTGGCCGGGCGGCCGGAACGCGCCGCGGCCCATGGTCCGGTGGCAGCGGAGGTGAAACCGAACTTTGCGTCGCTCACACTCGTGGCGAGCCACGGCGGATCGATCGTCCCCAGCATCGCGCCTGCAAGCAACTCCGAACCCTGGCTGCGTGGTCCGGTGTTGCCAGTCATGGCGAAGTCGCGGCCATAGCGGTCGAACACCGTCATGCGGGTCACGGTATCGGTCAGTTGGCCACCGCCACCGAAGGGCCCGGACAGGCTGATCGAGGAATAGCGCGCCAGCACCATGTCGGCGGCGGCAAAGGCGCTGCCAGGTGCCTGCGCCTTCATCGCGGCCTCGACGTTGAGCAAACCAGCGCCGAAGATCTGGTCGGTACCCTTGTCGCCGAGTTCGGTCGCGGTATCGAGCAGGATGCGCGAGATCGCCTTGCCGCCGAGTTGCGGCCAGTATTGCTTGAGGAGCGCCGCGGCCCCCGCGATGGCGGGGGCGGCGAAGCTGTTGCCCGTGACCGTGGTGATTTGTCCGTCCTTGCCAACGACGCTGACGTCCGTCGCGACCACCGCCAGCGTGCGGTCGGCAAGATCGCCGGGCAGGCCATTGCCGCTGGGCGGTCGCAACGCACTGTCGACCCGGATGCCGAACAGGAAATTGTCCCTATTCTCCAGATTGCTACCAACGAGGTTGCGGGTGATTGTGCCAGGCGCAGCGCTCTTGTCGTCGACGAAGTTGGACACGGATTGCACGAGCAGCCGGTCGGCCTTGACGACGCTGTCCATGGCGGCACGTTCGTCGGCGGCGATCTGGCCGCCATGATCGCCATTCAGGCTCATGGAGATGACGAACGCCCCTTTCTCTACCGCATAGGTGATGGCGGGCGCGATGCTGGCGGCGTTCGCGCCGCTGCCTTCCTTGATGACGGACGTGGCGGTGACGACCTTGAGATCGGGAGCCACGACCTTCAGCGCGAGCAGCGTCGCGTCATAGGCGACGCCTTGCACGCCCGCGCCATTTTTCGCGGCCAGCGCGACCGAGGCGACCTCGGTGCCATGGCCCTGCACATCGTCGAGCGGGAAGGTCACCGTCTCCGGTGCACAGGTAGCGCAACGCGCGATCCGGCTCTTGAATGTCCTGCTGTCGGGTGAGATGCGGCCAGCGAACTCGGCACTGCTGGCGGCGATGCCGGTGTCGATGACCGCAATGGTCACGCCCTTGCCAGTGATGCCCTTGTCATAGGCAAAGGCCGCTTTCGCACCGACCACGGCGGCGGAAGCCTTGTACTCCGCTATCCGCAGCGCTGGGCGGTGGGGTCGGTGTAGGGGACGGCGTCGGTGTCGGGCTGGGCGTCGGCGTAGGTGCAGGCGTGGGGATTGACCCTGACGAAGCGACGCCACCGCCTCCGCCGCCACAGGCCGCGAGCAGCATCGCGGCCGAAATCACTGATGGTATTTGAAAAGCTTTCCGCCGCTGGCGGCCAAGTCCCGCAACCATACGCACCCCCGTGTCGGGCAATGCATCGGCTTCCCCAGCCGGCGGCACCGCCCCATATGAAAACGAGGCGATGCCGGCCCGTAAGCCGGGGATTGGAAACCTGTGATGAGACAGGCGCGAGCGTCTTTGGGCCCTGGAAGAGCCTTGGACATCCACGCCCGCTCCCCGGCCGAAATCTCTTTCGACCGGGCATGCGGCTACCCATCACGAGGTTTCCACGCCTCGGTCCGCCTGCTGGCGAACGGGGCTGGTGTAGGCCGAACCCGTTAACGAACCAAGTCCCGCCGTGCAGGAATGACGTTCGGGTTGCTACAACATGCGGCAGGTTGGGCCGGTTCTGACAGTACGATTTGGCATATTTCGAGACGCTTACCGTCTCCGGCAGCGACAATCTGCTGGAGAAAAGAAAATGAAGCGCCGCCGCTTCCCCGTCGTCTTTCGCCTGAGCGTGATCCTGCTGCTGACTGCCCTGATCGCGGGGCAATGGTGGCAACGCCAGCCCGCCGGCAGCATCGCCAACTGGGTGCCAGCCATGGTCGAGGTGTACTGCCCTGCTGCTGCCATCCATCGTTCCGGCACCGTCGCGGACAGCGCCCGCACGCTCGATAGCTGGGGCTATGCCGTCATCGGCAACGCCATCTTCCGCGATGGCCGCGACCGCTGTCGCGCGAGGAAGGGGAGATCGGCCGGCGCCGAGCGAAGCCCTGACGAGAAATGAAAATCGAAGGGGTCTGAACCGGACCAGCCGGTCCGGGGATCACGTACGTCCACAAAGGCTCCATGTCCCCCATGATCCACGATGTTTTGCCGACCGCCTCGGTTGCGCTGATGAACTATGTCCTTGCAGCCCTCGGCTGCGACGAACCCGCGCCGCTGTTCGGAAACTCCGGTCTGCCAGGTGCGGTCGAATGCCTCGGCCATAACGTCATCATCGCGATGACCCCCGTCACCGAGCCGATGTTCGACCAGGCGCTGCTGCGCTGTGCCGCGACGCGGCGTCGCGATACGCTGCTGATCCGCCACGGTTTTCACCCCGAGGCCATCGACCCCGTCCGCGTCGACGTCGCGCTGCGCTCGATCACCGGCCCGCTGCTGCTCACCGACCTCAATTTCTTTCGCGACCGCGACCAGGGCCTGCATCTGGTTCCGGCTCGCGGCGGGCTGTCGGTGAAGCTCGGCCGTCACGGTGTCGAGATCGGCACCCGGCTGCCCTGGAACTGCCTGTGGGACCGCGCCGCCGGACTGGAGTGCGCCGCCGCCCAGATCGTGCGCGCCTGCCGGAGCGAGCACCAGGGTTGAGATGAACGGAATGATGAACGGCCCCGATGCGGGGATGAAACAAGGAGATAGAATGATGACCGTCACCACCTTCGAAGCCGCCGTCACCCGCGCCGTCGTCAAGCTGCTGCTCGGTAGCCGCAAGCTCAAGCCCGGCGTCGTCATCACCGGCGGCGATCCGCTCGGGATCGAGGACAAGATCGAGATGGGCCGCCATGCGGTTGAGACCGATGCCGATCTGCTCCACCTCGAATATCGCGCCGGACCGAACCCGGCGCTGACCGGCATCGCGCTGTTCCTGCCGCGCGATGGTCGCTGCCACATCCAGAGCGGCTGTAACTTGTGGCTGTCGAAGTCGGGCAACCGCGGGCTCATCCTGCCGCAGGCCCATGTGCGCGGGCATTTCCGGCTCGCACCGCGCGAGATCGTGCATATCGACGGCAAGCCCGCTGAGGACATGAGCGAGGGCATCGAACGCGCCAGCGCCTGGCTGACCCGACAGGTCATGCGGCCGGGCGTTCAGTATGACGACGATCAGTGCACCCTCTGGGCGCAGGCCGCCTGACGGACCCTGGTCGAGGTCTATCACCCTATACGGACGAGACAGCGAATTCGGACACCTGCCAATAAAATTGTTACCTTCGTGTCCGAATATGCCGCCTCGTCCGTATAGGGTATGAGGAGGCCACCATCTCATCGATCGATCCAGCACCCGTTGCCGATGATGTCGACGACGATCCTCACCTGACGGTCGACGAGATGCGCGAACGCCTGCAGGCGCTGACCAAGGATCAATACCGGCGTCTTGTCCTGCGATCGCAATATCTTGTCCGCGAGCAGCGGATGCTTGCAGCAGATCTCCGCCAGGAGGCGATCTGCCGAGCGCTCGATGGTCGTCGCAAGTGCCGCCAGAGCTGGGATATCGTCACGTTCCTCAACTGGGTCATGCGCAGCATGATCCGCGACGCCTACCGCGACGAAGCGGAAGGACGGACGCTGGTTCTTTACGATGACCTCGACGCGGCGAGCTTGGATAACGACGTGGCCTCGTTCGAGCAGATGACGCACGATCCGATCGACGCTCGACGCACGATCGCGGACATCCGGGAGGCGCTTCGTTCCGACCCAGGATTGCTCGCTTTGCTTGATGCCGTCATCGCCGGAAAACGCGGTGAGGAGCTACAGAACCAGTTCGGGATCGACGAGAAGGGGCTTGCGGCCCTTCGTAAAAGAATGAACCGCGCGATTGGTCGCGCCGGTAAAGCAAAGAGGGTGTCATGACCGACGAAGACGAAGTCGCGCGGCTGCGCCTGCTGGATGAATTTCTCGAAGAGGACGAACCCGACCTCGACGACTGGCACGCCGAGCTCGACGCCGCCGAACTGAAGGTGAAGAAGGCGCGGCTTCACGACATTCGCGCGATGCTCGACCGTGACGCCGGCGCCTCCGTCGTGTCGATCGATCGCGCCCGGCTTCGTGCTGAGTTGCAGAAAGCGATGGCGAGCGACATCGATACGCCGCTGACGCTGGCGGCACGTGGCACCCATCCCGACGACTGGGACACGCTGATCGACGATCTGGCCGAGCTGGAACGGATGGATGCCGACCAGCCGAAATGACGAGCCTGTCGCCAGCGGAACGGCTGCTCCAGGATCTTGGCATCACCGAACCGGATGAGATCGACGTCGAGGTGATCGCCTGGTCCGTCGGCGCGTGGGTTCGCTATCGCGCGCTGCCGCAAGGTGATGCACGGATCGTCGGCATGGTCGACCGGGCCATCATCACGGTCGATGATAGGGCAAGCCGCGTGCGGCAACGCTTCTCGGTCGCGCACGAGCTTGGCCATTGGCACCATCATCGCGGCCAGCGGCTGATCTGCCATGATGCGTCAGGAAATGCGCCGGACCACACTTGCGAGCGAGACGCCGACCGCTACGCCGCCGAACTGCTGATGCCGTGCTCCATGCTCGTGCCGTGGATGGCGGAAGCGCCGATGTCGGTCGCGCTGATGGACAGTGTTGCCCGGCTTTTTCAGGTGAGCAGATTAGCGGCAGCGCTGCGACTGGCCGACATCCACGCTGGCCGGTTCGCCCTCATTGTTGATGAGCCGGACGGGCGTCGTTGGTTCAAGCGATCGCCCGCTTTGCCCAGAGGGTGGCATTTGCGGCTGGATGTCTCGACGGGTAAAGAAGGCAGCGAACCCGTATCCCAACCGAAGCAATGGTCGGTGCCTGCCCAACGTCATTTTCGTGGTCGAAACCTGAGCGGCATACGGCTCCATTGCGAAACGCTTCACGCTGCCTCAGGGCAAAGGCTGACCCTCATCACTGTCCCAGTGTAACGCCAGCTGGCGGCCGTCTGGAAAGCCCAGCCTGCTGCAATCACTGGTGGTAAGCTGACGGTCCGTTTAGGAAAGAGCCGCCTATTGTTTGGTCGCTATCTCATCGTTCGGAGCCATCCATAGCTCCTCATGCGGGAAAGGTAGCCGAATGCTGGCAGACCACTTCTTGCCATCGATCTTGACAGCCCCCTTCTCCCTTCGAGCGGCGAGAAATGAGCGAAGGGCAGGCAACTCGGAGGATGGAATGAAAATGCTGTATGAGTCACCGCGTTTCCGCGTTGCCGGACTTGCGAGAGCAGGCCATCGCTTAGGCCAGATGATTGATGAATCAGGCGCGTGCTCGTAAGGCCAAACCATAACTTCTACTTCTCTAGGAAGCCAAGGATTGGCACTTGGCGCAGAAAAGTTGCGCAATCTATCGAACGCTTCGAGGACAGTGTCTGGCAACTTGGCCCTTACCTGAACGTCGTTCAAGGAACCATACACGGTGATGTATAGCGGCACCTTTCGGCCATACAGGAGCAAATTGTTGCCTGGTTGATCGGTCCAGTTTGCTGCTTCATAGTGACCGGAGAGAGCGACCAATTCTGGACTAGAAAACCCCTCGATCAAGGCATTCAACTCGGTTCGATTTAGCTTGACTGCCCCATAATCGTCCTTTCGCCGAAACAATACCGTTCCATCACTGTAAAGTGCAAAGGTCGGTGAATCCGAACCGACCACCATTTTCCACGGATCAGTCGAAAGCAAGACAATGAGTGGACTTGGCGTGGATGATGCTCGAGCCGTAGCAAGCGCCGCCGGGCGCTCGAAGAAAGCGGCCCGGGATTTATCGGGTTTTATGGCTGCCGTTTTGCCGGGAGGTATCGCGTCTCGGCATCCGGCCAACCCAGCCAGAAGCGAACAGGCAGCAGCCAACGCAATACGGAGCACAAGACGGCTGGCCATCGTCATAGGCTTACCGAATGACCGCTTTAGAGCAAGGAGTTCAAAGGCGCGAATGTCCACTCCTGGATGGAAATCGGGCACCGGCAGGTGTACGATATCCTCCAAAGCAGGAGCCGCGGGTCGCGAGCGGTGGGCTATGGGGAAAGCGGTTTCCCGGAGGCTGGCTGGGCAGTGCGACGTCCGGTGGAATGGGCCGTGCGAGGCCGCGGCGTGGCACTCGGGAAGAACCTGCGGCATGGATATCGGGTAGGACTGACGGTCTGGGTGAGCGTTGATGTGGCTGGCGATGTCGCTGGTGCGAGCGGCACGGACGCCGGAAGCGGGGGGACCGCGTGGCGGGGGAAGATCGAGCCATGCCGGATCATGGTGTGATGGTCCCGGTTGAAATGACGCTGTACGGCGGGGCACGAGCCGGGCACCAGCGTTCGAAGGTCTCGATGACGACCATGCGCCCTCCGCAGCACGGGCATGGCGGGCGGGTATCTTCTGGCTCGTCTGGCACGGCAGCCGGCGGCGGAGTGACCCCGAGCAGTTTGCGGGCGCGTTCGATATGGGCCTTGCGGGTGGGGCCGGCGAGCAGGCCATAGTGGCGGATGCGGTGGAAGCCCTTCGGCAGGACGTGGAGCAGGAAGCGGCGGATGAACTCGTCGGGGCTGAGCGTCATGACCTGCTGCCGCTCGGCCCCCGGCGCGGCGATAATCCTTGTAGCGGAAGGTGACGCCGGTCTGGTCGAAGCGCAGGAGCCGGCTGTTCGAAATAGCGACGCGGTGGGTGTAGCACGACAGATAGGCCAGCACCGTCTCTGGCCCGGCGAATGGCGGCTTGGCATAGACGACCCAACGCTTCTTCCGAACCGGAGCTAGGTGCCGCAGGAAGGTGCGCCGGTTGGCAAGGTGCGCGAGGCTGCCATGGAAGCCGAGCCGCCCGGCGTCGTGTAGCGCCGTCAGCCGGCTCAGGAACAGGCGGCGGAACAGCTTGCCGAGGACACGCACCGGCAGCAGGAACGCCGGGCGTGACGACACCCAGCGGCTGCCATCCGGCGACAGCCCGCCGCCTGGAACAACCATGTGGATGTGCGGATGGTGGGTCATCGCTGAACCCCAGGTGTGCAGCACTGCGGTGATGCCGATGCGCGCGCCGAGGTGCTTCGGGTCGATGGCGATGGTCGTCATCGTCTCCGACGCCGCCTGGAACAGCAGCCCGTAAACCGCCGCCTTGTTCTGGAGGGCGATATCGGCAACCTCGGCGGGCAGCGTGAAGACGACGTGGAAGTAGCCGACCGGCAGCAAGTCGGCCTCGCGCTCGGCGAGCCAGGTGCGTGCGACCGCGCCCTGGCACCGCGGACAGTGCCGGTTGCGGCAGGAGTTGTAGGAGACCCGCCAGTGCCCGCAGTCAGTGCAGGCTTCGACGTGCCCGCGCATGACGGCGGTACGGCAATGCTCGATGGCCGACATGACCTTGAGCTGGTCGAGGCTCAGATGCCCGGCACGAGCAGCCCGGTATGCAGAACCGGCAGCGCGGAAGATTTCGGCGACCTCGATGGAGGCGCGCATGCGGGCGTCACCCGGCCGGCGTCCTGTCGTCCATCAGCGCCATCAACTGGTCGAGCGGCCCGGTCACCGCGCGGATCGTGCGCGTCGCGACCTTGGTGTAGAGCGCGGTGGTCTCGAGCTTGCTGTGCCCGAGCAGCACCTGGATGACGCGGATGTTGACGTCCTGTTCGAGCAGATGCGTCGCGAAACTGTGCCGCAACGTGTGTGGACTGACGCGCTTGCGGATGCCCGCTGCCTCGGCCGCTTCGCAAACGGCGCGGTGCAGCTGCCGGGTCGAGATCGGGTCGGTGTAGCTGCGGCTCGGGAACAACCAGCCGTGCGGTAGCAGGACACTGCGCCGCTTTCCCTCACGCCACCAGAGCCGCAGCAGCTCAAGCAGTTGCGGCGACAGCATCGCATTGCGGTCCTTGCGACCCTTGCCCTTCTCAATGCGGATGAGCATCCGCCTGCTGTCGATGTCGTCGGCCTTGAGGTGCGCCACCTCCGACACGCGCAGGCGGGCGCCGTATGCCACGCCGAGCGCGGCCCGGTACTTGATGCCCGGTGCCGCCTCCAGCAGCCGTCCGGCCTCATCGACGCTCAGTACATCCGGCAGTTTCCGGGGCCGCGGCGCCAGCACCAGCTTGCGCGACAGGTCGGGCCGGTCGAGCGTCACCCCGAACAGGAAGCGCAGCGCCGATACCGTGGCGCCGATAACGGACTCGCTGGTGCCGTGCTCGCGCTGGTGGGCCTGGAAGCGCCGTACATCCTCTGCCGTTGCGGTATCCGGCGAGCGTTTAAGGAACGCCGCGAAGGCGCGAACGTGGCGGACATAGTCATGCTGCGTCCGCGCCCGCATCGAACGCATCGCCATGTCGTCGAGCATTCGCTGACGCAGCGGGGTGACAGGTGCTTCGGTCGGTGACGTCGTCATGACAGGGTTCCTCTTGTTGAAGGAACTCCATCGTCTGCCCCCGATGCCGCAGGGCCAAACCTCAGCGCTGACGCGTTACCTCCACCGCGAACGTCAATGCCGCGCAGCGGCTTCGTGCTGTGAGTCGGGTCGACGCCGAGGGTAGGTCGCGCTAGCCTCAGCCTCATGCTCTCAGCCGTCTGCCGCTCCGCTGACCTTACCCTCAACGATGATGGCGCCCAGCTGTTCGCGCAAGCTCTGGACGAAGGTACGTGCGGTCGCCTCGAGACTGCCTTGGTCGCGCTGCCGACGAGCAGGCCGGGCGTGCGGATAGGGGAGGGGCGGCAGCTGCGACCCTTCCTTGGTAACGCTGGACCGATTGGCGTGATCGCGGTGTCTGCGCTTGGGGAACAGGCTCGCCCCGTACGTGCAATCTTGTTCGACAAGACCGCAGAGAGGAACTGGGCGCTCGGCTGGCACCAAGACCGCACGATCGTCGTCGAGGAGCGTATCGACACGGAGGGGTACGGTCCGTGGACGGTGAAGTCCGGGCTGATCCAGGTGGAGCCGCCATTCGAGATACTCGAGCGCATGGTGACGCTGCGCGTGCACCTGGATGCGATTGACGAGCGCAACGCGCCGCTACGCATCGTGCCCGGCTCGCATAGATTGGGGCGCCTGCCCGAAGCAGAGATCGGACGAGTTGTGACTACCTTAGGCGAGCGGCTCTGTCTTGCCGAACGGGGTGATGTTTGGCTCTACGCCACGTCAATCGTTCACGCCTCGCTAGCGGCCGATCCGCCTCGACGGCGTCGCGTCCTCCAAATCGACTTCTCGGCTGACGCGACCCCAGGCCCGCTCGCCTGGCGCGGCGTGTAGGGGCCAGGGTTGAGGCATCCCCGCATTCGGACGGTGCTGTTCGTGTGCAGTCAGAACAGGCTGCGCAGCCCCACCGCCGAACAGGTGTTCTCGTGCCGGGAGGATCTGGAGATGGACTCTGCCGGCACCAATCACAACGCCGACAATCCGCTCACGGCCGAGTTAATCGCATGGGCCGACGTGATCTTCGTCATGGAGAAGGCGCATCGCAACAAGCTGCTGCCACGCTACCGGGCGGCTCTCGGGGGCAAACGCGTGATCTGCCTCGACATACTGGACGACTACGACTTCATGCAGCCCGAACTCGTCCAGCTACCGAAGACCAAGGTGAGCCGCCACTTGCCTGCGATGTAAGTGGCCCAACCATCAAAGGCTTGATCGACCGGCTCAGCATCGCGACTGAGCTGTCGCGCCGTTCGGCTTAACGAATGGATGAAGTCGGGAAATGAGTGAGGCAGGCTGAACGGCCGAAAGTGGGTCGAAGAGGCGACACAAAGCTAGAATTTCGTTCGCAGCGTCGCTCCATAGGTGCGCGGATCACCCAGAGTGCCGGTGATCGCGCCGGTATTGGCCGCGCCGCGCGAAAGAAAATAAGTCGAGTTGGTGATGTTGCGGCCCCAGAACTGGATGTCGAACAGGCCGTTCAGCGTGCGGATGCCGAAACGGATATTAATCAGGTCATAGGACGGGATGGCGGAATAGCGGCTGAGGCTCGCGCTGGTGTTGGTCGCCGAGCGATAGCTGTAGTCGGATCCTAGATACATTTCGGTATCGTGCGCCCCAGTCAGGCCTAGTGGCGTCCGCACCTCGCCGCCCGTGGAGGCCGCCCATTTGGACACGCCCGGCAGCGGCCGCCCGCTCAGGTTGCAGATCGCTTGGCCGGTGATCTCGATCGGGCAGGGCGCATTGGCGTAGGAGATGTAGCGCGCATCGTCGTAGGTGCCCGAGGCGTAAAGGCTGAGCCAGCGCGTCGGCGCGGCGCGCAAGTCCGCCTCGAACCCACGGGTGCGGACCTTGGCCGCGTTGGTGAAGAAGCTGACGCCGTTGCGCTCGATATCGACGATGGTGGTCTGGTAATCCTTCACGTCGGTCCAGAAGGCGGCGATGTTGGCTGTCACGCGCCCGCCCGCCCAGGTCGTCTTCGCGCCGGCCTCGTAGCTGTCGATCGTCTCTGGGCGGATGACGGGGTTGGCGGCGAACTGACCGGTCGTGGTGATGTTAGCCAAATTCAGGCCGCCGAACTTGTTACCGCGCGCATAGGTGACATAGGTCAGAAGCGGTTCGGCGACCTTCCACGACAGCGTCGCCTGGCCCGACAGGCGACCTGCCTTCGTCTCCGCCTGGTAATAATTGGCGATGCCGTAGCGCGAGCGGATCGTCTGCGCCGCCGCCTGCTGCGCCGGCGTCAGCGCGACGAGCGAGGCGCCGGTCGCGCCCTGGTCGAAATACCCGGATTTCGTCTCGTAGGTGTAGCGCAGGCCGGTGGTCAGATCGACGCCGGGCACGACGTGCCACACCGTCTGCGCGAAGGCGGCATAGCTGTCGGTGACCGGGCGCGAGTGGCTGACGACGTTGTAGCCATTCAGTGCCGCGGCGCCGACGGCCGCATTGGTCGTCGGCGGCAGGAACCAGTCGGCTGCGCGGATGCCATAGAGGTTCACCGCCTCTGCCTCGATCGACTGGTAGAGATAGTAGAGGCCAGCGACGTAATCAACGCGGCGGTCGCCGTTGGAGGCGACGCGCAGTTCCTGGCTGACCTGTTTTTGCTCGTTGCTCTGGTGGAAATCGGCGCCGGCATCCAGGCTGGTGCTGTCCCCGTCGTTATGCGGGTACCAGTTCCACGCGCGATAGGCGGTGACCGAGGTCAGCGTCGCCGCGCCCAGATCCAGATCGGTCGTCACGTTGAGGCCGTGCTGGTTCATCCGATAGCGCGGATCGGCGTCGACGTCGGTCGTCCGCAGTCGCGGATCGGCGGGAACGGGCGTGTAGCCCAGGCGGGCGGCGCGGTCGTAATAGTTGTTCACGAAGTTCGTGCCGTTGGCATAACTGCGGATCGCGCCCAGCAGAATGCTGCTGGCGGTGAAGGAACTCTGCCGTCCCCAGTCGCCAATGATGCGCAGCGTCAGCCGGTCGGTAGGCTTGTAGAGCAGCTGCCCGCGTAGATTCAGGTCGTGGAAGCTCTGGCCATAGCGCCCGTCGAAGTGGTTGAGCGTGAAGCCGTCGCGATCGGTCTTCGACACGAACAGCCGCGCCGCTAGCGTATCGGTCAGCGGGCCGGAGATGTAGGCGTGCAACTGGCGGAAATCGTAATTGCCGATGCTGACGTCGCCGCCGCCCTCGAAATCGAAGGTCGGCTGTTTGGTTGTCACCACCACCGCGCCCGCCGAGGTGTTCTTGCCGAACAACGTGCCCTGCGGCCCGCGCAGCACCTCGATCCGCTCCAGGTCGGCTAGGTCGAACACGGTCTGGCCGGGGCGCGCCAGATAGACGCCGTCGAGATAGACGCCGACCGCCGGCTCCAGCCCGTCATTATAGACGGCGACGTTGTTGCCCAGCCCGCGGATGTTGATGCTGGTATTGCGCGGATTGGTGTTGGTGACGACTAGGCTGGGGGTCAGCTGCTGCAGGTCGCGAAGATTGTAGGTGCGTGTCGATTCGATTTGCGCGGCGCCGAACGCGTTGATCGCGATCGGCACGTCCTGGCTCTTCTCGGTGCGGCGACGGGCGGTGACGAGGATATCCTCGCCGGCACCGGCCTCCGCGCCGCCCCCCGCCGTCTCGGCGGCTGTGCTGCCCGAGCCCTGATCGGCAATGATAGACGCCTCCTGCGCGACGGCCGGCATGGCGGCGAATGCTGCACCGAGAAGGAGGGCGGCGCGGCCTGCGCGGCGAATGCGATGCGGCATGAACGGTCTTTCGGATCGGTGGCTCGGGATGCGGCGACGCCGCGTCTGTATGGCTAGAAAGCTGCACTACCGAAACGAACCAACTAATTCCCATCAATCTGGTAGAGAATCTTTATTGTCGTTCCCTGACCTAGGGTTATGCAGGCGTGTACGTTGCACGCGCGACATCGACGGGAGCAGATATGAGCCGCATTCGATTTCTGGCAGCCGCCGCTATTCCGGCCCTGATTGTGTCCGTCTGCGCCACTGCGACGGCTGCGCCGGCCCAAGCACCGGCGCCGCAGGGCGCGCCCAATTTCCTCGTCATCGTCGCCGACGATCTCGGCTGGTCGGACCTGGGTGCGTTCGGCGGTGAGATCGCGACCCCGAACCTCGATGCGCTGGCGCTGTCGGGCGTTCGCTTCACGGGCTTTCACACCGCGCCGACCTGCTCGCCAACCCGGTCGATGCTGATGAGCGGGGTCGACAATCACGAGGCTGGACTGGGAACGATGGCCGAGCTGCTGAGCGATGCCACGCGCGGCCGGCCCGGTTACGAGGGCTATCTCAACGACCGGGTCGCCTCGATCGCGGAGCTGTTGCACGCGGGCGGCTATGCGACGGTAATGGCGGGCAAGTGGCACCTGGGCCTGACCCCCGATCGCGAGCCGGCGGCGCGCGGGTTTGAGCACAGCTTCGCGCTGCTCCAGGGACTGTCCAATCATTTCGGCGCCGACCAGAACGAGGGCTGGGCCAAGGCGGGGCTCGCTCCCAGCTATCGCGACGACGGCAAGCCGGCCGCATTCCCGGTCGGGAGCTTCTCCGCCGACTATTTCGCCGATCGGCTGATCGGCTATCTCGACGCCGCGGCGAAGGCGGGGGACCGGCGGCCCTTCTTCGCCTATCTGCCCTTCACTGCGCCGCACTGGCCGCTCCAGGCGCCGGACGAGACAATTGCGCGGTACAAGGGCCGCTACGACCAGGGTTACGAGGCGCTGCGCGCCGCGCGACTGGCGCGGCAGAAGCAGCTGGGCCTGGTGCCGGCCGACGCGGTCGCGCACGTCACCGAGCAGGTCCGCCCCTGGGCGTCGCTGAGCGCCGGGGAGCGGGCGATTGAGGCGCGCAAGATGGAGGTCTATGCGGCGATGGTCGACCGGATGGACCAGAATGTCGGCCGAGTGATCGCTGCCTTGAAAGCGCAGGGCCGCTACGACGACACCATCATCCTGTTCTTCTCCGACAACGGGCCGGAGGGCAACGCGATCGAGGCGCCGAGCCCGCGGTTCAAGGTCGCCAGGCCGGGCGACACGCCGCCACCTGGCGGTCCGGACGCGCCGCAGGCGCCCGATCCCGCGCTCGGCATCGACAACAGCTTGGCCAATATCGGCAAGCCAACCAGCTATGTCGGCTATGGCCCCGGCTGGGCGCAGGCCAATTCGGTGCCGTCCTGGCTGGTCAAGGGCTATACGACCGAGGGCGGCATCCGCGTCAGTGCCTTCGCCGCGGGCAAGGGCGTGAGCGGCGGCGGCGGACGCATCGCCACCGCCAATCTCGACGTGCGCGACGTGGCACCGACGCTGCTCGACTATGCCGGGTTGAAACAGCCCGCGCAGTTCGCCGGCCACGCGATCCTGCCGCACGAGGGGCGTAGCCTGCGTCCGGTCCTGTCCGGCGGCGCTGCCGCGGTGCGCAGCCCGACGGATACGCTCGGTTACGAACTCTTCTTCCGTCGTGCGCTGCGCAAGGGCGATTGGAAGGTGGTGTATTTGCCGGCCGGCACCAATCGCTACACGCGCAAGGGCGTTAGCACCGGCCGCTGGCAGCTGTTCGACCTTGCGGCCGATCCCGGCGAGACGCGCGATCTCGCGACGGAACAGCCGGCGCGGCTTGCCGAACTGGTCGCGGCCTATGACGGCTATGCCAGGGCCAAGGGGGTGGTGCCGCTGCCGGCTGCCGATCCGGCACCGGCAACGCCGCCGGGCGCGCGGCCGTGAGAGGTCGGGCCGCGCTATTGCTGGCACTCGTCGCCGCGACCACTGTCGGCGCCCGTACACCGCCCCGATCTTTGTCTCCGTCCGCCCGCTGCCTGACGGTTGATACGCGCCGGTTCGTGGCGGCAGGAACCGTCCTGCTGGGCGAGGATGGTCCGGGTCGTTCGGGCGAGGCGACTAGGGTCGATGCCTTCTGGATCGATGCGCACGAAGTGACCAATCGCCAGTTCGCCGACTTCGTCGCGGCGACCGGGCATGTCACGCGCGCTGAGCGAGACGGCGCCTCGGCGCTGTTCGTGTCGCCCACCGAGCGTGTATCCCTCAACGATGCGTCGCGCTGGTGGCGGTTCGTCAAGGGCGCGGACTGGCGGCATCCGGAGGGGCCCGGCAGCGACTTGGCTGGCAAGGCGGATGTCCCAGTCGTCCATGTCGATCGCGATGATGCGGCTGCCTATGCCCGTTGGGCCGGAGGCACGCTGCCCAGCAGCGCGCAGTGGGAACACGCCGCCCGCGGCGCCCAGCACGCGGGGCGCGACCCACTGAGTTGGGCGTTCAAGAACGGCAAGCCGCGCGCCAATGTATGGGAAGGCGTATTCCCGATCCGCGACACCGGCGATGACGGCTATGCCGGTATCGCGCCGGTGGGTTGCTTCGAGCCGAACGACCTGGGCATCTACGACATGGTCGGCAATGTCTGGGAATGGGTCGCAGGCAACGCCGCGATGGGGCTGGTGAAGGGCGGCAGCTTTCTTTGCGCGATGAACTATTGCGCCAATTTCCGCCCCGCTGCCTACCAGGCGCAGGAACGTGACTTGCCGACATCGCACATCGGATTTCGAGTGGTCTACACCAAGCCTACTGATGAAGTTCGATCTTAGATACTATGTACCTGCGAAATGCTATATGAGGAGACGGATCACGCCATCGTCGCCCTCCGCTTTACCTGAACCCTAGGTTGTATAACGTTTTCGGTGATCAATAAGTTAATTTTGTTCACTAGACGTGCGGCGGCTTTCGGCACGTTCCAAAAGTAGCGGGAATGACCAGCAATGGGTCGTTCGTTAGTCTGGCAAGCTTAGGATCGTGATGTCGGTGGTATGCAGCAGGCCGACAACGTGTCAGCGTCTTCTCCGCTTCTTGCGTTTCGCTTGACCGATATTCCACTGCGTTCGCCCGAACCCGTAAATGGCAAGGCTACCGAGCAGTGCTAGCGCAAGGCCGGAGACACTCATCGCCAGTTTCCATAGGATACCGCCGGTCTTGGCAGCATGGACCGGATAGAGCTTCTCGCGGATGGAGGCCGCAGCGTCACGCGTCGCCGGATGGGCGCGGCCGACAATCGCGAGCGTGGACGGATCGGCATAGACGAATGTTCGCCCGTTGGGTGTCCATTCGAACGATTGGCGAAGTCGCAGCACGAGGGGCGCGCCTGCCTTTCGAGGCCATTGCAGCCGGCGAAGTTCGGCACCCGGAAACATGCTGGCGGCCCTGACGAGCAACGGCGTCAGATCCGCGCGAGCATTTCGCTCTTGGACCGAGGCGACGCTCGGCGGTCGCGGACGTGATTCCGCCAGGAGCGGGCCACCGAGTACAGGAAAGACCATCAGCGCCCCCGTCACCAGCGATACGATCAGCAGCGGTGCGGTTACGACACCCATGTCGCGATGGTGATGGACGATCGCGCCGGGCTTCATCGTTGTCGGCCAGAGCCGAAACTGAAAGCGACTGCGCGTCCGCCACCACAGGATGATCCCCGTCACGACTAAGAACAGACCGATCAGACCGGCGACACCCGTCACAGCTTCGCCGACATCGCCGATCAATAACTGGTGGTGCAGGTCAAACATCCATAGCTCGGGCCGCTGCCACGAGGAGGACCAGCGCGCGACCGTCTCACCAGCCTGGCTCAGATAGGCGCCGCCACCGTCCGCGAAGATGACCTGATGGACGCCCAGGCCATCGCCGGCAAAGGTGATGCGGTCGACCGGTCGTGATCCCTCCGCTAGCGTCGTCGCAATCCGCGCCAGGGTCGCGAGATCGGGACGGACGGGATCGCCGGCATGCGCCACGAACGTCAGGTCGTCTCGCCATACCAGCAGCGTTCCCGTCAGCCCCAGCATGGCCAGCAACAGGCCGCCGATCGCGCCGATCCAGCGGTGAAGCAGCGATAGCGTGCGCATCAGAAACCAGCTTGCCAGCTCAGCGTGAAATTGCGGCCCCGCCCGGTGTAGAAGCGGGCATTGTCGGTTGGCCCCTGCGTATCGCTGTAATAGGTGACGTAGTCGGTATTGCCCAGGTTCTGGACACTCAGCATCACCCGGCCGACCGGCAGCTCGTAGGCGACATAGGCATCGAACAAACGGTAGCCGACGAAATCGTTGGCGATCGGCTGCCCCTGAAACCGGCGTGATAAATACCAGCGCCCCTGCGCACGCGCGCTGAAGCGACCGCTGCTATAGTCGAGGTTGAGGTTCAGACGGTCGGGCGAGATGTTGGCGCCGTCGAGATCGGCGTCGAGCGCACCGTCCGCGTTGGTGTCCGTCCGGCCAGTGACGTGGCTGTAGCCGGTCCCGATCTTCAGGCCGGGCAATGGCATGCGAACATCGAGGTTTAGCTCCAGCCCCTCGATGTCGACCGGCTGACGGTTGACGTTGAAGATGCCGTCGTCATTGCGGACCAGCACCTGTCCCGCCTCGCTCGACGACCAGTAATAGGTGGCGCTGGCGACAAGCGGGCCTTGCGTCACCTCGACGCCCACCTCGCGGTTGTTTGAGATGACCGGCGTCAGGTTGAGGAACCCGTCGATCCGCACGTTCGGCTGGCTGATCCCGCGCAACACACGGCCGATGTCGGCGATTGTATAGCCCTCCGCATAGCTGCCATAGGCACGGATGCCCTTCATCGGCTCCAACACGACGCCACCGTTCCACAAGGCGCGGTCGAACGCCGGCTTGCCGCCGGTGACGAAGCGCGAGCCGGATGTCGCCAGCGTCGTATAGTCGGGTACGTCGAGCCGCACATTTTCGTACCGCACGCCGCCCGCCAGCCGGACGATGCCGTTGAACAACCTGAGGTTGGCCTGACCGAACGGGGCAAGGCTGCGGAAATCGGTCTGCGGCACCCATACCCGATCCGTCTGCACCAGTGTCTGCGCAGTGCGGTCCAACAGTGCGTCGAACCCCGCGGTAAGCGTCAGCGCTTCCAAACCGGGAACAGCGCGCTCGTAGCTCACCTTGCCGCCCAGTTTGCGCGACACGTTGCGCGATTGCTCGAACAGTGTGCCGACCGGTGCGATCCGCGCATCCTGGAAGGTTGCGAGGATGCCGCCCGCGAAGGTGTCGCTCGTGCGGTTGTAGAAGCCCTGCAACGTGAACGCGCCGCCTGCGAGATCGCCGTCCGTCAGTGATGCCGACACCATCTGCGCGACACCGGTGGAAGGCTGTCCCGGCGTTTCGCCGCGGCGGGTCGTCGCGGGGATGCCGCGTGCACGGCTGCCCTCTACCGGCACATAATGGTTGTTGCCTTGCAGCCGGAAGCGGTTGGCGATGACCTCGAACCGGGCGGTATCCGACACATCGACGCCGACGCGACCGAAGAAGGACAGCGTATCGGTGTCCTGTATCTCGCTTTGGTTGCCATCATAGCCGATGCGCCTGCCGCGGCCGTCCAGAAATGCTCCGCGTCGTTCGAAAGCGATGCCGCCGGTGGCGTCGAACCGTCCGCTGCGAAAATTGACGACGCCGGCGACCTTGCCGCCAAGTGAAGCACCCGAGAAGTCGTCGCCGCTGTTGCCCTGAAGAAGCGCTCGACCGCTCCAGCCGTTTTCCCGGGGCGCGCGCACCGTGACTTGGTTGACGACCCCGCCCGTTGCGCCGATCCCCTGAAGCGCGTTGGAACCGTAGATGACCTCAATACGGTCGATGAAGAAGGGGTCGATCGTATAGCCGTCGCGCGCACCATCGCGGATCGGCGTGGTCTGCGGGATGCCGTTGATGGCATAGAGCGGTGAGCGACCGCGCAACGTCTCGCCGACGCCGGTGATCTTCTCGCGCGTGGGCGAGAAGGCGGGCAGCAGCGCCGACACCGCGTCGACCACCGATCCAGACACCGTGACCTGACGTGACAGCGTCTCGCGATCGATTAAATCCACCGTCAGCGGCAGGGCACTGGCGGGCAGGTTTGTCCGCGCGGCCGTCACGACGATGTCTTCCCGGCGGCTGTCCAATGGTTCGCCACCATCCCGTGTCTCCTGTGCGCTTGCGCCGGTGACCCAGATGACGCTCACTGCAAGAGCGCCGAGTACGAGCTTCATACCAATTCCCCTTTCGGAGGCAGATACAAACCCCGCTCAACAACTGCAACCGTGTCGCAATAGCGATTGGTATGGACCGGTGTGTAGCGCCGTAAGAACCGGCCCATATGGACACCGTTGCGCACGTTGCACGTGCTCGCGGCATAGATGGTGTCGTAACCCCGCGTCATGGCCGTGCATCCAGCACATAGCTGCGCAGCACAGGGTTGAGCTCGGTCTGATATCCCCGGTCTTGGGCATGGTTCTTGAATGAGGCGACCACGTCAGCATCAATGCGAGCATGACCGGCTTTTTGATCGGGCGGTGTAACCCGGGCGAACCTGTAGCCAAGCCTCAGCCAAAGCTTCCAAGGTTTCCGCCGTTTCTACGCGGTCCTCGGCAAAGCAGCGCGCTTGTCGAGTGCGGCCTGCAATCCGGGGTTAAACGCCTCCTTGCTCATCGTGGCGTTTTCCCTGCTTTGACGCCTTCTCGTCGCCGAGAAGCATGTCTGATTCTCGTTACCGCCATCAGGGCAGTTCATCGGTCGCAACGTTCTCGCAACGCGAAGATGAACAAGCGTCTGAAGTTGGGGGACGTAGGGGAAGGGTGCGAATGTCTGGTTTTGGGTCACTCCATTGTCACGCCGGATGGGTCGCGTATCTCCGGCAATGCAGACAACTGGTTTGGACTTGCCTCGGCAAAGTGGAGAGTTCCCTTGAAGTGAAAGGCGAACTCAATGACGAAGCAGCGACGGTTCACGAAGGAGTTTGAGGACGAAGCGGATCGGCTGGTGGCGACCAGCGGACGGACGCAGCGCGAAATAGCGGAGGATCTGGGAGTGGGGCTATCGACGCTGGTGCGCTGGATCAGCCGCAGCCGGGATCGTCTGGTGGATACGCCGGATCAAGCGCCGCAGGCGGATATGGCTGCCGAGTTGAAGCGCCTTCGGCGGGAGAATGAGATCCTTCGACAGGAGCGTGACATACTGAAGCGGGCGACCGCTTTTTTCGCCCGGGAGGGAAATCGATGAGGTTCCAGCTCATCGATCGGGCGAGAGAGGATTTCCCGGTCCACCGCCTCTGCCGGGTGCTCGGCGTCAGCCAGAGCGGCTACTTCGCTTGGAAGGATCGCCCGGCCAGTCGGCGTCAGCGCGATGACATGGTGATGCTGGCGCATGTCCGCTCGGCTTTTGCCCTGTCGAACGGCACCTATGGCAGTCCGAGAATGACGCGCGAGTTGCAGGATGATGGCTTTGCCATCGGGCGGCGTCGCACGGCGCGGCTGATGCGCGAGAACGACCTGCGTGCCCGGCAGAAGCGCAGGTTCAAACGCACGACCGACAGCGAACACGCCTGGCCGATCGCGCCGAACATCATCGACCAGGATTTCACCGCGACGGCAACCAACCAGAAGTGGGGCGTCGACATCTCGTACGTCTGGACACGGGAGGGATGGCTCTACCTGGCGGTGGTCATCGACCTCTTCTCCCGCCGCGTCGTCGGCTGGGCTGTCGGCGACCGGCTGCACCGCGATCTGGCGCTGGCTGCCCTGCGCAAGGCGCTCGTCATGCGGCGTCCCCCCAAGGGGCTCATTCATCATTCGGACCGCGGTAGCCAGTATTGTTCGGTGGACTACCAAGCCGAGCTGCGTCGCCACGGCATCCGCATCTCCATGTCGGGAAAGGGAAATTGCTACGATAACGCCATGGTCGAGACATTCTTCAAGACCATCAAATCCGAACTCGTCTGGCCCACCGTCTTCTATACCCGTGCCCAGGCCGAGCAGGCCTTTGCCCGCTATATCGACGGCTTCTACAACCCCGTCCGGCGCCACTCCGCGCTCAACTACACCAGCCCGCCGCAGTTCGAACAAACCGCGCCACGCTGAGCAAATGCCTCTCCATTTGAGCGGGGCAAGTCCACTTCGCTTCGGGCCTGGGATCGGAATAGTACCAAGCGGCATCGGAATCATCGGCATCATCGACATGCAGGCTGTAGTATTGAGCAGTGCCCTTCCACGGGCAGATCGACGTGGTGTTGCTTGGTCGCAGGACCGACTGGTCAACGGCATTGGCAGGGAAATAGTGATTGCCTTCGACGATCACGGTGTCGTCGCTCTTCGCAATGACCGATCCGTTCCAACGAGCCTCGACCATTTTCATGTCTCCTGCGTCTTTGTACGTCGGATCGTAACGCTCCGCTATCAGGCTCGACAACGAATGGGGGACCGCTTTCTCCTTAATCGATGTAGCCAGCAACCCCGTCTACACCGTAAAATTTGAGCAGCACTGCCGCAAAAATCGACATGAACGAAAGTCCGAAATGGGGAAGCGGGCAGGGGCCCTCGATTGGCCGATTGTGGGTCAGAATACCTGAGCACCGGGTCGTGCAACGGGCAGCGACCTGATCCTACTTCCCGCCGCCGCCTCTAAGGCATTCGCGAGGGCTGCGGCGGTCGGTCCTTGCGCACACTCGCCCGTGCCCAGGAACGGCATGCCAGGCCGATCCACAACGTCGACCACGATGCTGCGCGGCGCGTCTGCGAAACGGAGGATGGGATAGGTACTCCAATCGTAGTCAATGCGGCGCCCACCGTCAAAGCCCGCCGCCTCGTACGCAGTCCAGCTGAGCGACTGCACGATGCCGCCTTCCACTTGGTTGCGGATGCCATCGGGATTAACGGCCTCGCCGCTGTCGACCGCGGCCACGGCGCGATGGACGATCAGGCGTCCCTCGTCGGGTACGCGCTCGACGTCGAGTGCAATGGCGATATAAGCTCCATGGTTCTTGTAGCGGGCGAAGGCAAAGCCGCGCCCGCGGTTCGGCGACTCTCTGTACCCCTCCCAGCCGAAGCGCGTAGCGGCACGGCGGATCACCCCCGCCGCGCGCGGATCGTCGAGATGCGCAAGGCGGAAGGCAACCGGATCGCGTCCCACCGCCGCGGCGAGCTCATCCATGAAGCTCTCCACTGCGAAGATGTTGAGGTGAGCGCCGAGCCCGCGCAGCGCCGAGACGCGGATCGGCATGTCGGGAAGGAAGTGACTGACGACCCGGCTGTTCGGAAAGGCGTAGAGCGGGATGGCGTTGCGGTCGCCGCCTCCGTTCGGCTGCGGGATCGGCTTGGGCGGGGTGGGAGGGAAGGGGGGAACCATCTCGCGGCCCGCGAGCAGATCGCCCGCGGCGGTCGGCCGCGTGCTGTGCGTATTGCTCCAGACCTGATGACCCCAGGCGACGATGCGGCCGGAGGCGTCGAGGTCTGCATCAAGCTGCGCCAGCATCGCAGGGCCGAGCGGCTCCCAGCCATGCTCCTGCTCGCGACTCCATTGCAGGCGGACGGGCACGCCGGGCATGGCAACCGCGACCAGCGCGGCGTCGCCAGCGACATCGTCCGCGCCGTTGTGGCCGTAGCAGCCCGCGCCCTCTCGGTGGACGCAGCGAACCCGTTCGGCCGGCATCGCCAGCAGTTCGGCGATGGACACGCGCAGCGGCTCGACACCCTGGCTATGCGTCCAGACGGTGAGACGTCCATCCTCGAATAGCGCCACCGCGCAAGAGGGACCGATCGCGCCGTGCATCAGGTACGGCCGATCGTAGCGCGCCGACAGACGCCGCACCGGGCGGGCGTTCGGCTCGTCGCGCCTGTCCTCGATCGTCTGGCTCTCACGACCCATCCGCAGCAGGGCGTCGGGCAGCGCTCCCGGTGCGTTTGCGCCTGCGTCCGCCTCCCAGCCGCTCCGTGCCGCCATGTGCAGCGCGCGTTCGAGCGGCCACTCGCGCGGGCCGACGATCGCGGCGAAGCCGCCGCGGCGCACGACCTGGTCGACGCCCGGCAGCCGCGCGATCGCCGACAGGTCGAAGCGCCCTCTGGTGCCCGAGCTCGGTCCGCGCAGCACGCGCGCGTGCACCATGCCTGGCAGGCGCATGTCGTGGACATAGGCAGGAAGCCCGGTGAGCTTCGCAGGCAGGTCGACACGCGGCACCGGGCGTCCGATAAGCCGGCGTGCCTCCTGGCGCTTTCTCGGGACGTCCGCGCGTGCGCGCACGGCGAGCGAGGTCGTGCCGACGAGGTCGGCATAGCTGACGCTCCGGCCTTTGCCGTCCAGCACGGCGCCATTGCGTGTGAACAGGTCGGTGGCGGCCACGCCCCAGCGCGCTGCGGCCGCTTCGGCCAGCAGCAGGCGGACATTGGCGGCGGCGTTGGCGACAGCGGTGCCGCTCTGCTCCAGCGTCTGGCTGCCTGCGGTCACCCCCTCGTTCGGGGTCAGTCCGGTATCGGCGGTGATGAGGTCGATTTGCTCGAAAGCGACGTCGAGTTCGTCGGCGGCGAGCTGCGCGATGGCGGTCTTGATGCCGGTGCCGAGCTCCGCCTTGCCGGTGAAGACGGTGACGCGGCCATCGGGGGCGATGCGAATCCATGCGTCGAGGTCGGGGAACTTGGCGAGCGTGCCGGGCAGGTCGGGGGCGACCGTCGGCGGCCCGCCGCTTCCCTCGCCGCCGCCGGTCTGCGCGTGCACGGCGGGGGCCAGCGTGAAGACGACCAGCAGCCCGCCGATCATCTCGCGGCGTGACGGGGTCATGTGACCGGCTCCGCGGGATTAACGACCCCACCACCACGCGAAACCGCAGCCCGTCGCACCGCGCGCAGGATGCGCATATGCGTGCCGCACCGGCACAACGAGGGCGCCATGGCGGAACGCATCTCCTCCTCGGTCGGTGTCGTCGTGCGTCGCAGCAGCGCCTCCGCGCGGGCGATCATGCCCGGGATGCAGTAGCCGCACTGGCCGGCCTGTTCGTGGAGGAAGGCGCGCTGGACGTCACCTGGCGCTTCGGCGGTGCCGAGCCCCTCGACGGTCGTCACCGCGCGATCGCCGATGGCACCGACGGGGAGCAGACACGAGAAGACCGGGCGGTCGTCGACGAGGATGGTGCACGCGCCGCACTGGCCGAGGCCGCAGCCGAACTTGGCCGCGTGCAGCCCCAAGTCGTCGCGCAGGACGTAGAGAAGCGGGGTGGCGGGATCAACGTCCGCCCGGGCGACGGCGCCATTTACGTTCAGCTCGATCATCGGCCCTCCTCCCGCGCCTCGGCCACTTCATTCTCCAGGTCTTTCCACGCCGGTCCGGAGCCATGCCGCGCCTTTAGGTATCTGATGATCTCGGCGATCTGCCTGTCGGTCAGCGCGTCGGCATAGGCGGGCATGTACGGGCCGCTCGCCTCCACCGGCGGGCGCAGCCCCTGAAGGATGATCTGGATGGTGTCGCGCGGGTTGTCCTCGTGCAGCGGCGTGCCGAGCGGTAGCACGGGGCGGCCCGCGACAACCATCGGCGCGCCGGGCTCGTGGCAGGTCGCGCACGCCCCTTCGTAGAGACGGGCACCAGCGGGATGCTGCCGCTCCGCCAGGGCGCGGCGATCGGGCAGCGGGGGTTCCACCTTCGCCGCCGGCGCGTCGCGCATCCACCACGCGTAGTAGCGCGCGAGCGCCCGCACGTCCGCTGGGTCAGCCCGTGCCAGATTGTATGTCACGGGCCCCATCGGCCCTGCGGCTGCCGCGTGATCGCGGCTCAGTCCGGTGCGCAAGTAGGTCTCGAGCCGCTGCGGTGTCCAGGCGCGGACCGCTGGCGAGCGGGCGTTGATCGGCGGCGCGTACCAGCCACCCGACCAGCCGCCGGCATAGGTTTCGGCTCCGCGCTTCTCCTGCTGTAACAGCCCGCGCGGGCTGTGGCAGGCGGAGCAGTGCGCCAGCGTCTCGCCGAGGTAGCGGCCGCGGTTCCACTCGGCCGACTGCGACGGATCGGCACGAACCGGGGCCGGCCGGAAGAACAGCAGCTTCCACCCCGCCAGCAGGGGGCGGAAGCTCAGCGGCGGGATCAGGTCGTTGTTGGGCGGCGTCGCCCGCACCGCGGGGCGCGTCATCAGGAAGGCGTAGAGCGCGTCCACGTCCCCATCGGTTACCCCCGCATAGTGGGTGTAGGGAAAGGCGGGATAGAGGTGGCTGCCGTCGCGGCCCACGCCCTCGCGCATTGCCCGGGCGAAGGCTGCACGCGACCAGCGACCGATGCCGGTGCCAGGATCGGGGGTGATGTTGCTGCCATAGATCGTGCCGAATGGCGTGTTTATCGGATAGCCGCCGGCATAGGGGCGACCGCCTTCGGACTGGTGGCAACTGACACAATTGCCGATCCGCGCCAGATTGGCGCCGCGCGCGACCAGCGCGGGTTCGAACGATCGCGGATCGGGACGCTCGACGGACGCGATGGCGGGGCGATGCGCGATGACTAGCAGGATCGCGAACGCCGCCGCCGCGATCGCGAGCGCCACGCCGGTGATCTTCAGGCGGCGGCTTCGCGTCACAGCGCGAGAGGGGAGCCGGAACGGCTCACTTCGGCTCGGCGTATGTGCCGACGAGGTCGCCAGTCGCGATCACGTGCCCAGCCACGGCGGCGAGCAGTTGGTCTCGCGTGGCACCGAGCGGCAGATCAAGTTGGCGGTCGAGCGCGAGCACTTGGAAGTGGTAGTGATGCGGTGCGTCGCCCTTCGGTGGGCGCGGGCCGTACCAGCCCACGGTGCCGCGCCCGCTCGCGCCCTGCATGATGCCCTCGAGCGGCCCACCATTGAGGCGGTCGCGCTCCTGCAGCCCGGAAGGCAGTTGGGTGGTGCCTGCAGGCACGTTCCAGGCGACCCAGTGGACGACTGGTTTCGCAGAGCCGTCCGGGTCCTCGGCCAGGATGGCGTAGGAGGCGGCGTTAGGGACGGCTGTCCAGTTCAGAGCGGGCGAGATGCCGAGGCCGTATTCGCTGTGCTCACGCGGGATCGCACCGTTGGCGGTGAACGCGGCCGCGCTGACGTTAAGCCTGGCCGAGCCGCTCGACCGTGTCTCGGGACGCGTGAGCGCCAGTGGAACGTTGGTGCCGCGTGCCGCCTGGTCTAGCATCGGGCCGGGCGGTGGTGCCAGCGGCGCGGCCTGGCCGGTCGCGCCGTCATAGGTGATGCGGTAGATCACGCCATTGGCGTCGTCGGAAAGCAGGATCGAGCCGTCGCGCATCACCGCCACGCCGCACGGCCGACCGTACTGGCCCGTGCCGTCGCGGCTCATGAATCCGCTGACGAAGGTTTCGACGCGGGTCGCCTGACCGTTGGCATCGAATCGGATTCGCGCCAGTTCGTAACCCGACGCAGGCTTGCGGTTCCAGCTGCCACGCAGCGCCACGAACGCGTCGCCGGCCACGTCCGGGCCGAAGCCGCCGCCCGGGTGGAAGGCCATCTGCATGCCCGCCGAGTGCGCGACGTGCATCACCACCGGATTAGTCGACGCCGCCGCCCATTGCGCGGCGGTCAGCCCGCCGGGCGGCTCGTCCTGCGGGTTCCGCTTGCCGTCCTCGAAGACGTACGGCCAACCGTAGCGCTTGCCGCGCTCAATCTTGTTAACCTCCTCGCGCTGCAGGTCGTTGCCGAGCCAGTCGATCCCCTGGTCCCAGCCCCACAGTTCGCCGGTGCGCGGATGCCAGCCGAAGCCGATCGTGTTGCGTAGCCCCGACGCCCACACCCGTCGGGTCTTGCCGTCGAGGCTCGCGCGGATCAGCGTCGCATTCTCCTGGCTGGACTCGTCGCAGGCGTTACAGGTCGAGCCTGCGCTGATGTAGAGCATCTTGTCAGGGCCGATCGCGAGCGTGCGGTTGAGGTGCTGCCCAGCGTCGGGCAGATCGTCGATCAGCGTTTCCACGGTGCCGATGCCGCCATCGGGTCGCAGGGCTGCGCGGAACACCTCCTTGGCCGTCATGAAGTAGAGCATGCCGTCGTGGATCGTCAGCCCATGCAGGCCGGGCCGGTTGACGATGACGGTCGGCGAGCCGTCGGCACGCCCGTCGCGGTTCGCGTCAACCAGCCGGACGATGTCCGCCTCGGAACGACGGCTGACGTAGACGGAGCCGTCCGGCGCTACCGCAATGACGCGGGTGTTGCCAAGGCCGCTTGCCCATACGCTGGCATGATAGCCGCGGGGCAGCTTCAGCGAAGCAACGAAGTCGGATCCGGGCTTCAGCGGGGTCAGCTCGTAGAAATGCGCCTGGACCGGGCGCTTGTCGTTGTCTTCCGGACTGCCCTGCGCGACCGCAGGCGAGGCGACGAGGATAAGCGCGAGGGAGAGCGGTGCAACGTTCATGAGATACGATCCCCTTGTATTAGGGGTATAATGCGCGAGCGTCGTTACCGGGCGCACGGAGCGAGAGCCGCGCATCGCGATGAACGAACGGCCGCTTTCGGGAAAGGTCGTAAGGACGCTGTACGGCTTCTAATGGCTCTTCTCAGCGATAGGGCACGGCGGTTGCCCGCCCATAAGCACACGAACCTTACATCGCTACGCGCATTCGATACCTGACGCTCGTTCAGGAAGCTGACCCAGGTATAGGTGATGGTAACGTATTGATCACGCCCGCTTCTTTCAAGTGGTCCCTCGCTACCTATATGGCCGCGATGAATATCGCGTTTCTCTTCATCGCAGAGGCTTATCAAGCTTATCATGGGGCAGCTGTCGCCTTTGAGCTGCTCCAGCGGCCGGAGGTAAGCGTGACCTTCTACTACAACGACCCGGAGGTTCCCCATCACCTTGAGCGCATCAGGCGCGCGTATGGAGTGCCGCCTGTAGCCTATGTCCGCCTTGCCCGGAGCATCAAGACCAAGGCGGTGCAAGCTATGCGTGTGTTTGGTCTGGATAAAGAAGCAGTCCTCCGGTCAAACGAAGCCCAACTTGCGCTCCATGACGCGGTAGTGTCGCTTGAGGATACCGCGGAGATCCTGTTTGGCGACAAACCAGCGCCCAAACGCCCCGCCCGCATCTTGATCGTTCATGGCGCTGGCGACCGATACGTGCCGTCGATGCCCCGCCGGGCTCGGTTCGACTTGATCATAGTCCAGGGCGAGAAAATGAAGCAGCGCTTCCTCGACATGGGTATCGCCCGCGTCGGCCGGATTACCGCGCCAGGCTACCCAAAGCTGGACACCAGCCGGCGTCTGGTAGCAGCCGCACAGCCCTTGTTTGCAAATGACCGGCCAATTGTTCTTTATAATCCTCACAAGGTGCGCGGGCTTCAGTCGTGGAGCAGTTTCATCAAACCCATGCTGCGCGACTTCGCCGCGCAACAGGACTACAATCTGATCGTGGCGCCTCACGTGAAGATGTTTCGGAGGCGCTCGGAATGTGCTCGCAATCGCTGGCGTAGCCGAAGCACGGCAACGATCCTGATAGACCCAGAGTCGGACCGTTCGGTAGACAACAGCTACACCACTGCCGCGGATATTTACGTCGGCGACGTTAGCAGTCAGGTTTATGAGTTCCTCGCCCAGCCAAGGCCGTGCGTGTTTCTGAATCCCCATAAAGTCGATTGGGGCAACGATCCACACTTCAAATTCTGGCATCTTGGTGAAGTCATTGAACGACCCGACGAACTGATGGCAGCTATAAACAGAGCCGCTGGACGCCACCCCGCCTATTTGCGCAGGCAGCGTGAACTTGCCAAAAGCTCGTTAGGAGATACATCGGCGGGAGCTGCATCTCGTGCCGCGTCCGACATTCTTGCATTCCTTGACAAAGGAGCGGCCGTGGGAGCAGCGGGCCGTTCCTGGCCCGCTTCCCCTTATTAACCGCGCAAAGCAGACGTTCCGCCCGGCCTCCCAAATCAAGCCAACCAGACAGCTTTGCGGAACACCCACAAGCCTCGAACACCGAGATGAATGAGCGACCGGAGCCGGGAGGCAGGCAGGGCGCCCGCAGCGACCGCATCTGGGTCCTCAGGATACGCGGCTGCATTGCCTGTCACGCAAGGTGGCGGTCAATAAGGCTGGCCACCTTTGATGGCACCGAGGCAAGATCTTCCATTTGTCCATCGATGAGTTCGGACGTGACCACCGGCGCGCCGCAGAAGTCGAAGATGCCATGATCGATCTGGGCGCGCATCGCATCACGATAGCCATGCTTGGCATAGGTCGCGGCACTGGCCCCAGCCAGCGCGATGAGATGGACGTTCAACCGTCCGAGTTTCTTGACGATACGCCCATCGGCATTCTCTTCGAATGCCCATCCGGACACGAACACACGATCGATCCAGCCCTTGAGCACCGCCGGCATTGACCACCAGTAGACTGGGTGGACGAGGACGAGGTGATCGGCCCGGTCAATCCGCTGCTGCTCTCGGCGCACATCAGGCGGGGTCGGGCCAGCTGCGGTGAATGCTGCATGGTCCGCAGGCCCGAAGACCGGATCGAACCCTTCCGCCACTAGATCGACAAGTTCGACGGAGTGTCCGAGCGCTGTCCCCGCATCGAGGATTGCGGAAGCAACGGAGCAGGTCAGCGACGGGCCGGCAGGATGCGCCATGACGAGGAGGATGTGCATTGCTACTAATCCCGTTTACCGGATTGTGCGGAAGGTCGACCGAATATGCTCGACCAGTGTCTGTGCGTTCTCCATGGCCGCGAAATGTCCGCCCCTGTCCGCCTCGGCGAAGAAGCGTAGGTCCGCGAAGCGCGTTTCAGCCCAGCGCCGCGAGAGCCGAACCTGCTCGCCGGGGAACATGCTCACGCCGGCCGGCAACGGGATCGGATCGTGCGGCATCCCTTGCGCCATCTCCTGGGCGGCCTCCCAGTAGAAGCGTGCCGAACTCGGCCCGGAGTTTGGTAGCCAGTAAAGCATCACGTCGTCGATGAGATGGTCAAGCGGGATCACGCACTCGGGCTGACCATCGCTGTCGGATACGTCCTGGAAAAGCGCGTAGATCCAGCTCGCCAGACCTACCGGAGAGTCGGCCAGCGCAAACGCGATCGACTGCGGGCGCGTGCATTGCAGTTTCATATAGCCCGAGTACTCGCAGTCGTAGCGCTGCGCGTCGTCGAGCATTCGCTGCTCGTCAGGCGTTGCGTCGGCCATCTCCTCGGCAGTCGGCTGGAACAGCACCATGTTAAGGTGGATGCCGCCGAGACCGGGTGCGCGCATGTGGGGCAGCGCTGTCGTCACCGCTGCCCCCCAGTCGCCGCCCTGCGCCATCCACCGGTCACCATAGCCCAGCCGTTGCATCAGCTGACCCCACACTGCAGCGGTGCGACCCACGCCCCAACCCGTCTCAGTCGGCTTGTCCGAAAAGCCGAAGCCCGGGAGTGCCGGGATCACGAGATGAAAGGCGTCGGCGGCATTGCCGCCATGCGATGACGGATCACTGAGTGGTCCGATCAGCTCGCGGAACTCGAGGATCGAACCAGGCCAACCGTGAGTCAGCAGCAGTGGAGTGGCGTTCGCGTGCGGCGACCGGATGTGCAGGAAGTGGATGCCCAGCCCGTCGATGACGGTTCTGCTGCTGCCCCAACCGTTGAGCATGGCCTCAGTGGCACGCCAGTCATAGCCGTTCCGCCAGCGCTCTACCAATCGCCGGATTGTCGGCAAAGCAGGCCCCTGACGCCCATCCGTGATCGTGCCGGCATCGGGCCAGCGCACACGCTCGAGGCGGTCGGCGAGGTCGCTGAGGTCGGCGTCGGGTATGTGGATCGGGAACGCCGTCACCGCATCGGGCCGGGCCTGATTGATCGTGGGGCTCATGGTGCATCCTTTCGTGTCGGGGAAAGGATAGTCGTTGCATAGCGGCCTGATTAGATGGCCTATGCGCGACAGGTGTTGCATACGATGCAACAATGATGGACCTGTCTGATCTTCGTGCCTTCGTGCGCATCACCGACCTGATGAGCGTTTCGGCCGCGGCAAGGTCATTGGGCTTACCGAAATCAGGCGTCAGCCGCGCGCTGGCGCGGCTTGAGCAGCAGGTCGGCGCAGTTCTGCTCGATCGCTCGACCCGGCATATGCGCCTGACCGACGCTGGCACCCTGTTTCGGCCGCATGCCCTTCGCATTCTTGCTGATGTCGACGAGGCAGGGGCAGCGCTTGAGGGTCTTGCCGCCGTCCCGAGCGGCACGTTGCGGATCAGTCTGCCGTTCACGATCGCAAGCGCGCTGGTCGCGCCGATGCTGCCCCGCTTCATGGCGGCATTTCCGCAAGTGCGCGTGGTGCTGAAGATCGAGGACCGCATCATCGACATGCCGGCCGAGCTCGTGGACATGGTTGTCCGGGTCGGCCCGTTGGCCGACAGCGATCTGATCGCGAAGCACCTACTGACATCGAAGACATGGCTGTGTGCGAGCCCTGACTATCTCGCGGTGCGCGGCACGCCGCTTCGCGCCACCGATCTCCATGCCCATACGCTGCTCGACTATGCGGATCGGCCAGTGGCCTATCACGACGGCACAGCCGGACCAGCGGGCATCGCCGAATTCTGCCCGCACGCCATCATCTCCGACGCCGCAGCGATCCTGCCTGCGGTTCTTGGCGGCTGCGGCATCGCACGGCTTCCAGACTTCCTCGTGAAATCACATCTCGATAACGGCCGACTTGTCCGGTTATGGCCTGCCGGACGCACCCACGAGGTCGCGATCCACGCGCTCTATCCAAGCCACCGAGCATTATCAGCGAAGGTACGAGTTTTCATAGACGCTTTGGTCGAAGCTGTGAAAAGCCACGCAGATGGATGAGGATCCCGGTTGGCTACAGGGCCATGAGGAATACTCGCGGCATCGGCTGCCTCCGACCTGAACGAACGTCGGATCCTGGTAAGCCGGCGGGAAAGTGCGAGTGTCCGCTTCTGGGTCTTGTCACGGAAGGGTAGGGGCAGCTGTCGACGCAGCTTATGCGCTGCAGCCGGCGAGGTGCTTGACGTCGCAAGTGCCATCTCAGCAGGAGTGACCGCTCTCCAGCAAGGCAGCCTGATCCAAGCGAAGGTCGCGCACCAGGAAGTCGATGAAGGAGCGCACCCGAACCGCCAGCCGCTCGTGCGGCACGAAAAGGGCGTGGATGTCCTCGCCGTCGCCGGGATTGAAAGCGGGTAGTACTTCCACCAGGCGGCCCGAAGCGAGGTCCTCCGCGATGTGGAAGCGGCCAAGGCGAGCGATGCCGCCGCCCGCGAGCGTCATCAGCCGCACCGTTTCGCCGGAACTGCCGAGGAAGGGACCTGTAGGAGTTCGCTGCACCGTCCTTCCGTCGATGCGGAACGGCCAGCTGTCGATGGATCGACGGAAGTTGAAGCGCAGGCAATTGTGATGCTCCAGATCGTGCGGATGCATCGGCTCGCCTCGCTCTTGAATGTAGGCTGGGCTAGCTACGACGGCCATCGTGCTTCGTCCAAGCTTGCGCGCCCTTACGTCGGCATCACGCAATGGGCCGACACGGATAGCCACGTCGGCACGTTCCTCGACTAATCCGACAAGCGCGTCTGTCTCGGTCAGGTCAACCGTCACCGCGGGGTTCTCGCGGAGATACGTGGGAAGGATTGGCAGCAGGCAATGCGTGCCGAACGGGACCGATGCATTGACCCGCAGAAGGCCTCGCGGGGAACGATCTACATCGAAACTGCGCTCAACTGAGTCGATCTCCGCGACCAGCCCCTCGACGCGCTCCCGGTAGGCTCGGCCCTCTGCTGTTAACGCGAGCGCTCGGGTCGTCCGAGATGCCAGCTGCACTCCCAACCGCTGCTCCAAACGTGCCATTGCACGGCTCACGGCTGAGGGCGTGAGCCGCAGCGCTCGTGCAGCCGCAACGAAGCTGCCGTGCTCCGCCACAGCTAAGAAGATCATCATCTCGCCAAGCCGATTATCCATGCTGATTGGTGACTCCGATGCACTTCTGCGTTGATGAAGTTCGATCTAATCAGCATTGGTTGGAGCGCATAGGTGTAGCGGCGTTAACAAGGAGATGACACTTGGACCTGCAACTCGATGGCAAGACCGCGGTTGTTACCGGCTCGACCGCCGGTATCGGCTTGGCGATAGCCGAGCGGCTTGCACTGGAAGGGGCCGCGGTTACGATCTGTGGCCGCGATCGCGCGAAATTGGACGCGGCCGCACATCGGCTGAGCAAGGCAGGACGCGTTGCAACCGTACTCGCCGACACGGCGACGTCAGCCGGTGCCATGGCGCTTATCGCGGCAGTGCCCGACGCCGACATTCTTGTGAACAATCTCGGGATTTACGAGGCGAAGCCGTTCACCGAGATCAGCGACGATGATTGGCATCACATGTTTGAAGTCAATGTCGTGAGCGGAGCCCGGTTGGCACGTCACTACTTTCCTCGCATGCTAGCGCGTGACTGGGGGCGGATCGTCTTCGTCGCGAGTGAGAGTGCGCTCGTAGTGCCGAGCGAAATGGTCCACTACGGCATGACCAAGACCGCACAGCTCGCGATCGCACGCGGGTTGGCTGAGCAGACGCGCGGTACAGGCGTGACAGTCAATTCGGTTCTGCCTGGGCCTACTCGCTCTGAAGGTATTGTCGAGTTCATCCGATCGGTCGTGGACAACAAGGACGCGCCTGAGACTGAGCGCGAGGCTGAGTTCTTCGCCAAGATGCGGCCGCTATCGCTCATCCGCCGGCTGATTGAGGCCGACGAGATTGCCGCGCAGGTGGCGCTGCTCGCGAGCCCGCTTGGAGCGATCACCAACGGAGCAGCGGTGCGGGTCGAAGGCGGTATCATACCGACCATTGCGTAGGTGGGGCCAATCTCTCTCGACGCAGCCTCTGAATGAAGATGAACGAACGACGAAAGTAGGGATGCGCGCGAGGTGGCGCGAATGACCGCAAATGTGAAGGAAATCAGGCGCCGGCAGGTGTATGATTTCCTCCAAGGCAGGAAGCCGCGGGCCACGGGCGAGGGCTTATGGGGAAAGCGGTTTTCGGGCGGTCGGCTGGTCGGTGCGTTGGCGTGCGGGATGCGCCGTAGCGGGCCGTGATGCGGCACTTGGGAAGGATCTTGGCCATGGATGCCGGGCAAGATCGGCGGTCTGGGCGAGCGTCGATGTGGCTGACGATGTTGCCGGCGCGAGCGGCCTGAACGCCGGAAACGCGGTGACCGCGTGGCGGGATTGGAATGGGCCATGCCGGGTCATGACGCGACGGTCCCGGTCGCGCTGGCGCCATGAGGCGGTGCGCGGGGCTGGCGCCAGCGTTTGAAGGTTTCGATGACGAGCATGCGCCCACCGCAGCAAGGGCATGGCGGGCGGGCGTCATCGGGTTCCACCGGCTCGGTAGCGGTGACGGGCTGCGCGACCCCGAGCAACTCGCGGGCACGTTCGAGATGCGCCTTGCGGGTGGCACCGGCGAGCAGGCCGTAGTGGCGGATGCGGTGGAAGCCCTTTGGCAGGACGTGGAGCAGGAAGCGGCGGATGAACTCGTCCGGGCTAAGCGTCATGACCTGCTGGCGGTCAGCACCACCCCGGCGGTAATCCTTGTAGCGGAAGGTGACGCCGGTGCGGTCGAAGCGCAGGAGCCGGCCGTTCGAGATTGCAACGCGGTGGGTGTAGCGCGACAGATAGGCGAGCACTGTCGCGGGGCCAGCAAACGGCGGTTTGGCGTAGACTACCCAGCGCTTCTTCCGGACCGGCGCCAGGTGACGCAAGAATGCGCGCCGGTCGGCAAGATGCGCGAGGCTGCCGTGGAAGCCGAGCCGCCCGGCATCGTGCAGCGCCATCAGCCGGGTCAGGAACAGGCGGCGGAACAGCTTGCCCAGCACCCTGACTGGCAGCAGAAACGCCGGGCGCGACGATACCCAGCGGCTGTCGTCAGGTGACAGCCCGCCGCCCGGGACAATCATGTGAATGTGGGGATGGTGGGTCATCGCCGAGCCCCAGGTGTGCAGCACCGCGGTGATGCCGATACGGGCGCCGAGATGCTTCGGGTCGGAGGCGATGGTCCTCATCGTCTCGGACGCCGCCTGGAACAGTAGCCCATAGACCGCTGCCTTGTTCTGCCACGCGATGTCGGCAACCTCGGCGGGCAGCGTGAAGACGACATGGAAATAGCCGACCGGCAGCAGATCGGCCTCGCGCTCGGCAAGCCAGGTGCGTGCCGCCGCGCCCTGGCACCGCGGGCAGTGCCGGTTGCGACAGGAATTATAGGCAACCCGCCAGTGCCCACAGTCGGTGCAGGCCTCGACGTGCCCGCCCATGACGGCGGTCCGGCAGGTTTCTATCGCCGACATGACCTTCAGCTGGTCGAGGCTCAGATGCCCGGTACGAGCGGCCCGGTATTCAGGACCGGCAGCGCGGAAGATGTCGGCGACCTCGAGCGAGGCGCGCACCGCACTTTCACCCGGCGGGCGTTCTGCCCTCCATCAGCGCCATCAAATGGTCCAGCGGGCCGGTGACGGCGCGGATCGTGCGCGTCGCGACCTTGGTATAGAGCGCAGTCGTTTCCAGCTTACTGTGCCCGAGTAGCACCTGGATGACGCGGATATCGACGTCCTGTGCGAGCAGGTGGGTAGCGAAACTGTGCCGCAGCGTGTGCGGGCTGACCCGCTTGCGGATGCCCGCTGCCTCGGCCGCCTCGTGAACCGCGCGGTGCAGCTGTCGCGTCGAGATCGGGTCGGTGTAACTGCGGCCCGGGAACAGCCAGCCGTGCGGCAGCAGGACGCTGCGCCGCTTGCCCTCGCGCCACCAGAGCCTGAGCAGTTCGAGCAGCTGCGGCGACAGCATCGCGTTGCGGTCCTTGCGACCCTTGCCCTCCTCGATGCGGATCAGCATGCGCCTGCTGTCGATGTCGTCGGCCTTGAGGTGCGCGACCTCGGATACGCGCAGGCCGGCGCCGTAAGCCACGCCGAGCGCGGCGCGGTACTTGATGCCGGGTGCCGCCTCGAGCAGACGTGCGACCTCATCGACGCTCAGCACATCGGGCAGCTTCCTGGGACGCGGCGCAAGCACCAGCTTGCGCGACAGATCCGGCCGGTCGAGCGTCACGCCGAACAGGAAGCGCAATGCCGATACCGTGGCGCCGATAACGGACTCGCTGGTGCCGTGCTCGCGCTGGTGGATCTGGAAGCGCCGCACATCCTCGGCGGTCGCCGTGTCGGGCGGGCGCTTCAGGAACGCCGCGAAGGCGCGGACGTGGCGGACATAGTCGTGCTGGGTTCGCGCCCGCATCGAACGCATCGCCATGTCGTCGAGCATCCGCTGACGCAGCGGGGTGACGGTGGGTTCGACAGGTGCAGTAGCCATTATGACGTTCCTCTCGTTGAAGGAACTTCATCGTCTGCTGCCGTCGCCGGGCAGCCAAACCTCACCGTCGACGCGCTACCTCACCGCCGGGAACCCATGCCGCGCAGCGGCTTCGTGCATTGGGTCGTGCTAATCGTGGATAGTCGAGGCAGTATTCGACTGACTGGGCTGAGCCGAGCTAGGTCCAAGGGGAGGTGACGTGGAGGACGCTTCCGTGACGTACCTGTCCCATACGGCTTCCTTCCGTTTCAACGAGAGGATCGCACCATCAAACCGTGGGATCAAACACCTAAGCGCACAGCGAGCTTGACCGCCATGTTTGAGGGGTGGCTTTGATAACGGGATGATTTCAGGCTGCGGAGGTGATGGCCGAGATTGAACGGGGCTTCAGCATCATCGTCTGCCTGATGCTCTCGGGATCGGCCAAGGTGCGCGACGGCCGCCCGATCAGATACCCCTGTATCGCAGAGCATCCCTCGCGCGCGACGATCGAAAGCTGCGAAGGCTCTTCGATGCCTTCCGCCAGGACCCGCATTTGCAACGTGGCGCCAAGGCTGGCCACCGATCGCAGGATCGATACGGCCTGCTCGTCATGCTCGATCTCGGCAACGAATGATGCATCGAGCTTGATGCAGTCGAACGGCACCGATCGCAGAACATCGAGCGAGGAGTAACCCACGCCGAAATCGTCCAGCGCTATGGCTATTCCCATGGCTTTCAGCGCGCGGAGTTGTTCGAGCGCGAAGCGGCGATCATGGATGATCGCACTTTCTGTCAGTTCCAAGGTCAGGCGTCCGGCTGGTAATCCGCTGTCAGCCAGCGCGGCACGAACGGTATCGATGAGGCGCGGATCACTCAGATGTTTCGGTGACAGGTTCACCGACACATTATGCTGGTCCGGCCACAACGCCGCTTCGAAGCAGGCTCGACGCAAGATCCAGATGCTGAGCGGCACGATCTCGCCGCTTTCTTCGGCCAGCGGGATAAAGGCCGCAGGCGAAATCATGCCCCTGGCCGGATGGTGCCAGCGCACCAGCGCTTCGTAGCCCGTAATCTCCCCGGTCGCGACCGCGGCCTGCACCTGGAAATGAAGCTCGAACGCTTCGGTTTCTATCGCGGTCCGAAGGTCGGCGACGAGCTCGCGCCGGATACGCGCCGCATCGTCCATTTCCGCGTCGTAGAAGCACGGTTCTGCTGAATGGGCGGACTTTGCCCGGTACATCGCCAGATCAGCTTTCGCGAGCAAGGCATCGGCATCGAAACCGTCGTGCACCGCCAGAGCGACACCGATGTTGGCGCCGATCGCAGCGGTGAACCGATCGAACACGAACGGCGCAACAAAGGCGGTGCGTAGGCGATCAAGGAAATCACTGAGATCTTGTGGTTCGTCATAGGATATGATCGCGGCAAACTCGTCGCCGCCCAACCGCCCGACACATTCCTCAGGTTTCAAAAGGGCTGTCAACCGGGCGGCCAGCGCCATCAGAAGCTGGTCGCCGGCCTGGTGCCCGTAGGTGTCGTTGACCACCTTGAAGCGGGAAAGGTCCATCATGACGACGGCCATGCACGCATAGCCGCCCTTCACCAGGAAACGACGCTCCAACTCCTCAATGAAGCTCATTCTATTTGGTAGATCGGTTAGTCCGTCGTGCAACGCCATGCGACGCAAGCGGCGGTAGGACTCGCTTTGCGTATGGCCGTCGATCAGGGCACTTATCGCTGCGCAGCCGACGATGATGAGTGATGCAACGGCCGTGGCAATGGCAAGGCCAACCATTGTCAGGTCAGACAGACCATCGCCCAGCTTCAGCACGGTGATGCTCATTGCCGCCATGCCTGTGAAATGCAGCGCGGCGACGGCGAGGCTCAACAGCAATACCGCATGCATTCGCCGCCATGGCCGGCGCGTGGTCAGCAGGTGGAAGGCGATTCCGCCGAGTGCGACCGACAGCAGCACCGATGCCACGACATAGCCCCAGGCCCAGGTCACGATGCCGTCGACCCGGTAAGCGGACATGCCAAGGTAATGCATAAGTGAGATCGCGATCCCGACAATGCCACCCCCGGCCAGGCCGCCCCATCGCTTGCAAGTGGCGGCAGTGGCCAGACCGGGCACCGCCAGCCCGATAGCGGCGAGCAGCGACAGGAGCGTCAGCAAGGGGTCAAGCACGACCGGCGCGTGAGCACGAAAAGCCATCATCGCAACGAAGTGCGTGGCCCAGACCATGGTCCCCGTGGCGACGGCCGCCAGCAGCACCCAGCCCAGCCGGCTTTTACCGCTTGCCGATTTGATGCGGCCGAACAGCTGGATGGTCGCCGATGACCCGACGAGACAGACCAGCAAGGCCAAGGCGACGAGCCGTGCATCGTGTTCCTGGGCGATGCACAAGGCTATGCGCATCATGCGGCGTGCCCCCACAGGTCCAGACGGCTTTCCAGCGACATGGCAGCTTGGCGGGCAAGACCCAGAAGATAGGCTTTTTGATCGTCGGAGGCCGGCGCTCGATGGGCCGTATCAACCACGCAAAGGGCGCCGACATCGATACCATTCAGCAGGCGTAGTCGCGCACCGATATAATAGCGGACGTGCGGTTCCCCGAGGACGCCAGGCAAGGTGGCGAAGCGCGGATCGCGCTGCGGGTCACAGCACTCCAGGACGTTCGCGCAACCGAGCGTATAGCTGCAGAAACCTTCATCACGCGGCATGCAGCCTGTTGGAAAACCGTGGCCAGCCGTGACAATCTGTTTGTCACCATGGATCAGCGACATCGCCGCCATCGGAGCGGCAAAGGCGGAAGCAGCGGCGTTGACGAAGCGGTCGAAAACAGGCCCCGGCGACGGGTCCGGACCGGTCAATTCGCGAACCGCCAGGGAACGGCGGTGTTCACGAAACAAGAATTTGAGCATCGACTTCCCGTATCGTCATAGCGAATTCATTCCATGATCGAACGTGTGCTAACAGCTGACTAATGCCGCGGAATAAGGGCATGAATCGCGATATAGCGGCGGGGGAGACGGTTTCTGCGCGTCCGTGCGCGCTTGCGGTCCGAAGCTGTCAATCAGGCAATGGCGCCAACGGCAGTGGCAACGAGGCGGAAAACAGGTCGTAAATCAATGTTAGTCGCTATTGCGTTCCCAAAGGCCCGAACTGCACGCCGCCTTTGTGGCGCTCGGAGTGGTCGTTAATCTGTCATGGCGCGATGAGACCGCGACCGAGACGTTCTGGGTACTTCTTCGCGGACTAGCCGAGGTGGAGTGCTCAGGCTGGATCAGGCCCGGCGTAAGTGAGGATCAGATGGCTCTGGTAGTCAGCGGACTTGCCGGTGCCAAGTGACCTAGGCGTACCCCCCGCGGCAGGCTTTCCGACTACTCGATCGTTTTCGAGACAACTGGTTCGTTGCCGTGCAGGGTCGCTATCATGCGCATTGAACGTGAACGGATGTCTGAAGTTGGCAAGCGCAAGAAGGGGCGTGAGCGTCTGTAACTGGGTCTACTTACACCTCGGTTCGTTCCGCCAACTCCAACGCATCTTCCACGTCCACGCCAAGGTAACGCACTGTACTGTGGACTTGCCTCGGCAAAGTGGAGAGTTCCCTTGAAGTGAAAGGCGAACTCAATGACGAAGCAGCGACGGTTCACGAAGGAGTTTGAGGACGAAGCGGATCGGCTGGTGGCGACCAGCGGACGGACGCAGCGCGAAATAGCGGAGGATCTGGGAGTGGGGCTATCGACGCTGGTGCGCTGGATCAGCCGCAGCCGGGATCGTCTGGTGGATACGCCGGATCAAGCGCCGCAGGCGGATATGGCTGCCGAGTTGAAGCGCCTTCGGCGGGAGAATGAGATCCTTCGACAGGAGCGTGACATACTGAAGCGGGCGACCGCTTTTTTCGCCCGGGAGGGAAATCGATGAGGTTCCAGCTCATCGATCGGGCGAGAGAGGATTTCCCGGTCCACCGCCTCTGCCGGGTGCTCGGCGTCAGCCAGAGCGGCTACTTCGCTTGGAAGGATCGCCCGGCCAGTCGGCGTCAGCGCGATGACATGGTGATGCTGGCGCATGTCCGCTCGGCTTTTGCCCTGTCGAACGGCACCTATGGCAGTCCGAGAATGACGCGCGAGTTGCAGGATGATGGCTTTGCCATCGGGCGGCGTCGCACGGCGCGGCTGATGCGCGAGAACGACCTGCGTGCCCGGCAGAAGCGCAGGTTCAAACGCACGACCGACAGCGAACACGCCTGGCCGATCGCGCCGAACATCATCGACCAGGATTTCACCGCGACGGCAACCAACCAGAAGTGGGGCGTCGACATCTCGTACGTCTGGACACGGGAGGGATGGCTCTACCTGGCGGTGGTCATCGACCTCTTCTCCCGCCGCGTCGTCGGCTGGGCTGTCGGCGACCGGCTGCACCGCGATCTGGCGCTGGCTGCCCTGCGCAAGGCGCTCGTCATGCGGCGTCCCCCCAAGGGGCTCATTCATCATTCGGACCGCGGTAGCCAGTATTGTTCGGTGGACTACCAAGCCGAGCTGCGTCGCCACGGCATCCGCATCTCCATGTCGGGAAAGGGAAATTGCTACGATAACGCCATGGTCGAGACATTCTTCAAGACCATCAAATCCGAACTCGTCTGGCCCACCGTCTTCTATACCCGTGCCCAGGCCGAGCAGGCCTTTGCCCGCTATATCGACGGCTTCTACAACCCCGTCCGGCGCCACTCCGCGCTCAACTACACCAGCCCGCCGCAGTTCGAACAAACCGCGCCACGCTGAGCAAATGCCTCTCCATTTGAGCGGGGCAAGTCCAGAAGAAGCCATCGAGGTTGGTGCGCGTCATCTGCGCATATTGCTCGAGCGTATAGTCGGTGAACGCGGCGCCGATGAAGAGCCCGGCGTTGTTGACGAGGGTATCCACGCGACCGAAGCGATCACAAGCCAGATCAACCGCACGGCGGGCGGTATCCGGATTGGCAACATCGCCGGCGACCGTCACCCAATCGTGCTCATCCGCCGCCTCGATCGATCGCGAGACGCCGACCACGCGCCAGCCACGCGCACGGTAACCGGCCGCGATGCCGTCACCCAAACCCTGCGAAGCACCGGTGACGATCGCGACCTTGGCCGGGTTTTTGGACATGTCAGGCATCTACTGCGCCGATCTGCTTGAGCAGGGTGAGATTGTCCATCAGCGCCCAATGTTCGACCAGTTGGTCGCCTTCGACGCGGAACAGGTCCATGACCTCGATATCGGTGCGAGTGTCCGTCGCCGGGGTGCCCTCATACTCACCCGAATGGGTCGCGACCTGGCGCAGGTGGACAAGGACGCGGTCGCCCTCCGCCACAACGTGCACGATCGGATAAACGATCTCCGAGAAGCCGCCGTGCAGTACCTCCGCCAGCTTTCTGATCCCCGCCAGCCCCTCGACCGCGAAGCCGAGTCCGGGATCGTGGCGGATAAATCCGGGCGCGATGTGGGCGTCCCACCACTTCTCATCTCGGTCTCGGAAGGCGGGAAAATAGGCGAGAGCAAGGGCCTTGTTCGATGCAATCGACATGCTTGGTTCCCAAGGTTGGGGAGGGGGGGACACGCGGGCCCGCCCCCAATTATTACGACAGCGGCGGTTGCCCGTTCGACGCGGTTAATCCACCATCGACCGGCAGGTTTACACCGGTAACGAACCGCGCGTCCTCGCTTGCCAGAAACGCGATCACGCCCGAGATGTCGGCGGGCTCAGCGCCGCGCCCAAGCGGAATGCGCTCTTCAAACTTGGCGATCAGATCGGGCTGTTCCTTCATCCCGGCGGTCAGCGCGGTATAGGTGAGGGAGGGATTCACCGCATTAACGCGGACGCCGTTCCTGGCCTCGTCCATCGCCAGGGCACGGGTGAAGTTGCTGACCGCCCCCTTTGCCGCGCAGTAGAAGCTGTGGTTCCAATCGCCGCCTAACCCCGACACCGACGAGACGTTGACAATGCAGCCCTTCGATTGGCGCAGATGGGGAATTGCCGCGCGGCTCATGTGAACGACGCCGTACAGGTCGGTCTCGATCACCTTGGTGAATTCGGCAAAGTCGCCCTCATCGACCTTGCCGAGATGATCGACGCCGGCGTCGTTGACCAGCACGTCGATCCGCCCGAACCGATCGACTGCCGCCTGGACCAACGCCTCGCACGCAGCGCGATCGGACACGTCGGTTTCATACGCCTCGACCGTACCGCCGAGCTCGCTCGCCAGCTTGTCGAGCGCGCTCTTGTCAACGTCGCCCAGAACCAGCGTCGCACCTTCCTCGGCGAAGCGGCGCGCTGCTCCCTCACCGATCCCCGATGCGGCACCGGTGATGACGACGACCTTGTCGGAGAAGCGCGCCATCATGCGTTCTCCGCCTGTGCGTCGTGCTTGCCTTCACAGAACTCCTCGACCAGCTTGGCGCAGAAGGCTGGTAGATCGTCAGGGTTGCGGCTGGTGACCAAACCCTGATCGACGACGACTTCCTGATCGACCCAGGTGCCACCTGCGTTCTCGATGTCGGTCTGAAGGGTCGGGAACGACGTCAGCGTCCGATCGCGGACCTGATCGGCCTCGATCAGCGTCCAGGGCGCGTGGCAGATCGCGGCAACGGGCTTCTTCGCGGCGAAGAAGTCGCGCACGAACGCGATGACCTTGTCTGACCCTCGCAGCTTGTCAGCGCCGACGCAGCCGCCCGGGATGACGAGCCCGTCGAACTCGTCGGTCGAGACGTCGTCGATCGCGTTATCGATCGTGAACTTCGCGCCAGGATCGAGATCGTTGTTGAACGTCTCCGCTTCGCCCGTCTCCAGACTGATGACGGTGACCTGCCCACCTGCTTCCTCAATTGCAGCCTTCGGCTTGGCGAATTCGGGTTCTTCAGTGCCGCGTGGCGCGATCAGAATTGCGATGTTCTTGCCTTCAAGCTTCATGGATTGTCCTCTCACTATCGGTAGCACTGGCGCTTTGGCTCAGGCCGGGATGTCGTGGATGTCGGCGGTGTTGGTAGCCGCGATACCGTTCTCGCGGTGACGGAAGTCGCTGAGCGCCTGATAGACCTGCATGCGTGCGCGCATCACACCGCCGAGCGGGCGATGGACCTCCAGGCTATGGGCCGGGCGGAACGTCATCACCTCATCGAAATAGCGGACGCGGTCCGGCGCATAGGCTGACTGTCGCGGCAGTCGGATCGTGGCGACGGTGCGGTACTCACTTTCGCTCGTCGGCCAGTCGACGGAGGTGTCCTCAATGGGCTGCGTCACGGCATCGGTCCACAGCTGCGCCCGAAGCTCGAACACCGCATCGTTGCCCTTGAAATAATCGACCGCGGCATGGCGGAAACCATCCTCATCCTGATGCGGGTCGAGCTGCCAATCGGCGAGCGCCTGTTGCCCGGCCGAAACGGGAAAGGCCCCAATCTTCGCGACGTGATCGCCGAAGCGTACCGGGCACTGGCTGAAATATTCCTCGACCAGCGGGTGGCTGAAGGGGTGGCCATAGAAGTCGAGCGTCGGGCTTGGGCCCACACCAACCGCGTTCAACACCTTGTTGATGTTGCGAGCGACGGAGGCGGCCGCGCTCTTCACCCCCTCAGGCATGGGAACCGTCAGGCCTATTTTCTTGGCTTGCGAGAGGAAACCCGCGGCGGTGCCCGCGGGGAAGGTGGTGCCGCTGGCGAGGACGAAGTCCTGCGTCGGCGCATCATGGCCGGGCAGCTTCGCGCCTTCGACGCCGAACACCTTGATCGACATGCCGCGGTGGGTCGAGACTCGATCGCCGAGCTTCTCGCCCGGTCCTTGCGCGAAGCGGACGGCTACATCGAACGTGCCTGGTTCCGCGAAGAGGCCTTGTGCGAGTTCGGGCGGCAACCCGGGCGCGACGATGAGCTTGCCGATCACACAGGCCGTACTCTTGGCATGACTCGCCCGTACCGCGTGCCCGTCTCGCTTCTCGACCGTCTGGCTCTCCTGGGTCATGCCCTGGATGATGCCGTCGATGCTCTCCTGTTCGTCGGGCTCGCGTGTTTCGATGTCGGGCGAATAGCGCAGATAGGTCATGGGATGTCCGATCATTTGGCGGGTGCGAAGGAGAACAGCTGCGTCTTGATCGACGGCGGTGCGCCGGGCGTGAACCAGTTGGTGTCCTGAATATGGCTGGCGGTGACGTACATCGTCCCGTCGCGCCCTTCGGAGAAGGTGTCGGGCCAGCGCAGCCGGCGGTCGGTCAGCACCGTCTCAACGATCGCGCCGTTCAGCCGCTTGATCGCATAGTCGGTCGGTGAGGTCAGGTAGAGCACGCCCGCCTTGCTCATCCACAGGCCGTCAGCGACGTGGGTCTGCGCGACCATCTTCACCGCTGCCGCCCTGTCGGCCTCGCTGACGTCCGACCGCAGCTTGGCGGTGTCGATTGAATAGAGCGTCTTGCCGGTCAGCGCCTGATAGTAGAGCGTCTTGCCATCCTTGGAGATGGCGATGCCGTCCGCAGCGAAAGCGGGTTGGCGGCCGTCGGGGCGGACCAGCGGCTTGCCGTCGAGCGTGACCTTCACCGTCTTGTCGATCTGGGTTGACGCGTGCCCGTCGAGGGCGCGGTGGCTCTTGCCGCTTTCCAGGTCGACAATGATGATCGCGCCGCGCGTGCCGCTGTCGGTAATGTAGCCGGTCTTGCCGTCGGGCGAGAAGCGGATGTCGTTGAGGTAGGTGCCCTGCAGCGCCACATCGCCGGGAACTAGGATCGTCTTCGTCACCGTATTCGACGCCAGATCGATACGGACGAGTTTCGGCGCGCCTTCAAGTATCTTCTCGTTGCCCGGCGCGCCGGGATCGAGCACCCACAGATTGCCGTGGCCATCGGGCACGATCGACTGGACGCAGACAAAATAGTCGCCGACCGGCAGTTCGTTGGCGCGGGCGTTGCGCCAGCTGTTCCATTTGGCGTCCGGATAAGGACGCAGACTACCGTCCTTCATCACCTCCGCGACGGAAATCGGCGCGTCATCGGTCCAGCGGGGGAAGTTGACGAAGCGCCGGCCATCCTCGGTCACGGCGACGCCGGTCGCCTGATGGTCGAACTGAGCCACCTGCGTCAGTTGGGCACTGCGTCCCTGAGCGTGGGCGACGCCGGCTGCGGCCGCGGCGACCAAGCCGATGGCGGCAATCCCAGCGGCATAGGGGGCGGCTTTTTTCATGGGCAGGCTCCTGTCGATCGTATCTGTGAGAGCGGCGAAGTCGCCGGCGAATAGAGTAAGGAGGTGGCGCACCACCGCTTGCGGGTTCTCGCGCTGCGGAAAGTGGCCGACCCCGGTCATGGTGATGCGCGCGAACGGCCCGGCAAATTTTGGTCGCACGTCCTTCGCGGTCGAGGACGGATTCACGCCGTCGGCATCGCCGTGGATGTAGAGCGTCGGCAGGGACAACGTCTTGGTCGTCTTGACCTTGTCCTCCAACCAAGCGCTTCGTGGATCAGGTTCCGCTTCGCCCCAGCGCGCGCGATAGCTGTGGAGCGTTACGTCGGCCCAGTCGGGATTGTCGAACGACCGGGCGACACGATCGAACGTCACCTCGTCGAACCATCCCGGTGGCGACCAGTTGACCCAATGCAGATGGGTGAACCCGCGACGGTCGGCACGCACCGCCTCCGCCCCGCGCGCGGTTGCCATGAACCAGTGATACCATTGCCGCTGGGTCTGCTCGAACGGCGGCGTTGGCATGCCGCCGAGCCGGGGCGGGGTCGACAGCATCGCCATCCGCTCCACCCGATCGGACCAACCGGCGGCCAAGGCCTCGGCGGTGTTCGATCCCCAGTCGTGCCCGGCGACCATGAAGCGGTCGATGCCGAGCGCGTCCATGAGCGCGATCATGTCGATCGCAAGCATCGCGCTGTTGCCGGTTCGCAAGACATCGTCGTTGAGGAAGCGGGTGGCGCCGAACCCACGCAACGTCGGCACGATGACCCGGAATCCTTCGGCGGCCAGAGCAGGTGCCACCTGATCCCACGTGGATGCGTCATCCGGCCAGCCATGAATGAGGAGCAACGGCTGTCCATCTTCTACGCCGTAAAGCGCCACCTCCATGTTGAGGTCGCCGGCGGTAATCATCGGCATTAGTCAGCCTCCTGGCGGTTCCAGCTTTTGCGAGCGTTGGTCGACCCTGCCGCTCCATCACTGCTTTGGAAGCATGGACAGGACGACCTGCAGAACGGCCAAGCGCTCAATTTGTCTCCGGGCTGACCGGCACACCTGAACATCAAAGGATCAAGCGCCACCTTTGCCGGGCGTGGTCGCAAATCCTATCGAACAGAGAAGGGGCAGCGGCCGACAGGCCGCCGCCCCGTGCGTTCAGCGCCGAGTCGCGGGCGCCGCGAACGCTGCTCGCAGTCGAGCAACCGCCAGATCGTTCGCCTGCTTGGCGCCGTTCACGACCTTGGCCATGCCGAAGAACTCATGGGTCACGCCTGGGAAGGTCTTCTGCTCGACCTTGTCACCGGCCGCCCGCATCGCGGCCGCTAACGTCTCGCCATCCGAGCGCAGCGGATCGATCTGCGCGTTGATGATCGTCGTGGGCGGAAGCCCGCGGAGGTTCGCGGCAACCAGGTTCAGGCGCGGATCCTGCGCATCGGCTTTGCTGTTCTGGTAGTAATAGCCGAACCACGGCAGCATCGCGGCGTTGAGCGGCTTGGCGTTGGCCGAATCCTTCCGCGAGGGCAGCGTCATGCTGCTGTTCGCGATTGGGTAGACCGAGACGATGTGCCGCGGCGCAGTCAGGCCGTTGTCGCGCGCGTAGATCGCGGTCGCAACCGCGAGGTTGCCGCCCGCGCTCTCGCCGACCGTGGCTATCCGTGCAGGGTCGCCACCCCAGCTCGCCGCATTCTGCAGCGTCCAGCGATAGGCCGCGGCCGCATCGTCATGCTGCGCGGGGAACTTGAACTCGGGAGCATGGCGGTATTCGACCGAAACCACGATCGCGTTTAATGCCTTCGACATAGCCCGCGGCGCGGCATCGTAGGTGTCGACGTCGGCGATGACCCAGCCACCGCCGTGGTAGTAGACGACGACCGGCATCGGCTTGCCACCTGCAGGAGCATTCGCCGGCTTGTAGATCCGCACGAACTGCTTGGGATCGCTGCCGTACGGCAGGTCCCGCGTCACCACCGCAGGATCAGGCGCGGTCGACATCCCCTTGTTCTGCATCGCTGCCCTGGCTCCGTCTGCGGCCGAGGGCTGCATACGGGCTTCCGCAGGTGTGAGCGTCTCAATCGGCTTGCCGCCGAGCGACGCAAGTGCGTCCAGGACCGACTGCATGTCGGGCGCGGCCTTGGGCGGTTGCACGGATGTCGCGGGAGGCGGTGGCGGAGGTGGTGCCGTGATCGAGCGGGCGGACTGGGCCAAAGCTGGAACGCCTGTGATCGCGGTCGAGGCAGCGATCAGCATTGAGATGGTTTTGCGCAATGGTCCCTCCTATAACTATCCGTTTCCTAACCATCTGGCGACACTTCGCGTTTCGGTACGAAAATAGACGCAAGGCTTGAGCAGCGAAGTTTGGGAGTATGGGCGGCGGCATGGATGATCAGGCTTTGAAAGCGGCTGGAACACGCAGTTCCGACGGTGCTGCCGGGTGAGGCCAATGCGCTGCTGCGTGTCTTGAACGACGCTGGCCGCGTCGTCCTCGCGCCGCATCTGGAACCGGTGCCGTTTCGCAACGGCGACATGATCGTACGCGGCGGAAAGCATCTGCTACCCGTCGACCGGCATCGCCCCGGTACTCGACTTTCTTGAGGATGACCGCCGCCACGCGGTCGCGCTGGTTGGAAGCGAAGGGTTCATCGGTTGGCAGCTACTGCTTGGCAACGGGCGCTGGTCGCATGACGTGGTGATGAGGGCCGAACACGGCACGGTGATGAGGCTGTCGGCTGCGGCGTTGCACGAGATACTTTCCGAACGTCTGGCGATTCAAGCCGTCCTGCGGTCTCCCGAAAGGAGTCCGCCTTCAAACAGCCAGACCTTCTACTTCATGAAAGTGAGAGGCTATGCCAGCGAACGTCGGGTTCTGGGACGAACGGACGTTCGAGCCGCCCAGCCGGATCGACCGCTTTGTCCCCAAAACACACCGTTCTTAGTATCAATCCGTCGACATGAACGAACGGCCGAAGCTCGGAAGCCTGAATCGGCCCGCCAATGTCCACTTGTGGGTCTACCCGCCAAGCATGTGCCGATTGGCGCCCTGCGGTTATTATGGCGCGCAATAGGCTGATGGACCACTTGAACCTCTGCTTGGCTGCCGGACCCCTAAAATTGCATCTTCCAGCGTCCACAAACACCGGCTAAATCACGATTGAAAATTGTGCCAATGCATTGTAGCAATGGTGTGTGCAGGCGGTACCTGCACGCTAGTGGAATCAAGTACTTAGCGAGCAGCTTTGCTGGGATGGGAATACTGCCGCCCCAGCCAGTTACTGATTGCCCCTGCCAAGGGTATGGACAACTGCGGTTTTCCGAGGCTTGGCCGGGATTCAACCATCGCAGTGGTGTTAAGTGACGCCAGTCCCTGATGCCAGTAATTGAGAACCTCACCCGCCGCAGCGCGGTCTATTGGTGGTGGCGAAGCCGGCGTTTGGCGCCAGCAAGTGCAAAACCTATAACCGTAGTGACGATGGTCGGCCTTCTGACGAAGGACCAGCCGGTCGCATGTCGACGCGCGGTCGCGATGACCGGGCGGAACGAGACGGTACGGATGAGCCTGCACGAGAAGATCGAGGGTGACGGCCTGACAGCCGACCAAGCCAGTGCGGTGTTTCAGGAGGAGGTGGTCCGCTACCGGCACATGCTCGCCCATCAGCCCCAGTGGATCAAGCAGGATGTCGAGAGACCCCAGATTCGGCACTGCAGATAGGGCGAAAGGTCAGCTTTCATGCCGGGTAACCGGATAACGAGCATGATCGCGGGAAGCATTATGGCCAGCAGGTAGAGGTGGCCCGGTTTGTCTGCACAGGCTCGTGGCATGGACAAGTGGGTTGCCGCTGGTTGATCATGCCGCTGCGAGTAGCGGCTGGTCGAGATATATCCGGTCGGACGTGCGGCCGCCAAGCGCGGAATCCGGCCTGACGGCATTGTACAAGGCCGTGTATCCGCCGATGCCGGCGCGGGCTTCGGGGACCGAAGCGCAGGCGTTGAGGTAGACTTCTTCATATTTTACCGGGCGCTAAAGGCGCTCCACGAACATGTTGTCGCGCCAGTAGGTTTTGCCGTCCATGCTGATGACGGTCTTCTCGCACAGGAGGACGGCGGTGAACGCGGTGCTGGTGAACTGCGAGCCCTGGTCGCTGTTGAAGATCACCGGTCTGCCGTAGCGGGCTGGTGCTTCCTGCAGCGCCTCGATACGGAAGTCGGCACCCAGCGAGATCGACACCCGCCACGCCAGTATGCGCCGGGTGAACCAGTCCATGACGGCGACGAGATAGACGACGGCGCGCGTCATCGGGAGGTATGTTATGTCCCGTCGCCCAGACCTGCTTGGGCCTCGTCACCGCCGGATTGCGCAGCAGGTGCGAACAGACATTATGCCCCGGTGCCGGCCTCGACGTGTTCGGGCGGCGGTAGAGCCCTTCCAGCCCCATCCGCGTTGCGACATGCAGCCGGCCGATCTCAACGCCTTCCCGCCGGGGCAGATCGCGCAACATCCAGCTGCCGGCAAACGGGTAGAGCAGGTGCAACTCGTCGATGTGCCGTATGACGGACAGGTCGGCGTCCGGCACGGCGCGTGGCAGATAGTAGATGCTGCCACGGCTGATCCCGAGCTGCCGCGCCTGAGCGACCAGCGGCAGCGCATGTCCACGATCGATCATCGCCTTGCGCCCGGCAACAGACCGGCCTCCCCGAGCGGCCAAAGAGCCATTCGCCAGTGTCCGCTCTCCGATTTTTACGTGCAGCACCATGACGTCGATCGCCGGCTCGGCCACCGCCGGCTGTTCCGAACACGTCCGCTCCGCCCTCCAGCGGCCGTGCCCGCCTCCTGTTCGCGGCCAGCGCGGCCGCCGTCAGATCGGCAATCACTTATCCCCGCTATGCCAAATTCCCGAGCCACCTTTCGCACCCATGACGAGCTTGTCCCATGCGGCTTACTTCTATTCCAACGAAAGGATCGCACCATAAAACCGCGGAATTAAACAGCTAGCCGGAATTGAACAGGTTGACGGCAGCAGTGATAGCATCTGTAGTGATGGTCGTGTTCATCATATCTTATAATTAGCCGGATACGCTTTGGCCATCTGCTTGTCTCATAGGAATGTACGGTGCTCCGGAATATGAAGGTTTCCAGCCAGGTCTATGCCGGCTTCGGCGCCATCATGGCGCTGTTGCTGTCTGTCGCGGCGATTGCGACGATGCTGGTCGGCTCGATCGGCGAGGATTTGAGAACGGTCAACGAGAGCAACAGCGTCAAGCAACGCTATGCGATCAACTTTCGCGGCAGCGTGCACGATCGGGCCATCGCTCTGCGTGACGTGATCCTGGCCGATACCGGCGAACTGCCCGGCATCCGCCGCCATATCGACGAGCTGACGGCCAAATATGCGCAATCGGCCGGCCCGCTGGACGCCATGCTTGCCCCCGCGGCCCAGCCGCAGCCCGAAGAGACGCGAATCTTGGCGGACATCAAGGAAACCGAACAGGTCACCCTGCCGCTGATCGATGATGTGATCCGTCGCCGCCTGAGCGGCGATGCGACCGGCGCGCATGCCGTGCTGATGGCCAAGGCCCGTCCTCAGTTCATCACCTGGCTGAAGCAGATCAACCAGTTCATCGATTTCGAAGAAGGGCGCAACAAAGCGATCGGCCAGAGCGTCACCGATCAAATCAAGCGTTTCGAGATCATCATGCTGGTCGTGTGCCTGCTGGCGCTGATCCTTGCCCTTGCGATCGTCCGGTGGTCGACGGGCAGCATGCGCATCCTGCCCGACATAATCGCCGTCCTGCAGCGGATGACGGCCGGTGACCGCACCGTCCCCATCCCGGTCGTGGCGAGCCGGAACGAGATCGGCGAGCTGGCCGAGGCGATGCAGCAGTTCCGCGACCAGCTCGCCGCGGTCGAAGCGGAAAAGAGCGATCAGACCGACCTGATCGTCGACAGCCTGGGCAATGGGCTGGCCGATCTGGCCAACGGCAACCTCGTCGCCCGCGTCAACGATGATCTGGATGGTCCATTCGTCAAGCTGAAGAACGACTTTAACACCACTGCCACCTCGCTGCAGACGACGGTCGCGGAAGTCGCCAAGGCAGTCATCGCGATCAAAGACGGGGCCGGCGAGATCCGCTCCGCCTCCGAGGATCTGTCGCGGCGGACCGAGCAGCAGGCGGCCAGCCTGGAGGAAACCGCCGCGGCGATGGACGAGATCACCGAAACCGTCCGCAGCACCGCGGAACGGGCGGCCAGTGCCAATATGATGGTGCGCAACGCGCGCACCGTCGCCGAACAGTCCGGCCAGGTCGTCCGTAACGCGGTCGTCGCGATGGACGGCATCGAGCGCACCTCAGTCGAGATTTCAGAGATCATCAGCGTCATCGACGGCATTGCTTTCCAAACCAATCTGCTGGCGCTCAACGCGGGGGTCGAGGCGGCGCGCGCGGGCGATGCCGGCAAGGGCTTCGCCGTCGTCGCCTCCGAGGTCCGCGCGCTGGCGCAGCGGTCGGCCGACGCGGCGAAAGACGTGAAGAGCCGCATCCACGCATCGGCCGAACAGGTGGCGGCCGGCGTCCGGCTGGTAGGCGAGACGGGCGAGGCGCTCGCCTCGATCATGTCGAGCTTCGGCAAGGTCGACAGCCTCGTCGAAGAGATTGCTTCCTCCGCCGATCAGCAGTCGAAGGCGCTGGTGCAGGTCAACGTCGCGATCGGTGAGATGGACAATGTGACCCAGCAGAATGCCGCAATGGTCGAGGAGGCCAGCGCCGCGGCCCGCAACCTTGCCGAGCGCGCGGACGGGCTGGGCGACCAAATCTCCCGGTTCCGCACGGGGGCGGCGCCGGCCGGATCGATGTCGCCCGTGCATCAGCTGCGCGCCCGCATCGCCCCCCTGACGTCCTCACCGCGCCCCGCCGCGCCGGCACCGCGGGTGGCGGGAAACACCGCGATTGCCGCCGACTGGGCTGAATTCTGAAAGCGGTCCTTCGGATGAGGGCCGGCACGGGATCGCCCGGCGGCCCGCCCCCGTTCGTTCGCCGCTGCCCCCTTTTGTGCTTTCTTCCCTTGCCGATGCAGCGGCAGACGGCTTAACCCTGGTTGCAAAAACTGCGCTTGGGGGTTCGCATTGCAAGTTGAACGTGCCGCACGCGCGACCTTTGTGTGGCGCGAGCGGCGAGGCGTGCGTTGGCGGGTAAGGAGTAGCGCAAGATAGCCAGGACGATCACCAATCCGTTGAACGATACGCCGGTCGAAGCCGCATGTCGTGGATTTGAGACGTGACGGGCGACAGCTTGAACGCCTTCAACTGCACTATGGGGGCGTCACATAGAAGGGGTAAAGATATACGATAGCGGCTATTATGCCGGGAGCCGGACGGTCTGACGAAGCGCGACCTCTCGACACGGGGCTGTTCCGTGGGCTGGCGCTGCGTGGCTCCTACCACACCTGCTTTCGCGCGTCGGCGCTAGCGCAGTCGGGCTACAACGCGTCGAATACGCTGATCCTGAACGGGACGCAGGCGATCGTGCGGGTCGCAGCGGTCGACAATCCCGCGGCGCGACCGATCTCAAGCCCGAAAAATCCCAAAACGTGTCGATCGGGGCAGTGTTCGAAGCGAGGGGATTTACGGCAACACTCGACGTGTATCGGATCAAGGTGCGCGACCGGATCGCGATCTCGTCGACGTTCCAGAATACGCGGCTGACCAACTTCCTGGCCGCCAACGGCAGTCCGGCTTTGCCGCGCTGTCCTTTCTGACCAATGCGGTGGATACCCAGACGCAGGGTATCGATCTGGTGGTGAATTACCGGCACAGCTTTGGCGACGGTAGCCGGTTCAGCGGCACGCTGGCAGGCAATTACAACAAGACCCGCTTCGTTCGGATCGCGGGCACGCCTGCACCGATCGCCGCGCTGGGCATCACGACGCCATTGTTCGACCTGACGCAGCAGTTGCGCTTTGCGGACAGCCTTCCCCCGCGACAAAATGACCCTCGACCTCAACTATGCGCGCAGCGTTATCATGCGATATCGGCTTTCGCTTTCAACGAGCGATCGGTCTTCGTTCGCGCCGGCCTCGCCTTTTGAACAGGGCGGGTATCGGCGGCGGCGGCAGACCGGGCGCAAATGCCCAAGTGACACCGGCCGGCATCGACGATAACCCGCCAGCGTGATCGCCGTCCGGCATCTTCTGGCGCAACGCTGTCTTGCCGTGCTGATCTGCGCGGCGGCTTTGCTGCTGAAGCTACTGGTGCCGACCGGGTACATGATCGGGAACGATCACGGGGCGCTCGGCATCGTCATCTGCCCGAGCGCGGCACCGATGATGACGATGCCGGCCGGTGACGGCGCCATGGCGGCGATGCATGACACGGCGCCCGAGCAAGGGCCATCGAAGGACCATGGCAAGTCCGAGATGCCATGCGCCTATGCGGGCCTGTCGGCGCAGATGCTCGGCGCCGTCGATCCGGTCGTGCTGGTGGCCGCGCTTGCCGTCGTGGCGGCGATGGCGCTGCTCCCGGCGCCGCGGCGCGTTCATCGATCCGCGCACCATCTACGGCCGCCCCTGCGCGGCCCTCCGCTCCCCCTCGACTGACAACTGCGGATCGCCCGGTCTGACCAGACGCGGCCGCTGGCTTTCATGTGATCCGGCCCGCACGCGCGGTGCGCGCCCGCGACGTTTCGGCGGGCATGCGGCGCCGGATCCCGGCCATGTTCGCTCTGGCCGGAATGTGGGGAATGGCATGTTTCGAGTTCATCGTCTGACAGGCGCGGCATCCTGCCTGCTGCTGTCCACGGCCGCCGTCGCGCAGGAGCGTGAGGCGTCCACCACCCGGCCCGATACGCAGGTGGCGATCGGCGGAGGCGAGATCGTCGTCACCGCGAGCGCGATGGCGCGATCGACCGCCAACGTGCTGTCCTCGGTCGACGTGCTCGGCGGCGATGTGGCGCAGCGCCAGAATGTCGACAATGCGTGGGAGCTGTTCGCGCGGCTGCCGGGCGTGCTGCTGACCGATTTCAACCAGGGTACGACCTCCGGCCGCTTCTCGATCCGCGGCTTTAACGGCGAGGGCGAGATCAACGCCGTCAAGCTGCTGATCGATGGTGTGCCGTCCAACGACAATGCCGGGCGGATGGACTTCATCGACATGGTGTCGCCGCTCGACATTGCCTCGGTCGAACTGGTGCGCGGCACGTCCGACCCGCGCTGGGGCCTCCACGCCATCGCCGGCAGCGCGAACGTCAGGACGCGTACCGGCAGCACCTATCTCGACGCGCGCGGCATCGCCGGCGCGTTCGGCACCCGGGACGCGCAGCTCTCGGCCGGGGTGGAGGGTGGCCGGCTGAGCCAGAACTACCTGTTCGCCTATCGCCGGACCGGCGGATACCGCGACCATGCCGGTCTCGACCGGCTGAACTTCGCGGGCAAGTGGTTCTACGACCTTGGGCCGGCCAAGCTCGGGGCGATCGTCCGCCACAGCCGCGCGGCGGCGGAGGAGCCCGGCTATCTGACCGATGCCGACGCGTATCGCGACCGGCGCCGGTCCTATGCGGTGTCGGAAACCGATGGCGGCACGCGCCGCTTGTCGCAATACAGCCTGCATCTCGATGCCGATCTTGCCGCCCGCCTGTCGCTGACCGCGGTCGGCTATGCCAACAGCATCGACGACAATCGCTATGTCCGCTTCTCCGCCGATGTCGCGCAGCAGCAGCGGCTGACCGACGAGCAGCAATATGGCGTCGTCACCGGCCTTCATTGGCATGCCGCCGACTGGCTGATGGCGGAGGCGGGCGGCGATGTGCAGTGGCAGCACAACCGGAGTTTGCGCTGGACCACCGACCGCCGCACCATCGTGGCGGCAACGCGCGACCAGGATTTCGACCTGACGGTCGGTGGCGCCTATGTGCAGGCGATCGTGACGCCGGTGCGCTGGCTGACGGTGACGCCGGCGTGGCGGATCGACCGGGTCGGCGGCACCTTCACCAACCGGCTGAACGGGGTCAGCTACCCCCTCAACGACTATGGCACGATCAGCCAGCCCAAGCTGTCGGTGGCGCTAACGCCGGCCACAGGCATTACCGCCTATGGCAATCTCGGCCGCACCTTTCAGATCGGTGCCGGCTCGGGCACGTTCGTCGTGCCGCCGCGGGTCCGCGACCTCGACGCGTCGATCAACGAAGGTGTCGAGGCCGGGATAAGGCTTGCAAAGGGCCGCTGGCTGACCGCGCGCGCGGCGGTGTGGCAGCAGACCGCCAGCGGCGAATTGCGCCGGCGCCTGAACGATCCGTCGGGCGAATTCGACAATCTCGGCGAAACCCGCCGCCGCGGCTTCGACCTGGAGGCAAACGTGCAGCCGGTACCGGGCCTCTCGGTTTGGGCAAGCTGGTCGCACCAGAAGGCGGTGATCCGCGTCGCCGATCCCGCCGCGCCGCTGACCGCCGGGAACGAGATCGATCACGTTCCCCGCAACGTCTACACCGCCGGCATCGAATGGGCGCCGGCGGCGCTCCCATGGCGCGCTTCGCTATGGGGCAATGGTCAGTCCGCCTACGAACTGAACACGGCGAACAGTCAGGGGCGCTATGGCGATTATTTCCAGGTCACCGCCGAGATCGCCTATCGGCTGACCAAGGCGATCGAGGTGTCGACGCAGATCCGCAACCTGACCAACGACCGTTATGAATATGTCTGGTTCGACGGGGCCCAGCGGCTGCACGCGCCCGCCGATCCGCGCAGCCTGTTCGCGGCGGTGCGGGCGCGCTTCTGACGCCCGATAGGGGCGAGGGTTTCGCCACCGCTCGGGCCGACCGGTTCGTGGCCGAGCGGTGGCGGCGGCCTCAATCCTTGCGGATCAACGCCTTTGCCTGTTCCGCGGCGCTAGCGGTCGTCGCCTCGCCCGAGCGGATATCGTCGGCGAGCAGCATCAGTTCGTGCGCGGTAACCGATCCGGTGTCGGCGACCTCGCCCAGCGTCAGGCCGTCCTGGGCCGCGATCCGCGCGTCCCATGCGGCACGCACGGTCGCCCAGTAATCTCGGGTCCGCGCCCAATAGTCATCGGCGGCGGCGGTCCGGAAATCGGTGGCGGGGACATAGGTATTGACCACATATTCGTGAACAAAGGTGGTGGCGCGCCCATCCTTGCTGCCGATCTTGGCGTTATCCTGTTCATGGACCCAGCCGCTTGGCGTCAGGACGTGGCGATTGGTGCCGAGATAATGGTCATAGGGTACGCCGCGCGTCGCATCGCGGCGTGCGAGCGGGCGGCGCGTTTCCTCGCTGGTCCAGCGGGTGGCGCCGTCATCATATCGCCAGCGGCCGATCGCGCCGTAGCGCGGCGAGTCGTCGGTCTGCCACACGGTCTGCGACCAAGCGCCGCGACGCTCCCGCTCCGCCACCGGGCGCAAGCGCCATCGACCGGGTGCGACATAGGTGAGCACGCTGGCCGGCTGGTACGTCCAGTCCTGCCGCCAATGCTTCACCACCATCGTCTGGCCATTGCCGTCGCCGACCACCAGCAGGTGCTGCAGCACGATGTGGTCGGGCGTATCGACGATCGCGCGGACGACTTCGTGGCCGCCGCTGAGCTTGGCCGGGTAGGGGGTGTAGCCGGCGACGAGCGGCGTCGTTTCGCGCATGTCGAACGTCACCTTGAAGGTGCCGGCCATCGCCATGATCGCGGCATGGTCGCGGGCGCGGTCGGCATATCGGGCCTGTTCGGTCTGGGCGGTGGCAGAGGCGGCAAGCGCAAAGGGAGAAACGGCGAGCGCGAACGCAAGTGGGAAGCGGGTCATCGGGACGATCCTCTAGAAGCTGAAGGACAGGGAGGCGCCGGCGTTGCGGCCCGGCTGCGAAAAGGCGTCACGGATGGTGGAGGTGGCAGCCACGCCGCGCACGTCACTCCACCAGAAATACCGGCGGTCGGTGATGTTGAAGACGCCCACCCGCAGCGTCGCGCGCTCCATGACGCGCAGCGAGGCGGTGGCGTCGAACACCCAGAAGCCGTCCGGCGTGAAGCAGGTGGTGGTCGCCGTGTTGCAGGTGTTGTTGGTGTCGGACAGGTCCTTGCCCGCCGAATGGGTGGCAACGACTTCGGCACGAAACGGGCCGCCGTCCGGCTGGTAGAACAGGCCTGCCACCAGCTTGACCGGCTCGATACTGTCGAGCGGCCGCGTGCCGGCGATACCGTTGGTCCGCATCGTGCCCTTGGCATAGGATACCGCCGCGCGGATGCCGACGCCGACCGGCAGGCGGGCCTCGCCACGCGCTTCCAGCCCCTCGATCCGGACCCGGTTCCAGTTGACGAACTGGAAGGTCGCCGGATCGGCAAAGTTTCCGAACTGCCCGCCGACCTGTTGCTGGTCGATGAAGTTGCGGAAATGGCTGCGAAAGGCGGTGCCGCTGAGCGACCAGCGGGCGCCGTTCAGGCGGATGCCGCCCTCAACGCTGCGACTCGTTTCCGGCTTCAGGTCGGGATTGGGGATCGAGCGATAGGCCTGGGCAAGATTGGCGAAGCCGTTGTTTACCTGGTTCGGCTCGGGCGGCTTGAAGCCTTGGCCATAATTGGCGAACAGCCGTACCATCTCGGTCAGCTTCGCCACCGCGCCGATCCGCGGCGTCCATTTCGATCCGGACTGACCGCGCGGGACAAAGCCGGTGAACAGCGGATCAGTACGCGGGTCCAGCCGGTAATGGTCGTAGCGGATCGCGGAAAACAGCGTCAGCAACCCGTCGGCGATCGCGATCTCGTCCTGCACGAACAGCCCGAACAGCGTGTAATCGGTGGTAGGGAATGCGCGCGTGGGATAGGTTTCGCCCGCCGGCGGCACGGTGCCGTCGCGCACACCCGTCTGGCGGGTATGCGAATAATCCGCGCCATAGGCGAACAGATGCGTGAGGGGGCCGGTCGCGGCGCGGCTTTCCAGTTGCAGCGTGCCGCCATAAACCCGGTTGTCGAAGGCGTTGATGCGGATGCGATCCACCGCTGTGTTCCGATCCTCCCAACCGGTCTGCACAGTGCCGCTGTCCTGAACGAAGGCGGCGGCGCGGATGCCGCTGACGATGCCGTCTCCGGTATAACGATAATCGATCGTGCCGCGGTCGCGCGCCGCGGTGTCGCGTGCGTGCAGGCTGCGAACGGCGGTGGGGGCCAACAGGCCGGCGGCGGAGGGCTTGGTGATCGCGCTCAGCACGTCGGTTTTAACCACCGAGCCAAAGCGTTCATAAGTCGCGCGCACCCGGCTGTGGTCGTCCGGCGTCCAGACGATCCGCGCCAGCAATGCGTCGGATTCGATATCCTGCGGATTGGGGGTGGTGCGGTCGGTGTCGGCGCTGTCGTTGCGGCCCTTGTTGTTCAGCGCATGACCGTCGCGGCGGGTATAGGCGAGCATCGTCTGCACGTCGCCCTGCTGACCGGCAAGCACGAAACCCTTGGTCCAGCTATCGTCCGATCCGTCATAGCCGAGGCGCAGGCCGCCGCCGACCTGATCGCCGCCGCGCAGGAAATCCTGCGGGTCCTTCGTGATGAAGCTGACCGCGCCTGCGACGCCGTCGCTTCCGTAAAGGGCGGATGCCGGGCCACGCAATATCTCTACCGAGCGAACGAGATCGAGATCGACATAGTCGCCGCGTCCCACCGACTGCGCGCCGAAGCTGAAGGCGTCCGGTACCCGCACGCCGTCGACGGTGATAAGAACGCGGTTGCCCTCCAGCCCGCGGATGTTGAAGCCGCTGTTGCGGTCGCGACCCGTAGCGGCGCCCGCCGCGGTGAAGCGTGCCGGTGCACGGCGCACCGCGACGCCAGGTTCGTAGCGGACCAGATCCTTGATGTCGGTGATCAGCCGGTCGTCGATCGTCTTTGCGTCAATGACCGATACGGTCTGCGGCACGTCTTCGACCCGTTTCTCGCTGCGCGTGGCGGTCACGGTGATCTCCGCACCGGTTTCTTCATTCGCGCTCGGCTGAACAACCTGTGCCGCAACTGGCGGAGCCGCAAGAATGAGTCCCGCAACGGCCGTGCCGTGCAGGAGGTACGCATGGTTCATAGTGCCTTCCCCTTTCCCAATCAGGTAATGAGAATCACTATCACTAGCAAGATTTTTTGACGCTACTTTGCGGGTGGCCGCCCCCGCTGGTCGTAACCGGCTATGAGTGGACGTCGCCTGGAGGGCTATTTCTGCCGTATCCGTGATTGGGGGGATCAGCCACCGGCACGGCGGCTGCTCGGCAGATGTCCGAACCGCTCACGATAGCGTTTGGCGAAGTCGCTCATGTGGACGAACCCCCAACTCGCGGCCACCTGACGGATCGTCTCGTTTTCGGAGAGGCGAAGTTGCGCATGCACCCGGTCGAGACGCCGTGCGATGATGTAGTTGATCGGCGTGCAGCCCATCTGCTGCTTGAAGGCGATTTGCAGCGCACGCACGCTGATGCCGACGGCTTCGGCCAGATCACGGATGGCGATCCGCTCACGCAGATGCGCTTCGATGTAATCGATCGCCTGTCGGACCGCGCGGCCGGTCGCGGTGGGAATGTGCAAAGAGGGTCCGGTGCCGATCATCGGCCAGCTTGCGGCGAGTTGATAGAGCAGCACCTCCTGCAACAAGGGAAGCATCAGGTCGATCGGGCCTGCCGCTGTTGACAGATGCTGGCGCAGGGCGGTTACCGTGGAGCGCACGGCGCGCAAACCGGTGGTATCGAGATCGACCACCGTTTCGAATTGCGGCAGCATCGTCGTCTCTGCGCCGAACAGCGCACGGCAGGCGTCCAGAACGGCACTGCGGCTGACGGTCGCGCTGATCGCGGAAAAACCCGGCGTGGCCTGTTCACGCCGCATCACGTCGAATGAGGTGAGCAGCGCCTGTGCAGGGCTTACGATGACGTCCGCCCCGTTCTGGTTGATTCTTACCATGGCTCCGGTCTCGACGAACCGGATCGTGACGAGTTCGGCCGTCATCATCGGGCTGGTGATGAAGCCGGTCCGGCTCTGGGTTTCCCAGACACTGAGGGTTTCGCTCTGGCTGCCCTGAAAAGCCAGATGGACGCTTCGGCCCTGAGTCGCAAAGCTGACCGCGATGCCGCCGCTCGCGTTCAGGCGTTCCAACTGGTCGGGGCTGGTGACGCTGTGAGTGAAGCCGGCTTGCGGCCGCCAGCCCGTCGCCACCTCGTTATCCACCCCATGAGCATCAATCCTGCAGCTGCCGATCTTACTTGACATGCGATATATATGCACCACTGAGACAGGTTGTCATGCAAAGATTGCGAAGGCTTTCATAACGTCTCCGCAATGGTGACGAGGTGGCGAACGGCTACCATGTCAAAATTGCGAAGACGTGTTTACCACCATTTCGATCGATAACTGTAAACCGTTGATTTTGTCTAACTTTTCTCGGTTTTCGTCTTCAATGGCACCCTGATTTGCTTTAAAAGTCTAATATCGATTGCCATTTTGGGGCAATCGTCGGACGGAGGAGCATCCAAGAAATGGCAAGTCGTGACGTCGCCGTCGCGCATCTGCGCAAAGCGTTGTCGATCCTCGACGCGGAGTCGAGCGATGTGACGGCATGTCACGTACAGTTGGCGATCGATCTGATTCTCGGGCCCCGTTCCGGTACGCTCGACACGGGGTCATTGACCGCTGTCGCGACGTCGGCGGCCGCCTGAATGTTGCGGAGTCCGGACCGGATCCAGGCATTCTGTTCAGGGATTGCTCTGCAGGACGCTGGCAAGACCTCAGGACATCATGGCTTGCGGATCAGCGCAGCCAGCGAAAGCAAGAGCGTGTTCATGATGATGCGCAGCAACTGTCACACCGATTTGGCGGAAGATCATGAGTTGGCGACCGAAAAGGTCGACACGGCTCTGGATGTGCTGAGCCATTTCGACGGTTCGATCTTCAGGGGTGACGGATGCTGGGCGGATCCGTCCGCCGCCTTGCGCGCGATCCGCGAATCCATCGCGCTCCTGCAAAGCGCCGAGGCGATCGCGTTGCGCGGGCTGAGGGCGAAACCGGTCGGCCCGGACCGCGACACGGACCTGCCCTCCAGCGAAGAGGCGCGGTCGCTGCTGCCAGGATGATCGTGCCGCCCGGCGGTGGCGGGGTTCGGCAGCCGCCGACCCCGCCACCGTCGCGACGCGGTTTATTCGCCGGTCAGATGCGCCTGGGCCGCGGCCTTGGCCTCGCTGGCATTCTTCGGCTTGCGCGCAGGAGCGGCGCCGGCCTTGCGACCAAGGCCGATCTTGTGGGCCATGGCGCGGCGGCTTTCCGAATAGGTCTCGGCAACCATCGGATAATCCGGCTTCAGGCCGAAGCGTTCGCGATAGGCTTCCGGCGTCAGCCCGTTGGTCTTCAGGTGGCGGCGCAGCGTCTTGTAAGGCTTGCCGTCGATCATCGAGATGATGTGATCCTTCGACGCGAGCGACTTTCGCACCGAAACGGCGGGCGTATAGTCCTGCGTGTCCGGCTGCGCGGTATCCTGCACCGTGCCGCTGGCAAGCTGTGCCACCGTGTCGTGCATCGTGCGCAAGAAGGCCGGCACGTCTTCCGCCGAAACCCGCGTGTTGGAATTGCCAAGCCAGGCGACCGTCAGTTCCGTTGCCAATTCTACCGTGTTGAACACGTCGTCCGCCATATCAAGTCCTTGCATCGTGGGAGTTCGATTGGGTCGAGTTAATTACAATCTCAAGCTAAGCAAGTGTTTTGCGAAGAGTTTTTGTCAGAATGCGACAGGATTGGGCCGCGGCTTTGCTGATGCCCGCGATTGGGATAAGGCGGGGGCATGGCTGTTATCGGAACACGGATCGACGAAACGGGCATGCTGATCCGCGATGGCGGTGGCTTCTACCTGCGGCGTGATCTCGGCGGCCGCTATCTGCTGGCGCTGCCGCGTACACCGGTCGATCTGGTGGAGAAGCGGGTGCGGCTTGTCGGCACGCTGGTCGGCGACGATCTGGTCGATGCAGACGGCGTCGCGCCGGCGTGACCTGCCGCCCGATCTGAGACCGGTTCTCCGCTACCTGCGACAGCCATCTGTCGCCAAGCCGCATTTTGCCCGCTAAAGGCGGCGCCCCAATTGGAGACGATCATCATGAACAATGCCGAACTCGCCGAAACGCTTGTGACCAATCACGGCCTGACCAAGGCCGATGCCCGCAAGGCGGTCGACGATCTGATGGCCGCCATCGTGGCCGCCGCCGCCAAGGGCGACGAGGTGTCGCTTTCCGGCTTCGGCAAGTTCAAGATCAAGGACAGCCCGGCCCGCGAAGGTCGCAACCCCGCCACCGGCGAGACCATCCAGATCGCCGCTGCGCGCAAGCTGACCTTCGTGCCGGCCAAGGCGGTCAAGGACGCGTTGAACGGCTGAACCGGACCGGCGACCGCGCGGGGGGCTCCTCGCGCGGTCGCCCGTTTTCCGTTACTTCCCGCCCGGCGCCACGCCGAGCTGGTCGAGCATGAACGCCTGCCACTCGGCGTTCTGGCGATAGCGTTCGAACCGGCCCGACTTGCCGCCATGTCCCGCCTCCATGTTGGTGCGGAAGAGGAGCGGATTGCTGTCGGTCTTGCGCTCGCGCAGCCGGGCAACCCATTTCGCCGGCTCGTAATATTGCACCTGGCTGTCCCACAGGCCGGTGCCGACGAACATCGCCGGATAGGCCTTGGCCGCGACATTGTCGTAGGGCGAATAGCTCAGCATATAGTCGTAGAACGGCTTTTGCGCCGGATTGCCCCATTCGTCATATTCGAAGGTGGTGAGCGGGATCGACGCGTCGAGCATCGTCGTCACCACGTCGACGAACGGCACCTGTGCGACGATCACCTTGTAGTCGGCGGGTGCCATGTTGGCGACCGCGCCCATCAGCAGCCCGCCGGCGCTGCCGCCCATCGCCGCGACCCGGTCCTTGGCGCCATATTTCTGCGCGACGAGATAACGCGTCACGTCGATGAAGTCGGTGAAGCTGTTCTTCTTGTTGAGCAGATGGCCGTCATCATACCAGCCGCGCCCCATCTCCTGCCCGCCGCGGATATGGGCAAGCGCGTAGACGACGCCGCGATCGAGCAGGGCGATGCGCCCGGCATCCACCGCCGGGTCCATCGATATGCCGTAGCTGCCATAGGAATATTGGAACAGCGGGGCGGTGCCGTCGCGCGCCACGCCCTTCTTGTACACCACCGACACGGGGATGCGCGTCCCGTCGCGCGCCGGCGCCCATAGCCGTTCGGTGACATAGTTCGCCGGATCATAGCCCGGCACCGGCGCGACCTTCAGCACCCGGCGCGCGCCCGTCTTCGCATCGACCTCATAGGTGGTCGTCGGCGTCTTGAGCGAGCCGTAGCTGTAGCGCACGACGCGTGCCCCGGGCTCCTCGTTGACCGACAGCGCCATCTGATAGGCGGGCTCGTCCGCCTCGACGGCGGTCGACCGCCCCTGCGCGTCCAGCAGGCGGATCATCCGGTTGCCGCCCTCGCGCTGGTTGATCGCGACAAAGCCGTCAAACGGCTTGAAGTCCTCGATGAACACGCTGTCGCTTGGCCGTGTCAGGTCCTGCCACCCGGCGACGCCCCCGGCGATCTGCGCATCGGCGACGGTGACCAGCTTGTAGTTCTTGGCCGCGCGATTGGTGCGGATCACCCAGCGGCCACCGGCATGATCGGCACTGTAGCGGAACTCGCGCGCGCGCGGCGCCAGCACGGTAAAGCGCGTCGGATCGCCCGCCGGGGCACAACGCTGTTCGTCGCTGACCGTGCTCTGCACGGTGATGCACGCGTATCGATCGTCCATCGTGCGCATGATGCCCATCTGGAAGGTGTCGTCCTTCTCCTCGTAGAGCAGGCGGTCGGCGCTGACCGGGGTGCCCAGCACATGCGCCATCACCCGGTAACCGCGCAGCGTGACGGGGTCCTTGGCGATGTAGAGCAGGGTGCGGTTGTCGTCCGCCCACACGATGTTGGGCTCCACATTGGTGATCGTGTCGCTCAGCACGCGGCCGGTGGCGAGATCCTTGACCTTCAGCACATATTGGCGCCGCCCGACGACATCCTCCGCCCACGCGACCAGCTTGTTGTCGGGGCTGACCTGCCATTCGGACAGGGCGAAGAAACTGTGGCCCCTCGCCATCACCGGCTGGTCGAACATCAGTTCGGCCGGGGCGTCCGGTGTGCGGCGCCGTTCGACCACCGGATAATCGGCACCCGTGGCGAAGCGCGTCTGATACCACCAGCCATTGTCGCGGTAGGGGACGCTGCTGTCGTCCTGCTTGATGTGCGACACCGTTTCTTCGTACAGCCGGGCCTGCAGCGGCTTGAGCGGGGCCAGCCGCGCATCGGCATAGCCGTTCTCCGCATTCAGATAGGCGAGCATTTCCGGATTTTTGCGGCTGTCATCGCGCAGCCAGTAATAATCGTCCTCGCGCACGCCGTTGGGCGACGTGACCTGATAGGGCTTTTTGGCCGCGCGTGGCGCCTCCTGCGCGGTGGCGGCGACGCCGATCATTGCCGCACCTGCCACCATCAACCTCATCATCGCTGCGTTCCCCTTGTTCCGGAACGCCAAGGCTAGGCGCGGCATCGCCCGGCCGCCAGCAGGAAAATGGCGGCCGGGGCGGGGGCGTCAGGGGCGAGGCTTACGGCCCGACATCGGCGGCGTCGGACTTGACGCGCAGCGCCTTGCCCGCCTTGAACCCGAGCGCGGAGCCGATGCGATCGTCCCAGCCATAGGGATCGTTGCGCACGATCGGCTCGCCGGCCTCGTCGAACAGCACGGTGTGGTAGAGCATGCGGACCGGGATCTGGCGCGGCAGCTTGACGAACGTCTCCTTGCCCGTCGCCCGTGCCTTGTGCCACTCGTCCAGCACGCCCTCGTCGCGGGCGAGCATCTCGGCGAAGCCGAGCGCATCCTCCACCCGCACGCAACCATGGCTGCGCTGGCGCTGCACCATGTTGAACATTGCCTTGGCGGGGGTGTCGTGCAGATAGATCGCATGCTCGTTCTGCATGTCGAACTTGACCAGTCCGAGCGAATTCTTCGGACCCGGCTGCTGCACGATCCAGCCATCCTTCCAGGCCATGTTGTTCGCGCGAAGATAACCGGCGCCCTTGCTCGCCAGCTCCTTCTTCTGGATCGAACGGGGCACCGTCCAGGTTGGGTTCGCGACCAGGCGGAAGATGGGGGAGCCGAGTTGCGGCGTTTCGGTATCCGGCTCGCCGACGACGACCTTGCGGCTGTCGACGATCTTCCCGTCGCGCCAATAGGTCAGGCGTGCCGCGGCCAGGTTCACGTCGATCCGGGTGGCGGGCGGATTGCGGTCCAGCCAGCGTACCCGCTCCATGGCGATCGCGATGGCGCGCGCGCGGTCGAGGTCGGACATGTTGAGGATGGCCAGCGCCTCGTTGCCGATCAGGCCATCGGGCTTCATCCCGTAATCCGCCTGCATCGTACGCACGGCCGCGACCATCGCCGGGGTATAGCGATCCCCTTGCGCGCCCTCGGCCGGCAGATAGTCCAGCACCACCAGTTCGCGGGCGATCGCCGGAATGCGCGGATCGACCGCGTTCGGCTCGATCGCCTCGCCGGTGCCGGCGATGGCGGGTGCCGGGCCGTCCGGCTGGCGGCTCAACTTGCGATAGGCCGCCGACAGCCGCTTGTAATTGGCGTCGGTGGGCGCCAGCCCGTTCAGCCAGCCACTGATGTCGTCGGCGCGCAGCGCCGCGGCCAGACCGGCGCGCAGATCCGGATCGGGCCGGGGCACGGTATAGACCTCGTATAATTTGGCCGGATCGGTTGCGCCGCGTGCCAGCGCGCCGGCAAAGTCCAATGCCTGCTTGGTCAGGGCGGCATTGTCCGAACCGCTCGCGGCGAAGGGCAGGTGATCCAGGCCGTGATCGGCACGCGCGGCGATGGCGTCGCGCAATTGCTTGCTCGTCCGGTCGCTCCACTGTGCGGGTTGTGCCGCCTCGCTGGCATTCGACCCCGCCGTCTGCTCCGCCGGCTGCGTGTTGCAGGCGGCGAGCAGCAGGGCCAGCGCTACCGAGGTCCCGAATTTCGAATGACCGATTTTCGAATGCCCGATTATCGAATGCACGTGTTTCTCCGCCAATGGTTGCCGGGGGAAACGCGCGACCCGGCCACTCGGCTCCCGCGACGGAAACGCGTCCGTAACGAAACTGTCGCGGCTCTGACCTTTGAGTGACACGCATACCGGTTAGCCGCCCGGCAAAGGGCGCCAAGCCAATGGCGCCAAAGGGGAATTTACTCGATGGTGTCTCTTCGCAGCCTGTTTCGGGCATCGGTTTCGCTCGCCCTCGTCACCGGCACGGCCGGCATGGCCAATGCCCAGTCTGCACTCGGGCAGGATGAACGCACGGGCGGGAGCGATGCCGATGCGACCGGCGAGGATATCGTCGTCAACGGCTCCTATGCCCGCAGCCTGTCGGCGGCCGCGGAAACCAAGCGCCGGGCGGCTTACGGCGTCGATTCGATCAGCTCGACCGATATCGGCAAGTTCCCGACCCAGAATGTCGCGGAAGCGTTGCAGCTCGTACCCGGCGTCGCGATCACGCGGCCGCGCGGCGAGGGGCTGTATGTCAGCGTCCGGGGGCTCGGGCCGCAGTTTCAGAATACACTGATGAACGGTCGCACCGTCGCCCTGAACGACCTTATCGAAAATGGCGGCGCCGCCGGGCGCCAGTTCCGCTTCGAAATGCTGCCGGCCGAATTCACCAGCAGCATCGATGTGGTGAAGACGCCCACCGCCGACATGAGCGAGGGCGCGCTGGGCGGCAATATCGACGTCAAGACGTTCCGCCCGCTCGACGTGGGCAACCGGACCACGCTGAACCTGCGCGGCACCTACACGACGCAGACCGAGAAGGTGAAGCCCAACGCGACGATCCTGACCAGTGCCAGGAGCGCGGACGGCAGCTTCGGCATCCTTGCCGGCGCGCAATATTGGGGCAAGGCGGTACGCAACGACCGCTTCATGAATTTCGGCTGGCTGCTCGATCGCTATACCGCTGCCGCCGCCGGCGGACTGCCCACCGGTCTTTATTCGCCCACCCGCACCCGCCCGACGGTGGAGACCGAGGATCGCAAGCGCGTGTCCGGCATCGTGTCCGCCCAGTGGCGTCCGACGCCCGAGCTGGAGACCACACTGGATGTGATCGCGACGCGGCTGGATGTCGCCTATGACGAATTCGGGCTCGACATCTATCCCGACGATCCCGGCACGTCGGTGGTGCCCGGATCGGTCGTGCGCGACGGCGACACGATCACCCGCGCGACGATCAACCGCGTCCGCTTCATGGCCTCGCGCGAATACAGCCTCAACCGGCACGACCTGCTGACGATCGGGCTGAAGCAGACCTGGAACCCGGATCGCTGGCACCTGTCGGCCAATGTGAACTGGTCGGCCGCGCACAGCTTCCATCCCGATTACCGGACCGGCACGGTGCGCAGCCGCGCGGTGTTCAACGCGCCGCTGACCTATGACGCCTCGGGCGGGTACAAGGTGCTGCCCGTCTTCACCACGCCGGTCGATCCCACGGTTGCGGCCAACTACACCCTCTACCCCTTCAACATCGCGCCCAAGGACAGCAAGGACTGGGACAGCTATTCGCGGGTCGACGTGGCGCGCGACATGGGCGGCGTGCTGGCCAAGCTGGCGGCGGGTGTCGAATATCATTGGCGCAAGCGCGACTATTTCCGGCGCGACTATAACGTCAATCCGGCGGCGAACACGCCGCTCACGTCGCTTGGCGCGGGCGCGTTCGAACAGATGCCGTTCAACGATTTCCTGAAGGATGTCGGCGGCGCGGTGCCGCGCAACTGGCTGGTGCCGGTGACGGGCGCGTTCGTGAACGCCTTCTTCACCCCCACGGTGGAGAACGCGCCGCTGACGCTGGGCGATCGCCGTTCGTCCTTCGTGGTGACGGAAAAGATCGCGGCGGGCTATCTGCGCGCGGATTACGAGCTGGGGATGATCAGCGGCAATGTCGGCGTGCGCTACGTCCACACCGATCAGGTGGCGAGCGGTACGCTGACCAGCGGCACCACCGCGACGCCGGCCAGTTTCCCCAAGACGTTCAACAACGTGCTGCCCAGTTTCAACCTGCGTGCCGACCTGTCCGCCACCCTGGTCGGCCGCCTGGCCGCCAGCCGCGTCCTCACCCGCCCCAACGTCACCGACAGCGCCCCGCGCATCACCGTGTCGACCGACGCCCCCACCGCCAGCGGCGGCAACCCCGAACTCGTCCCCTTCCTCGCCACCCAGTTCGACGGCTCGCTGGAATGGTACTTCGCCCCGTCCGGCCTCCTGTCCGGCGCCGTCTTCTACAAGGCGATGGACGACTATATCACGCAACAGAACCTCAACATCGACATTCCCGGCCGCGGCACCGTCCGCCTCGCCACCCAGGTCAATGGCGGCAATGCCAAGGTCTACGGCGCCGAGGTCGCCTACAGCCAGGTGTTCACCTTCCTGCCTGCGCCGTTCGACGGGTTCGGCGTGCAGGGGTCGTACACGCACACCTCGGTCAAGGCGGATTACACCGCGGGCTCGCGTACCATCCGCGACCAGCTGATCGGCTTGTCCAAGAACAGCTTCAATCTGGTCGGCTTCTACGACAAGGGACCCTTGTCGGCGCGGCTTTCCTATGTCTGGCGCGACCGGTACCTGGCGGGGACCGGCAGCACGGTGCAGGCGCCGACCTATGTTGCGCCCTTCGGATCGCTGGACGGCAACCTGTCCATCCGCGTCACCGACGCCGTGACGCTCAGCCTGGAAGGGATCAATCTCGCCGGCGCGCGGCAGAACAGCTACAACGACGACCGGCTGCGCTTTGGCGAGATCAACTATTATGGCCGCACGATCCTGTTCGGCGCGCGGGCGGCATTCTGATGATGAAGCGCGCACTTCTTGCCCTTTGCGCACTGGGAGCGGTGGCGGCGGGCGAGCCGCCCGCGCGGATGAACGACATCCAGGTCGTCGGCTCGCACAACAGCTTCAAACGACGCATTCCCGCCGCGGTGATGGCGGAGTTGCGGCGGCGCGAGCCGAAGCTGGCGGACGGGCTGGATTACGATCACCTGTCGATCACCGAACAACTCGACCGCGGGGTGCGCCAACTGGAACTGGACATCTTCGCCGACCCGGACGGCGGCCGCTATGCCGACCCAAAGGGCGAGGCGCTGGCAAAGGCGGCGGGGGAAGAGACGGGCTTTGACCGGGCGGCGATGCTGCAACCGGGGTTCAAGGTGTTCCATATCCCCGACATCGATTATCTGTCCGGCTGCGTCACCTTTCGCCGCTGCCTGGCGGAAATCGACGCCTGGTCGCGCGCCCACCCCGATCACCTGCCGATCATGGTCACGATCAACGCCGCCGACCAGCCCTCCGGCCGCCCGGGCATCACCGACCCGCTCCCGCTGACCGCCCCCTTGCTCGACGCCCTCGACCGCGAACTCCTCGCCGTCCTGCCCCGCGACCGCCTGATCACCCCCGACACCATACGCGCCCACGCACCAAGCTTGCGCGACGCAATACGCACCCGCGGATGGCCCACACTATCTGCCGCGCGGGGCCGGTTGTTCTTTCTTCTCGACGTCCGGCCCGCGGTGGGCGAACTGTACCGCGCCGGCCATCCTTCACTGGCCGGGCGGCCCATCTTTGGCTGGTACGACGTGGGAGATCCCGATGCTGCGGTGGCGATCGTCCAGGATCCGCTGGTGGACGGCGCGTTGATCCGGCGTTTGGTGAAGGACGGCATGATCGTCCGCACCCGCACGGATGCCAACACGTTAGAAGCGCGGGCGGGCGACTATCGTAAGGCTCGAGCCGCAATTGCCAGCGGTGCGCAGGCTGTCAGCACGGATTATTATCCGGGCGCCCCGACACGCATGGGGCGAAACTTTACGGTGACGTTGCCGGGCGGGGTGATGGAGCGGTGCAATGCCTTGCTGGTGTCCGGGCATCGTGATGTGGGGAAAGACTGCCGGTAAGGTGAGGCGACAGCGCGCGTTCATGTTGAGGATGCCAAGGGCGCGGATGCCATGGCGGTGATTGCGCGTGTCTGCCGAGCGGCAGATGAGGCAGGTCACCATATGGTGTCGCCGGTAAGCGCGAAGGGACCCGATGCTGAACACGATGATGATGCTGGCGCTGTCGAGTGCTGCCGCAGCGGCGAGCATTCTGGGCAGCAATCCGACGCAGGGTGGGGCGTGCGAGGCGGGAACTGGGCAGCGGGTCATGGTGACGGTGCGAGGGCTGAAGGGGGCGACGGGGATGGTGCGCATTCAATTGTACGATGGCCCCGGATTCCTGAAGAAAGGCACGTGGTTAAGCCGTGTCGAGGCGAAGGCCAACCGGTCGGAGATGACGATGTGCATCGCCGCGCCTCGCCCCGGACAATATGCGATCGCGGTGCGCCATGACGCGAACGGCAACGGCAAATCCGACTGGAACGACGGTGGCGGCTTCTCACGCGATCCCAAGCTGTCGCTGCTCAACCTGAAGCCGAGCTTCGACAAGGTGGTCATCCCGGTCCATGCCGGCACCACCAACGTCTTGGTGACGATGAACTACCGGCAGGGATTGAGCATCGGGCCGGTCGATTGAGCGGTGCCATGAATCTCTGATCTTTCCCGCCGCCAACTTTGTGCTAACAGGCGCCGGCATGACAGGATTCAAAGTTCCGAGCTTCCAGGATCGCGCCGCAGCGGCGCGTGAAGCAAAGCAGCGCGCGTTGGAGAAGATGCGCAACAAGCCCGTGGTCGATGCGGCGGTCGTGGCAGAGCGCCTGGCAGCGGCCGAGGCGAAGGAGGCGGCAGCGGCCGAGCGACGGGCCGCCCGACAGGCCGAGATCGAGCAGAAAAAGGTGGCAAAGGAAGAGCTTCGCGCCAAAGCCGCAGCCGAGGCCGCGGAAGCCGCCGAGCGCGCCGCAGCCGCGCGCCGGCCCGCACCGCCGCCCGTCTTGCCCACCCCGGCCGAATTGAAAGCCGCGCGCGATGCGCGCTATGCCGCACGCAAGGCACGCCAGCGGGGATGACCCCCCGCGAGCTGATTGGCGTTGCCGAGGTACCCGGGGGACCGCCGCTCAGGCTGTTCCGCCGGGGCGGCGACTTCATGATCGTGCTCGAACGCAACGAACTGATGAGCACGCGCATGAGCGGGTCCGAGGTCGCACTCGGCACCATGACGTGCGAGCGGTTGCGCGGACATCCCGCGCCGCACCTGCTGATCGGTGGATACGGCATGGGGTTCACGCTGCGCGCGGTGCTGGGGCTGCTGGGCCCTGACGCGCGGGTGACGGTGGCCGAGCTGGTGCCGGGCATCATCGAATGGGCGCGCGGGCCGATGGCGGCGATGACCGACGGATGCCTGGACGACCCCCGCGTCACGCTGGCGATGGGCGATGTGGCCGAGGCGATCCGCGCCGGCGTCGGGCGTTATGACGCGATCATGCTAGACGTGGACAACGGGCCAGACGGCCTGACCCGGCCGGCGAACGACGGCATCTACACGCCGGGGGGGCTGGCCGAGGCCCGCCGTGCCCTGCGCCCCGGCGGGGTGCTGGCGATCTGGTCTGCGGGTGTGGATGCGGCGTTCACGCGGCGGCTGGGGCAGGCGGGGTTCGCGGTCGATGAGGTGCGGGTGAAGGCGCGCGACAACGGCAAGGGGCCGACGCATGTGATCTGGTTCGCGCGGCGTTAGAGCGGGATGGCTTCATTCTGATAGGCTGATACGCGCGGCGATGCGTCTCTCGATACGTCGTCTCGATACGCGGCTTTGCCGCTACTCGACGACTACTCGAGACGAACGGGGGAGTGGATCGATACGGCGTCTCGGTACGCGCCCTTGCCGCTATTCGGCGATTGATCAAAACCTAGGCCGGATCGACATTCATCGTAGCCAGATCATGGCGGCGGCGAGATGAACGAAGCCGGTGAAATGGGTGGTTCGGCGGTCGTAGCGAGTGGCGAAGCGGCGGAAATGTTTGAGGCGGCTGAAGCATCGTTCGATCTGGTTGCGATGCCTGTAGATTTCCGCATCGTGCGGGATGGCGACCTTGCGGTTGCGCTTGGACGGGATCACCGCCTCGGCGTGCATCGCGGCGATCTGGTCACGTAAGTCGTTGCCATCATACGCCTTGTCGGCAAGCACCGCTTTTCCGCGCTGACCTTCGAGTAAGCCGGATGCCGAGGCGATGTCGCTGGCTTGGCCGGGCGTGATGCGAAACCGCAAGGGGCGGCCGAACGTGTCGGCGAGCATGTGTATCTTGGTGGTCAGTCCGCCTCGGGAACGCCCCAGCGCCTGATCCTTGGCCCCCCTTTTCCGGTCGCCGCCTGTTGGTGCGCGCGAACGATGGTGCTGTCGATCATCAGATACTGGTTGTCGCGGTCAGCCGTCAGCGCCTCGAACACCCGCTCCCAGACGCCAGCGTGGCACCAGCGGCTGAAGCGTCGATGGACTGTCTTCCACTTGCCGTAGCGTTCCGGAAGGTCGCACCAGTGTGCGCCCGAGCGCAGTACCCAAAGACATCCGTTCACGAACAAGCGGTTGTCCGCACCCGTCCGGCCAGGATCAGCGCTCTTGCCGGGAACCAGCAACGCAATCCGCGACCATTGCGCCTTGCTCAACTCGTACCGCTTAATCCCCATCATCCGCTCCGCGCCACAACACGGATGCCTATGAATCAGCCTTTACGCCATTTGGGAATCCTGAATGTCGATCCGGCCTAGGGCAAGGGATGGATCAAGCCGGTGTCATCCAATCCTAGGTCGTGAACTCATAAACGACCGCTGTCGGTAACCCGCCTGGAGGTCTGAGATTGGCAGGATAGCGGAAAGGCTGCTTTTGGGCACGCCATGGTGGTTAGCTGACCTTCATCGTGGCAAGCGTATGCTTGAACTGCGAGGTAGCGAGCATGCCCATGAGCGACGATAAGGGGGAGCAACGTCTCCCACTAACTATCATTCCGGTGGCTATCGCAGTCGCCTTGCCAATCCTGCAAAGCGTATTCGAACACGGATGGCTCGAAATGGCTTTTGGTGGATGGGCGTTGCTGTTTTGGATCGCGGTGCTGGCGTGGGTAGCGTGCGTGGTGCTGGCGATCAAGCGCTTTAAATCATGGTGGTTGCTATTCACAATGCCGTTGGTGCTGCTCCCCGTCGCGATGGCAGGCGGTCTCTTGGCCGCCTGCGCGACCGGTGATTGCCTTTAACAGGATCCTTGCACGTCCGCTTCTGGGGAGCGCAGCGATAATGATCGACGGCGTAGTTTGGGCGGTTTCGGGCATTTCGGGTTTATGAGTCTACGACCTGGTCGGGCCAGCCGGGCATTTCCTTGCCAGCGGCGCGTTTGTGGAAGCGCCCCACCCCAATCCAGCGACAGATGAACGGCACCCGGTGCTGTTCACCTGTCGATCCTGAAGGGGAGGGGCCTCTTGTTTGTATCAGCGGCCTGCCTTGAAGCGGATGGCCTGGCCGCCGCCGGGGGCGAGCGACAGGATGATCGTGTCGCCCTTCTTCACGCGCTTCGTCTCGAAGGCGATCGCGTGGCGGGCTTCGGTGGCGTAGGTGGCGCCGGGGCCGTCCTTGTAGATTTGCGCGGTGTAGGTGCGGCCGGGTTCGAGGAAGTCGAGCGTGACCGTCACGTTGCGCGGGTTTTCGTCGGTGATGCTGCCCAGATACCAGTCGCGGCTGTTGCGATCGGCCCGCGCGAAGGTGACGAAGTCGCCGACCTCGCCGTTCAGCACGCGGGTGTCCTGCCAATCGGTGGGCACGTCGCGGATGAAGCGGAAGGCGTCGGGGTATTTCGCGTAGTTCTCCGGCGTGTCGGCGGCCATCTGCACCGGCGAATAGAGGACGACGTAGAGCGCGAGCTGCTTGGCGATGGTCGACTGGATCGGGCTGTTGTCCGAACCGGTCAGGCTGAGGACGCCGGGGGTGAAGTCCATCGGCCCCTCCAGCATGCGGGTAAAGGCGAGGTTCGCTTCATGTTCGGGCGGGTTCTTGCCGGGCCATGCGTTATATTCCATGCCGCGTGACCCCTCGCGCGCCAGCCAGTTGGGGTAGGTACGGCGCAGCCCCGTGTCCTTGACGGGTTCGTGCGCGTCGATGCCGACGCGGTATTTGGCGGCGGCCTGCACGACGCGCAGGTGGTGGTTCACCATCCACTGGCCCTCATGCCATTCGCGCGCAATGGAGCCGTCCGGGTTGGCGCGCTCGATCTGGCCGGCATCGGCGACATAGCCGGTCTTCACCACATGCTCGCCGTGATCGGCGGCGAATTTGAACGCCTGGTCGAACTGGCTCTCGTAATGGCTGGCGGCACCGCCGGTTTCGTGATGGCCGATCAGCGAAACCTTCTTCGACTTGGCATAGTTCGCGAGATAGTCGGCATCGAAGTCGGCGGTCGGGGTGGCGAACTGCATCGCACTGCCATTGCCGGCCCAGTCGCCGTCCCAGCCGACGTTCCAGCCCTCCACCAGTACGCCCTGGATGTTGTTGGCGCCGGCAAAGTCTATATATTTCTTGACGTTGGCGGTGGTGGCGCCGTGGCGGGGGCCACGCGCCCACGTCCAGTCGCCCTTGATCATGTTCCACCACACGCCGACGAACTTGCCCGGCTTCACCCAGGACACGTCGCCCAGCTTGTTGGGCTCGTTGAGGTTGAGCATGAGGTGGCTCATATAAAGGCCAGGGGCGTCGTCGGCGATGAGCAGGGTACGCCACGGCGTCGTCCAGCTTCCCGTCTTGACCACCTTCGGCCCGCCCGAGCCAGGAGTGAGGACGGTGCGCAGCGTGTTGCCTTCGGTCTTCATCACCGCGGTGGAGGCATAGTCGACGAGGGCGGCCTCGTGCAGCGCGACATGCGTGCCGCCGGCCAGCTTCAGCGTGATCGGGGTGGCGGCCGTGCCGACCGCGGACAGGGGGGTGCGCTGGTAGAGATATTCCTCGCGATTCCACTGGAACGCGACCTTCCACCAGGCGGTGGCATCTTCGGCGAAGCTGAATTCGGTCAGCTCGTCTGCAATGTTGGCGCCGTGCATGTTCGCCTGATCGGGCACCTCGTAGCGGAAGCCGATGCCATCGTCCTGCACGCGGAACACGACGTCGATGACGCGGTGGAGCGGCGTCGTCTCCATGAGGCGAACGCGCATCTCCTTGTGATTGTCGCGAATCGTGCGCCATTCGCCCCAGGGTTGCGTCCATGTCGTGTCGACGGGCTTGGCATGAGTGACCGACTGGATGCGCAACTGACGCTCGATCTTGGGCGCGTCGGTGAACAGGAAGCCGAGGCGCGACGGGGCGACGATCAGCGTGCCGCCGCGCGAAACGGACCAGAGCGCGCGGCCGTCATTGTCGGTGGTGACGGAGACGGCGATGCGGCCATCGGGCGAGGTTTCGATCGCCTCCGGCTGGTCGGCGGGGCGGGCGAACTTGAAGGTTTCGTTGACGGCCGGGGCGGCGGTGTCCTGCGCGGACGCCGTGGTGGTGGCGAGGCCGAGGGCCAGCAGGGCGGCGATACGGGTCATGCGATCTTCTCCGCGATCAGGGCGGCATAGGGGCCGAAGCGCCAGCCGGTGCAGTCGTTGACATGGGTGAGGGGGCGCCACGCATCGGCGTCTTGCGGCGCCCAGCGGGCAGGGGTTTCGGCCATGTTGAAGACGCAGAGCAGCGTCTGATCCCCCTCATGACGCTCGAAGGCGAGCAGCGTATCGGTGACCGTGACGAGGTGCAGGTCGCCGGTGGCGAGCGCGGGGTTGTCGCGACGCAGGCGGATGAGCGCGCGCGTGAGGTTGAGCAGCGAGGCGGGATCGCCCTCCTGCCGGTTGACCGCGAACTGCGCATGATCCTCGCCCAGCGGCAGCCAGGGCCGGGCGTCGGAAAAGCCGCCGTTCACGGCGTTGCTGCTCCACGGCATGGGCGTGCGGGCGCCGTCGCGCGACAGGGTGAGCGGCCAGTTGGCGATCGCCTCCGGATCCTGCAGCCGGTCGAAGGGCACGTCGACCTGGGTGAGCCCCAGTTCCTCGCCATTATACAGGAAGACATTGCCGCGCAGGGCGAGCAGCAGCAGCATCTTCATGTGCGCGAAACGGTCGCGATAGTCGGGCGCCACCCAGCGCGAGACGGCGCGCGGCGCATCATGGTTCTCGAACGCCCAGCTCGGCCAGCCGATATTGTCGCCGGCCGGCCAGCGCTCCAGCGCCTCGGCGACGACCGCCGGGGTCAGGCGATCGGCATACAGGAAGTCGAAGCCATAGGCGGTGTGAAGGCGCTTCGCCCCTTCGGTGAACAGCTTCATCTCGCGGTCGGCATCGTCGCCGCCGACCTCCGCCACGGTGAAGCGGCCGTCATATTCGTCGAGCAGCGCGCGGATGCGCTCCAGAAAGGCCGGGATGCCGGCATGGCTCTGATTGTGGATCTTGAGCTGGTAATCGAACGGACGGGTGCGGACCTTGCCCGTGTCGGGGGCGGGCGGATTGTCGGTCAACTCATGCGTGTGCATCATGAAGTTGATCGCATCGAGGCGGAAGCCGTCGACGCCGCGATCGAGCCAGAAGCGCGCGGTGGCGAGCAATTCCTCCTGCACCGCGGGCAGGTGGACGTGAAGCTGCGGCTGTTCCTTCAGGAAGTTGTGGAGGTAATATTGGCGGCGGCGCGCGTCCCAGGTCCAGGCCGGGCCGCCAAAGACCGATTGCCAGTTGGACGGGGGCGAACCGTCCGGCTTGGCATCGGCCCAGACATACCAGTCGGCGCGCGGGTTGGTGCGGCTGGCGCGGCTTTCGACGAACCACGGATGCTCGTCGGAGGTGTGGCTGTACACCTGATCGATGACGACGCGTAAGGACAGGTCGTGCGCGCGGGCGACAAGGGCGTCGAAATCGGCCAGCGTGCCGAAGATCGGATCGACGTCGCGGTAATCGGCGACGTCATAGCCGAAATCCTTCATCGGCGAGGTAAAGAAGGGCGAAAGCCAGATGGCGTCGACGCCGAGGCTGGCGACGTGATCCAGCCGGGCGGTGATGCCGGCGAGATCGCCAATGCCGTCATTGTTGGAGTCGGCAAAGCTGCGCGGGTAGATCTGGTAGATCACCGCGCCTTTCCACCAGGGTTTTGGGAGGGGCATCAACGGGGCTCCGCGGCGCAGACGGCGTAGCCGAAGGCGGGAAGGGTGAGAAGGAGGCTGCCGGGTGCGGCGGCCTGTGTGGGGCAGGGGCCGGCAAGGGCGGTGAAGCGCGTGGCGGCAGTGTCGACCTCGACCCCTTGCGTGACGGGTTTGTCGCTGGTGTTGAAGGCGAGCAGGATCTCGCGGCCCGTGTCGGGATCGATGCGGGAGACGGCGAACAGGCCGGGCTTGTCGTCGCGGGCGCGGATGATCTGGCGGCCGCGGGTGAGGGCGGGGTGGGACAGGCGCAGGCCCGCCAGCGTCGCGATCTGTCGGTAGAGCGGGTGGCTGGTGTCGAAGTTCGCGGTGGCGGTGGTCGCGGTCGTGCCCACGAGCTTGTTGTCGTTATAGACCGCCACCTTGCTGGCGAACATGTCCTCGCGGGCGTCCTGATCGTTGCCGTCGCCGGCAAAGCCCTGCTCGTCGCCGGAATAGATGGTGGGTACGCCCCGCAACGTCATGAGCATCGCATGGCCGAGCTGGACGCGCTTCAGCACCTCGTCGTCCGACGCATTCGGGTTCGCCTCGCGCACGTCGCGGGCGAAACGGCCATGGTCGTGATTGCCGAGAAAGGTGGGAAGGATCATCGCGGTGTCCTCACCCCGCGCGTAGAGCACGTCGCCCTCGAACAGGGAGGCCAGCTCGCTGGTCGGCTTGTTGCCCGCCACCGTGTCGATCACCGCGTTCATGAAGGCGAAGTCGAGGACCGCCGGGTAATCGGCGATCTTCGTCCAGCGCGCGAGATAGCCGGGCTCCATGCCCGAGGTGACTTCGCCGAAGATGTGGAAATTGGGGATGCCGTTGGCACGCGCGCGCGCCTGCATCGCGGGCACGAAGCTGCGCCAGAATTCGGGGTTCACATGCTTGGCGGTGTCGACGCGGAACCCGTCGACGCCGAACCGGTCGATCCAGCCGCCGAAGATGTCGATCATGCCGGCGATGACGCGCGGGTTCTCGGTCATCAGATCGTCGAGGCCGGAAAAGTCGCCGGTGGTGCTGCTCTCGTCGGCAAAGGTCGTGTTGCCGCGATTGTGGTAATAGATGGGATCGTTGAGCCAGGCGGGGGTCTTGGCGTTCCGCTCCGCAGGCGGAACGTAAGGGGTGTAGGCGTAGGTCGGGTCGGTAAGCTTCGCGAAGTTCTGCGGCGTCTGCACGCCGTCGCCCGCAAAGCCGGGATTGATGGCGGCACCGTTCAGCCCGCCCTTGCGGCTATAGGGATAATTGCCGCGATCGCGGTAGGGGCAGGGCGATCCTTCGGCGCATTCGCGGTACTGGATCACATCGGCGGTGTGGTTGACGATGATGTCCATATAGACCTTCATCCCGCGGCCGTGCGCGGCATCGATGAAGGCGCGCAGGTCCGCCTCCGTGCCGAGGTGCGGATCGACGGTGGTGAAGTCGGTGATCCAGTAGCCGTGGTAACCGGCGCTCTCCCGGCCCTTCGCACCCTGGACGGGCTTGTTCTTGAAGATCGGCCCAAGCCAGATCGCGGTGGCGCCGAGCGACTGAATATAGTCGAGACGCTGCGTCAGCCCCTTGAGGTCGCCGCCGTGGAAGAAGCCCTTGTGCGTCGGGTCGAAACCGGTCCGGAGCGGGCCGCCGGTCAGGCCGCCGCGGTCGTTGGCGGGATCGCCGTTTTCGAAGCGGTCGGGCAGGACGAAGTAGATCACCTCGTCCTGCGGCAGGCGCTGGCGATAATCCTGGGCGGGCGCCGCGGTGGCAGTGGCGAGCAACGTGCTGGCGAGGAGGGCGAATAGTCTCATCAGGCGGCCTTTGAAACGGGGGCGGCGCAGTGCGCGGCGATGAAGGCGTCGTGGGCGGGCATGCGCGCGGCGACGGCGGCGGCATGGGTGCGGGCGAGCGCGAGGAAGTCGGCAAGGTCGGCAGGCGGGATCGCATCGGCGAGCGCGTGGTGGCCGAGGGGCTGTACGCCCTGGCCGATCAGGACCTGGAGCCAGCCGACCTCGGTGAACAGCTCGTCGCCCTCGCGCAGGATGCGGCCATTGGCGCGGAACAGGGCGAGGCGCTCGGCAAGGCTGTCGGGCGGGGGGGCGTCGCGGCGTGCCTGCCAGAAGGGCTCGGGCCGGGCATTCGCGTGGTAGTGGAGGATCAGCAGGTCGCGGATCGCCAGCCATTCCGCCTCGGTACGGCGGTTGAAGGCGGCGATGTCGGCGTCTGCCAGCGTCTTGCCCGGCCAATATTCGAGCAGGCGGGCGATGCCGGACTGAACGAGATGGATGCTGGTCGATTCCAGCGGCTCCATGAACCCGGCGGCGAGCCCGAGCGCGACGCAGTTGCCGACCCAGGCGGCGCGGCGGCGGCCGGTGGTGAAGCGTAAAGGTCGCGGCTCGGCGAGAGGCGCGCCGTTGCATCCGGCGAGGAGGCGGGCGGTGGCCTCGTCGTCGGAGAGATGGGCGCTGGCATAGACGATGCCGTTGCCGGTGCGGTGCTGGAGCGGGATGCGCCATTGCCAGCCGGCGGGGTGGGCAGTGGCGCGAGTGTAGGGGGACAGCGGATCGAGGCGGGCCGTGGGAACGGCGATCGCGCGGTCGCAGGGGAGGTGGTGGGACCAGTCCTCGAACGCGGTGCCGAGGGTTTCGCCCAGCAGCAGGCTGCGAAAACCGGAGCAGTCGACGAACAGGTCGCCGGCGACCCGGCGATCGCCTTCGAGATGAACGGCGGCGATGTGGCCGGTTTCGCCGTCGCGCTCGACGCCGGTGATACGGCCTTCGATGCGCTCGACGCCTGCGGCCTCGGCATGGCGGCGCAGGAAGGCGGCGTAGAGGGCGGCGTCGAAATGGAACGCCCAGGCGATGCCGCTGGGCAGATCGGGGCGCCCATGGTCGCGGGCGAAGCGGCCGGCGGCGGCCGCCTGCGCGGCGGCGCTGTGGTCCCAGAGCGAGCCGGGGCGGCCGGCGCGCAGCCAGTAATGGTGAAAGGGAACGAGGCCGAGCGCGCGGCCGATGGTGCCGAAGGCGTGGGTGTAGCGGCTGCCGTCGCCGGACCAGCCCGCAAATTCGATGCCGAGTTTGAACGTGCCCTGCGTCGCACGCAGGAACGCGTCCTCGTCGATCCCCAGCATGTGGTTGAAGATGCGCAGCGCAGGGATCGTCGCCTCGCCGACGCCGATGGTGCCGATCGCGTCGGATTCGACCAGCCGGATGCGGTGATCCGGCGGCAGGAAGCGGGCAAGCGCGGCCGCGGCCATCCAGCCGGCGGTGCCGCCGCCGACGATGACCACGCTTCGTGTGCTGGAGCCGGTCATGAGCCTCCCCTCGGCATGCGATGCCCCCTCCGGGGTGGAGGGGGCAGTCGGCGACATCAGAAGCGGTAGGTGAAGCCGGCGAGGAAACGGCGGCCGAAGCGCTGGAAGTCGATCACTTCGGCGGTGTTGGTGCCGTTGATCGTCTTGAACGGCTCGTCGGTCAGGTTCTGGCCCTGGAGAAACAGCGACAGGCCATTGAAGGTGCCGGACGAGAAGTCGTAGCCGATCTGGCCATCGACGATCAGTTCGCCGGCCGCCCGGCGGCGGGTACGCTGCGCACCGAAGCCCGACAGTTCACCGATGAAGGTCGAACGGTAGCGGACCGAGCCACGCACGTTCAGACCCCACTTCTCGAAAAAGGCGGTGCCGTTCGCCACCCAGCGCGAGTAGCCGGGAATATCCTCCGCCGCGCCGCCCGGCGTGGGGGTGATTTCGGTCTTGGTATAGGAGCCGCCCCCGGTCACGCCGAACCCATCGAGCGCACCGACGATCTGGCCGAGCGGCAGCGTGCCGGCGAGTTCGACGCCGTAGATCTTGCCGCCCTCGCCGTTGATCGGAATGGTCGCGCGGCCAAGCGTCGGCGTGCCCGCAGGAGCGGCCGGGGGCAGCGGGAAGCCCGAATAATCGTACGGAACCTCCAGGTTATAGACGAAGCTCTTCAAGTCCTTGAAGAACCCCTGCACCGCCAGATAGCCACGATTGCCGAAATACTTCTCGATCGTCACGTCATAGGAATTGGAACGGATCGGACGGAGGAAGGGATTGCCCCCGCTGCCGGTCAGGATGCCTTCCTGAAGGCTGAAGCCATAGCCGAGCGCGACACGCATGTCGTCCATGCGCGGACGCTGCATCTGGCGGGCGGCGGCGGCGCGGATCACCCAGTCGCTGGCGAGACGCAGGCTGAGGTTCGCGCTGGGCAGGATGTCCAGATAATCGTCACCCCGCGTGATCGTGCTGAAGCCGGTGCCGTTGAAGACGAGACCGGACGACTTCTGCTCGGTGAGCATCGCCTGCACACCGATATTGCCGGTCAGTTCCGCCGACCCGATCGGCTGGCGCAGATCCGCCTGGAGATAGGCGGTCATGATGTCCTCCTTCACGCGGAAGGCGGAGGATACCACGTCGTTGCTGTTGTTGCGGGTCAGTGAATAGACGCCGCCATCCAGCACGGCACGCGGATCGTAGCTGAGCATCGGTCCGAGGCCGAGATAGGACAGGTTGGTCGGGTCGAGCCGATACTGGCTGGGCAACGTGCCCTGCGCAGCGCCACTGGCAAGTACCAGGAAGAACTGGTTCGGCGTCAGCGACTTGTCATGCGTCGTATAGTTGAGGCCAAAACGAGCCGCCGATATCGGGCTGCCGATCTCCCGCTCGATCTCGGCGCGGTACTGGCGGATCGAGTCGCGGACCGAGCGGTCATTATAATAGCCGGCCTGACGCGTGGCGCCGCCCCAGCCGAGCGGATCGGTAAGCTGGATGAGGTCGGGATCGGAATAATTGAGGGTCGGCGTGAAGGTGGTGCCGTTCGGCGTCGTCTGGAAACCGATGGTGTCGGTCGCGCCGTTACCGGGGCCGAAACCCGTGCCGGCATAGCTTTCCAGCACCAGCTCGCGACGCTTGGTGAGCGAGTAGGACACGTCGACCTGGGCGTTCCAGCCGTCGTCGCCCTCATATTTGGCATTGTAGCCGAAGGAGTAGAGCTTGGCCTTGCGGTCGAAGGCGTCGTTGCGGACGACCGCCTCCACGCCGTTCCATGTGCCGCCGGTGACGAGGCCGTTGGTGACGGTCGGGTTGGTAAGCGTCGGCGCGGGCGAGCCGAAGCCGAGCGGCAGTTCGATGCCGCGCTTGATCTGCTCGTCCGAGAAGTCCGAGTAAAAGGCGTCGAGCGTCGTGGTGACGGTATCGGTCGGCTTCCACTGCACCGTGCCGGACAGGCCGAGGCGCTTCAGCGTGGTGGAGGTGACATAGGATTTGGAGCCGCCGATGACGTTGGTCGGCGTGCCGTTCACCGGCACCTGCGCATAGCCCCAGGCGTTGAACTCCTGGATCTGGTACGGCTCGTCCAGATAGGAGGCGGACAGCGCGACGCCCAGCGTATCGTCGGCGAACTGGTCGACATAGGTCGCGGTCGCGCGGTAGCCGAATTCCTTGGAACCGGCGTTCAGCTTGCCGATATCGGCATAGGTGCCGCGCGCGCCAACCGAGATGACCTGCCGGCCATAATCGAGCGGGCGGATGGTGCGCAGATCGACGGTGCCGGACAGGCCCTGACCGATCAGGCCGGCCTGCGCAGTCTTGTAGATCAGCACCTGATTGACGACTTCGGCGGGATATTGGTCATATTCCACCGCGCGGTTGTCGCCAGTCGAGGTCTGTTCGCGGCCGTTCAGAAGCGTGGTCGAGAAGTCGGGGGCAAAGCCGCGGATCGAGATGGCGTTGGAGCGGCCGTTGACGCGCTGCGAGGTGACGCCGGGCAGGCGCGCGATCGACTCTGCGATCGACGCGTCGGGCAGCTTGCCGATATCCTCCGCCGAGATGGATTCGACGACAAGGTCGCGGGTCTTCTTCTCCACCACCGCATTTTCCAGCGCGCGGCGGAAGCCGGTGACGACGATGTCCGCGCCTTCCTCTTCCGGTGCCGATTGGGTCGCGACGGGCGATTGCTGGGGCGTGGTGTCACCGGTGACGGCGGCGTTGTCGCCCTGCTGGTCGGCGGCGCTGGCGGGCTCGTTGGGGTTTGCGCCGGTGCTGGTGCTGGCGGCCGGATCGGGCACAGTGGTCGATGCCTGGGCGAAGGCCGGGCTGGCGAGCGTCAGGGCCAGCGAGCTGGCGCCGAGATGAAGCGCGAGGCGGGCGGCGCGCGCCGACGCGGCGGTACGAACGATCATAACTATCCTCCCCGAGGAGCCCTTGGCGCTCTTGTGTCGCCATGAGCATGTGTGTGTATCCGCAATGGATTTTGCCGCGGTGGAAGCCAAGGAATGCGCATACGTATTCTATGCGGCCGATATGGTACCGTTGCAGCCGGGCCACGGTTGACGGCGTATCGCAGCGGTAGGATGAGACGGGGGTGACCGGCCGCAAGCCCACCTCCTTCGACATCGCGCAACTCGCCGGCGTGTCGCAGCCGACCGTCAGCCGGGCGCTGCGCGGCAGCACGACGGTGAGCGCGGCGACGCGCGCGCGCATCCAGGCGATCGCGAAGCAATTGAACTATACGGTGGACCGGGCGGCCTCCAACCTGCGGTCGGGGCGGACGCGGACACTGGCGCTGCTGCTGTTCCGCGACCCGTCACCGGGGCATACGCTGATCAACCCGTTCTTCCTCGGCATGCTGGGATCGATGATGGGCGCGTGCGCGGAGGCGGGATACGACCTGCTGATCTCGTTCCAGGATTTCTCGAGCGACTGGCATGTCGATTATGAGGACAGCCACCGCGCGGACGGGCTGATCCTGCTGGGGTACGGGGACTATGCCCAGTACCGTGCACGGCTGGAGCAACTGGTGGCGCAGGGTACGCGCTTCGTGCGCTGGGGATCGGTGGCGGCGGGGCAACCAGGGCTGACGGTCGGGTGCGACAATGTCGCGGGCACCGCGGAGGCGACACGGCACCTGATCGCGCGCGGGCGGCGGCGGATCGCGTTCCTGGGCGATGCGACGGACCATTACCCGGAATTTCACGATCGATATCACGGCTATGCGATGGCGCTGGCGGAGGCGGGGCTGGGGGTCGATCCGGCGTTGCAGGTGCCCGCGCTGTCGAGCGAGGAAGCGGGCGAACGGGCGGCGCGCGAATTGCTGGCGCGGGGGGTGGCGTTCGATGCGATCGTGGCGGCGAGCGACCTGATCGCGCTGGCGGCGATGCGCGTGCTGCATGCCAGCGGACGGCGGGTGCCGGACGATGTGGCGCTGGTCGGGTTCGACGATATTCCGGCCGCCGGTTTCGCCAGTCCGCCGCTGACCACCGTGGCGCAGGATGCCGACGGGGCGGGGCGATTGCTGATCGATACGCTGCTCGCCGAACTGGGCGGGCGACCGCGGCGCAGCGTGCTGTTGCCGACACAATTGATGGTGCGCGGGTCCACCGGCGCCTGAACAGATACAAGAAAAAGGGAGAGGGTGATGAAGAAGCCGCGGCAAGGCTTTCGGGGCCTGTGGAATATTTCGTTCGGCTTTTTCGGCATCCAGATCGGCTTTGCCCTGCAAAATGCCAATGTCAGCCGCATCTTCCAGTCGCTGGGGACGTCGGTGGACGATCTGGCGTTCCTGTGGATCGCGGCGCCGCTGACTGGGCTGCTGGTGCAGCCGGTGATCGGGCATTACAGCGACCGGACCTGGGGGCGGCTGGGGCGGCGGCGGCCATATTTCCTGGCAGGCGCGGTGCTGGCGACGGCGGCGCTGGTCGCGATGCCCAATGCGCCGGTGCTGCTGGTCGCGGCGATCCTGCTCTGGCTGCTCGACGCGTCGCTGAACGTGTCGATGGAGCCGTTTCGCGCATTCGTGGGCGACATGCTGCCCAAATCGCAGCGGACCGCGGGCTATGCGTTCCAGACCGGGTTCATCGGCGCGGGCGCGGTGGTGGGCAGCCTGGCGCCGATCGTGCTGACCGATGTGTTCGGGGTGGCGAACACCGCCGCTGGCGGGGGCGTGCCGCCATCGGTGCAATATGGCTTCTACATCGGTGCGGCGGCGCTGTTCGCGGCGGTGCTGTGGACGGTGCTGACCACGCGCGAATATTCGCCCGCCGAAATGGCGGCGTTCGAGGATGCGGAGGGCGAGGTTGCCGCCGCCCCCGCCACGGTGCGGCGCGGCAGCGGGCTGGCGCCGTTGTGGATCGCGCTGGGCATCGCCGTGATCGTCGCGGTGGAGCGGCTGGCGCTGGACAAGCCGCTCTATATCCTGGGCGGCGGGTTGATCGCCTATGGCGCGGCGCTGATCGTCAGTGCGGGGCTGGTGCGGCGGGGCCGCGGCGACAATGCGCTGAGCCAGATTCTCGGCGACCTGGCGGCGATGCCGCAAACGATGCGGCGGCTGGCGCTGGTGCAGTTCTTCACCTGGTCGGCGCTGTTCATCATGTGGATCTACACCACGCCGATCGTCACCGCGCGCGCCTTTGGTGCGACCGATGCGGCGAGTGCGGCGTATAATGCGGGCGCGAACTGGGTCGGCGTGCTGTTCGCGGTGTATAACGGCGTGGCCGCGCTTTGGGCGTTCGTGATGCCGGCGCTGGCGGCGCGGATCGGGCGGCGTGATACGCATGTCCTGGGGCTGCTGAGCGGGGCTGCGGGCTTTGCCTCGTTCCTGGTGGTGCGCGATCCCATGGTGCTGGTGGGATCGATGGTGCTGATCGGCATCGCCTGGTCGTCGATCCTGACCATGCCCTATGCGATCCTGTCGGCCGCGCTGCCGCAGGAGAAGCTGGGCATCTATATGGGGCTGTTCAACATCTTCATCGTGCTGCCGCAACTGATCGTGTCGTCGGTGATGGGCGAGGTGGTGCGCCGCTTCTTTCCGGGCGATCCGGTATGGGCGATGGGCATCGCCGCCGCGGTCATCGTGGCAGCGGCGATGGCGATGCTGCGCGTGCCGCGGCGAGCGTGATCGTCGCGCAAAGCCCGCCCTCGGGCCGGTTGGCGAGGGTGATCTCGCCACCGGCATCGCGGACGATGGAGCGGGCAAGCGCGAGGCCGAGGCCGATCCCCCCGGTCTCGCGATTACGGGAGGTTTCGAGGCGGGTGAAGGGATCGAAGACGTCGCCCAGACGGTCGGGCGGGATGCCGGGGCCGCAGTCGATGACGTGGATGGCGATCCGCTGACCTTGCGCGTCGATGCGGACATCGGCCGCCTCGCCATATTTCACCGCATTCTCGATCAGGTTGCGAACCGCGCGGCGCATCAGCGAGGGGCGCAGGCGCAGGCGCAGGCGCGGGGTTTCGGCGAAGCTGACATCCTGGCCGAGATCACGGAAATCCTCCACCACCGCATCGACCAGCGCGGCGAGATCGACCTCGGTCGCGGGCTCGCTGGGACGACCCATGCGGGCGAGCGACAGGATGTCGTCCAGCATGCGGTTCATTTCCGAAATGGTGTCGGCCATGCGGGCGCGGTCGCCGTCATCCTCCACCGATTCGATGCGGACGCGCAGGGCGGCGAGAGGAGTGCGCAGATCGTGGCCGATCGCGCCCAGCATCCGGTCCTTCTCGTCCAGCATCGCCGCGACGCGCAGGCGCAGCGCGTTGAAGGCGGCGATCAGCGCGGACACGTCGAGAGGGCCCTGTTCGGGCACCGGCGGCCCCTCGATACGAGGGTCGAAGCCCTCGGCGGCGCGGGTGAGGTCGCGTAAAGGACGCGAGATGCGGCGGCCGATCCAGAGGACGGGCAGGAGGATGATGCCATAGAGGATCAGCGTCTGGAAGATCAGGCGCCAGACGAGGTACATGGTGTCGTGGGGCCAGCCGGAGCGGGTGACGAGCCAGCCGCGACCGGGCTGTTCCACCGCGATGACCAGCTCGGCCCGCCAGCGTCGCGGCGGCTGGCCCCGGCGGTTCTCCACTTCGGGACGGGGCGGGCGTACGCCGGTGACGATGCGCAGCGGCGTGTGCCCGGCCTCCGCCAGTCCGGCGCGGATCGCCGCCTCCACCGTCGGTTCGGGCGCCATCGCCGGGCCGATCGGATTGAACGCCATGCGGCGGACGCGACCGCGATCGGCGACGGGGCCACGCCCGTTCGCGGTGCGCTCGATCGCGTCATTCAGGCGGGCGATGGCGGGGCCGGTGACCTGTTCGAGCAGCAGGGAGCGGCGCTCGCGCAGCAACAGGCCGAAATTGATCGCCTGCGCGACGAACAGCCCGATCGCGACGAGCAGCGCCATCTGCCCGGCAAGGCTGCGCGGCCAGATGCGCATCATGCCGGCATGCTCACAGGCGGGTGACCTCTGCGGCCAGCGTGTAGCCGCCGCCCCAGACCGTCTTGATGATGTCGGGCGCCTTGGGATCATGCTCGATCTTGCGGCGCAGGCGGCTGACCTGATTGTCGATCGCGCGGTCGAAGGCGGCGGCCTCGCGTCCTTGCGTCAGGTCGAGCAACTGGTCGCGGGTCAGCACCTGGCGGGGGCGGGTGACGAGCGCGAGGAGGAGGTTGTATTCGCCGGTGGAAAGGGGGACCGAGACGCCCTCGCGATCGACCAACGTGCGCTCGCCCGATTTCAGCACCCAGCCGGCAAAGGCGTAGGAACCGCTTTCGGGCGCGTGCTGGCGGGTGCCGCCGGACTGGGTCCGGCGCAGTACGACCTTGACGCGGGCGGACAGTTCGCGCGGCGAAAAGGGCTTCACCACATAATCGTCGGCGCCCATTTCCAGCCCGACGATGCGGTCGGTCTCCTCCGACCGGGCGGTGAGCAGGATGACGGGCACGTCGCTGGTCGCGGCGATGTGGCGGCACAGGGAGAGCCCATCCTCGCCGGGCATCATGATGTCGAGAATGACGAGATCGATCGCATAGGCGGCGAGGCGGGTGCGTGCGCTTTCCGCGTCGCCCGCCTGGGTCACGCGAAACCCCTGTTTGGTGAGGTAAACGGCAAGCGGTTCGCGGATCGAGCGTTCGTCGTCGACGAGCAGCAGGTGCGGCGTATCGGTCATGATGTCGGGCTGTAGCATGGCCATCCCCTTCTGACAGGCGGGCCTTTTCGATTGGTGGGGTCGGCATGGCTTTGAACCTGACCCGTTCGGCATGAGTAAGATCGGAGGCGGGTGGCTGTGCTTCGACTTCAGCGCAAAACGCTGAAGTTTATCCTGAGCGGCTGGCTTGCCGGCCAGTCGAAGGGCTCAGCACGAACGGCGGGAGGTGTCAGGTCGGGCGCCCTCGTGCTTCAGTCCTCTTGCGCAGGCGGACCACCGGCAGGACCGCCTCCAGGGCCGCCGCGGCGGTGATCGTGGCGATGGTCGCGCATCGCCTGTAGCTCGGTGGCGTCGAGGCGGCCGTCATGGTTCGCATCCGCGCGGTCGAAGCGTTGTAGCATGCGGTCGCGGAAGGCTTGTGCGGTCAGCGGCGGCCGGTCGGGGCGGGCGGCCGCGTTCGCCCGCGGCGGCGCGCCATCGGGACGGGGCGCACCGCGCATCCGCTCGCGCGCGGCGCGCATCTCGTCGGGCGTGACGCTGCCGTCGCGGTTGGTGTCGAGGGCGGTGAAGCGGCGGTCGGCTTCCGCGGCGACGGCGGTGCGGGCGATCGAGCCGTCGGCGGAGGGGGTGACGCCGAAGGGATTGCGGGGGGCGGTCTGGGCGGAGGCCGCGCCGGCGAGCAGCGTGGCGGCGAGCGTGAGGGCGGTCAGGGTGGCGCGCATGGGGTGTCCTGTAACTGGGCGAGCGTGATGCCCGATGAACGCCTTTCTGGACGCCGCCTGTCGCAGCGATATGTCGTGCGCGGCATCAGTTGTCGCAAATTGTCGCCAGCGGGTCAGCCGGCCATGCGGTCGTCGAACAGGCCGTAAAGGATGGTGGAGGCATACATCGCGATGGCGCGCTCGCGCGGCATGGTGGAGGCCCATTTGCGCATGTCGAACGCGGCATTCTGGATCGCCATCAGCGTCTGTGCGGCGATCAGCGCGTCGACGGCGCGGATCGATCCTTCGGCGATGCCGTCCATGATCGTGCCCGCATAGCGGCGCGCGATGCGGTTGGAGCGTTCGACCATGGCGTCGCGGACATCGTGCGGCAGGCCGGACAGGGCCGTGGTGCGGAGCAGCGGACTGCGTTCCGCGAACTGCAGGTCGAGCAGCGTCGCGGTGGCGCTGGACAACCGGTGCCATTGGCTGCCGCCTGCGGCGTCGGCGCGGCTCTGCGCCGCGGTGATCGTATCGAAGCTGCGCCGGTAGCAGGCAATGACCAGATCGTCCTTGGCATCGAGATGGTGGTAGAAACTGCCCTTGGTGACGTTCAGCTCGGCGGCGATGCGCTGCACGCTGGCACCGCGATAGCCAAGCTGGTTGATGAGGCGGGTGGCCGCGAACAGGAAGGCGGCGCGACCGGGCTCTCCCTCCGGCCCCGACAGGTCGATCGGGGCGGGCGACCAGTCCGCCCCGGCGACCGCGATGCCGTGCGCGAGGACATCGAACAGCCGTGCCTCCACCCGGTCATATTGGTCGGGTTCGTAGCGGGGCAGCCACAGGGGCAGCCAGAAGGTGTTTTCGAGCAGCACATGGGCACGCGCGCCGTATAGATCAGTATGCGCGCGGCTGGGCGCCGGTCCCCAAAGCGCGCGGGTCGCGCGAAAGACCTTTTGCCAGCCGGCCATCAGCGTGCTGCGCGCGGGTTCCTCCATGGCGCGCAGATCGGACAGCACGGCGAAGGCGGTTTCCTCCCCCCGCTCGATCCGGGCGAGGCGGTTCATGTTGAGCGCCACGTAGCGGGCGACCCGCGCCTGGGGCGTGGGTTCGGCCAGCGCCGTGGTCAGCATCTCCATCAGCCGGTCCAGCGTATATTCGAACGCGGCGGCGGCAAGATCCTCCTTGCGCTTGAAATAATAGGTGACGCTGGTGGTGTTGAGGCCGACGCGGCGCGCGACATCGGCAAAGGTCATGCCCTTGGCCGATTGCTCGTTGATCGCATCGGCGGCGGCGGCGAGGATCGCGTCGCGCTTCTGCCGGAAACGCCGGGTGCCCTGTTCCGTCTTCGTCGCGTCCGTGCCGTCCTGCATGGCGGGCATGCTACCACCGGAAGTCGCAAGCGACAGCCTTTTTTCGAGTATGGGGTTTGGGCGCGGAACCGGGCTTTGTCCGGTACGGCTTCGCCACTTTACCGAATATCGGGTATGGCATAGAAGTTCGCCAAACAGCGAACAGGAGAGCGACGGTGGATTTCACCCTGACCGACCGCGAGACACGTATGCGCGACCGCGTCCGTGACTTTATCGATCGTGAGATCCGCCCGCGCCAGCCGCTCTACGATGCGCAGGCGCATGACGGCGAGCGGTGGAAGATCCTGCCCGTCATCGAGGAGGTGAAGGCGCTGGCGCGGGCGGAAGGCCTGTGGAACCTGTTCATGCCGCCGGGGTCGGGGCGCGCGCCGGTGGACGACAGCTTCACCTTCGAAGGCGAGCAACTCACCAACTTGCAATATGCGCTGTGCGCGGAGGAAATGGGGCGGATCGGCTGGGCGCCCGAATGTTTCAACTGCTCGGCGCCGGACACGGGCAATATGGAGGTGTTCCACCGATACGGCACGCGCGCGCAGAAGGACCGGTGGCTGAGGCCGCTGATGGACGGGGCGATCCGCTCCGCCTTTCTGATGACCGAGCCGGCGGTGGCATCGTCCGACGCGACCAATATCGAGACGCGGATCGTGCGCGACGGCGACGATTATGTCGTCAACGGACGCAAATGGTGGTCAAGCGGGGTGGGCGATCCGCGCTGCAAGGTGGCGATCGTGATGGGCAAGACCGGGACCGACGGCCCGCGCCACCAGCAGCAATCGATGATGATCCTGGACATGAACGCGCCCGGCGTGCGGATCGAGCGGATGCTGTCCGTCTATGGCTATGACCATGCGCCGCACGGGCATGGCGAGGTGGTGCTGGAGAATGTGCGCATCCCGGCCGCCGACATGCTGCTGGGCGAGGGGCGGGGGTTCGAGATCGCGCAGGGGCGGCTGGGGCCGGGGCGCATCCATCACTGCATGCGCACGATCGGCGTGGCGGAGGCAGGGATCGAGGCGATGGCGAGGCGACTGCTGAACCGCGTCGCGTTCGGCAAGCGGATCGCCGACCACAGTGTGTGGGAGCAGCGGATCGCGCGGGCGCGGATCGACATCGAGATGACCCGGCTGCTCTGCCTGAAGGCGGCGGACGTAATGGACAAGGCGGGCAACAAGGCGGCGCAGCTGGAGATCGCGATGATCAAGGTGCAGGCGCCGACCATGGCGCTGCAGATCCTGGACGATGCCATCCAGGCGCATGGCGGAGCGGGTGTCTCCAGCGACTTTTCATTGGCGCATGACTGGGCGGCGGTGCGCACGCTGCGCTTCGCGGACGGGCCGGACGAGGTGCATGCGCGTGCCATCGCCAAGGCCGAACTGGGCAAGTACGAGGCGCCGCGGTGAACGCCACGGCGGCGGTGGGCGAGCGCGACCGGCTGGACCTGGACCGGCTGGAGGCGTGGATGGCGGGCCACGTTCCGGGCTATGCCGGCCCCTTGTCCTATGCCAAGTTTTCGGGCGGGCAGTCCAACCCGACCTATCGGCTGGATACGCCGGGCGGCGCCTATGTGCTGCGCCGCAAGCCGTTCGGGCCGATCCTGCCGTCCGCACATGCGGTCGACCGCGAATACCGGGTGATCGCGGCGCTGCATCCGACCGGCTTTCCGGTGCCGCAACCGCTGGGGCTGTGCGAGGACGGGGCAGTGATCGGCGCGCCCTTCTACGTGATGGCGCTGGTCGAGGGGCGGACCTTGTGGGACGGCGCGCTGCCCGGCATGGCGGCCGAGGCGCGCCGGGCGCATTACGAGGCGATGATCGATACGCTGGCTGCGCTGCACCGGATCGATCCGGCGGCGGTGGGCCTTGGCGATTATGGCCGGGCGGGCAATTATTTCGAACGCCAGGTCGCGCGCTGGACCAAGCAATACCGCGCGGCGGAAACCGATCGGATCGAGGCGGTGGACCGGCTGATCGACTGGTTGCCGCGCACCCTGCCGCCGCAGACGGGGGTGTCGATCGTGCACGGCGACTACCGGATCGACAACCTGATCTTCGCGCCCGACGGGGCGGAGGTGCGGGCGGTGCTGGATTGGGAATTGTCGACGCTGGGCGATCCGCTGGCCGACTTCTCCTACCTGTTGATGAACTGGCAGACGCCGCCGGACGGGCGGGCGGGGATCGCCGGGATGACGGGCGCGCAGACAGGCATTCCGACGATGGAGGAGGCGGTGGCGCGCTACTGCGCGGCGACGGGGCGGGACGGGGTGCCGCAGCTCGACTGGTATTTTGCCTATAACCTGTTCCGGCTGGTGGGCATCGTGCAGGGGATCAAGCGGCGGATGATCGATGGCAACGCATCGAGCGCGCAGGCCGAGCAGACGGTGGCACGCCTGCCGATGCTGGCGGCGGCGGCGTGGCATTTCGCGACGCGCGCGGGGGCGTGAGCACGGCACCGGCATGGTCCGACATCGATCCATGTTTGGTGGAATAGTTGCCGGGTTAAGATTGGCTTAGCGGTATCCGGTGCAGACGGGGACCATGGCACAACGGCTTTCCGACGAGATTACCAGCAGCGCATTGCGGGAAGGCGCCTTGTGGACGGCGATCGATCGGTCGCAGTTGCTGGTGGAGTTCGAGCTGGATGGCCGTGTGGCATGGGCGAACGCCAATTTCCTGAAGGCGACGGGGTATCGGCTGGCCGAGATCGTCGGCCAGCATCACCGGCTGTTCTGTCCGCCCGATTTCGCCGCCTCCCCCGAATATGACGCATTCTGGCGCGCGCTGGCAAAGGGGTGCTTTCAGGCCGGGCAGCATCGCCGGCTGGGGCGGGACGGTCGCGCCTTGTGGGTGGAGGCGACGTACAACCCGATCTGCGACGCCGCAGGGGTGCCGCAAAAGGTGCTGAAGATCGCCACCGACGTGACCGGGCAGCGCCGCGCCGCCGCCGCGGCCGAGGGCATGTTGAGCGCCATCGACCGGTCGCAGGCGGTGATCGAGTTCGACCTGACCGGCCGCATTCTGCACGCCAACGCGATCTTCTCCGACCTGTTCGGATATGGCGTCGAACAACTGGTGGGGCAGCATCACCGCCTGTTCTGCGACAGCGGCTATGGCGCCTCGCTGGAATATCATGATTTCTGGCAGGCGCTGGGCAAGGGGCATTTCGCGTCCGGCCGGTTCCAGCGGCGCGGCGCGGACGGCCGGCCGATCTGGATCCAGGCGACCTACACCCCGATCCTGGATGCGGACCGTCAGCCGTGGAAGGTGGTGAAGTTCGCCACCGATATCTCCGCACAGGTCAAGCTGGAGCAGGAGGTGGCGGCGCGGCTGGACGAGAGCCAGCGGTTCCGGGGCGAGGCGGATGCGCGCCGCGCGGACGTGGAGCATGTGCTGGACGAGCTGACCCGCGTGGTGGACAGCATCGCTGGCATCGCCAGCCAGACCAACATGCTGGCCCTGAACGCGACGATCGAGGCGGCGCGGGCCGGTGACGCCGGGCGCGGCTTCGGCATCGTCGCCGGCGAGGTGAAGAAACTGGCCAACGACACGCGCGCCGCGACCCATGCGGCGCGCGCGATGCTGGCGGACACGGCGGCGTTCGCCACCCGCTGAGATCAAGCGGGAACGAGGTCCTCCGCCAGGGCGGCGGCGCGAATGTCGGCGATCAGCGCCTCCACCCGGTCCGGATCGGCATCCCAGGCGAACATGAACCGGGCGCCGCCGCCGATAAAGGTGTAGAAGCGCCATCCCCGCTCCCGCAGGCCCGCGAGCACGGATTCGGGCGCCTGGAGGAACACCGCGTTCGCCTCCACCGGGAACATCAGCCCGATGCCGGGCAGGTCGGCAACCCGCTGTGCCACGCGCTGCGCGCAGGCATTGGCGTGGGCGGCATTGCGGACCCAGGCACCGCTGTCGAGCAGGCCGACCCAGGGGGCGGCGAGGAAGCGCATCTTGGACGCAAGCTGGCCCGCCTGCTTGCAGCGATAATCGAAATCCTGCGCCAGCGCGCGATCGAAGAACAGGATCGCCTCGCCCACGCCCATGCCGTTCTTGGTGCCGCCGAAGCACAGCACGTCGACCCCGGCCTGCCATGTCATCGCCGCGGGCGAGCAACCGAGCGTGGCGCAGGCGTTGGCGAAGCGGGCGCCGTCCATGTGAAGGCGCAGGCCCAATTCGCGGCAGGTGGCGGACAGCGCCTCGATCTCGGCGATGGTGTAGACCTGGCCGGTCTCGGTCGGCTGGGTGATGGTGACGGCGCGCGTCTTGGGAAAGTGGATGTCGGAGCGGCTGGTGGCGAGCGCACGCACCGCCTGAGGCGTCAGCTTGCCGTCGGCGGTCTGCGCGACGAGCAGCTTGGAGCCGTTGGAGAAGAATTCGGGCGCGCCGCACTCGTCGGTTTCGACATGGGCGGACGAGGAGCAGATGACGCTGTGATAGGACTGGCAGAGCGCGGCGAGCGCCAGCGAATTGGCGGCGGTGCCGTTGAAGGCGAAGAAGACCTCGCAATCGGTGTCGAACAGGCGACGGAACGCATCGGCAGCGGCATCCGTCCAGGGATCGTCGCCATAGGCGGGGGCATGGCCGCGGTTCGCCTGCGCCATCGCATCCCAAGCCTCCGGACAGATGCCGGCGTAATTGTCGCTCGCGAATTGCTGGGCAGTGTGGGGCACGCGTAGGGTTCCTGTCTTGCAGAGACGGAACGACGCAATGGGAAGGGCCCGAGGTTTGCCAGTCGGCCACATCCCCCCATCCGCGGATGGGGGCACCACCTTGCCCGGGAGCAGGTTGGTGCCGGGCGTCGGCCCGACTCTTGATGTTGTGGCGGGGCGGGTAGCAAAGGATTGTGGGCAGAGCAAGGGGCGCGTCAGGTGCGCTGACGGATCAGGCCTTCCTGCGCGACGCTGGCGACGAGGCGACCGTCGGCGGCAAAGATGGTGCCGCGGTTGAAACCGCGTGCGTGGCCAGCCCAGGGGCTGTCAGTGACATAGAGCAGCCATTCGTCGGCCCGGAACGGCTCGTGCAGCCACAGCGCATGGTCGAGGCTGGCGGTCTGGATCGAGGGCGTCAGCCAGTGGACACCGTGGGGCAGCATGGCGGTGCCGAGCAGCGCCATGTCCGACGCATAGGCGAGGATCGCGCGGTGCATCGCGTCGTCGGCGTCGATGGGCGCGACGAGGCGGAACCAGATGGCCTGTCTGGGGGCATGCTTTTCCGGCGACATCCAGTCGTGCGGATAGACCGGGCGCATCTCTATCGGGCGTTCGCGCAGCAGCAGGCGGCGGAGCTTTTCGGGAATGGCGTCGGCGGTGTCGCGGCGCAGTTCCGCCTCGCTGCGCAGGGATTCCGGGGGCGGCACCTCGGGCATCATGTCCTGATGCACCAGGCCGTCCTCGGGCATCTGGAACGAGCATGCCATGTTGAGGATCGGCCGGCCGCGCTGCATGGCGATCACCCGGCGGGTGGCGAAGCTGCGCCCCTCGAAATCGCGGACGACGCGGTAGATGATCGGGAAATCCTCGTCGCCGGGCCGCATGAAATAGGCGTGGAGCGAATGGGCGACCTTGGGCGCGTCGGTGGCGCGCTGTGCCGCCTGCAAGGCCTGCGCGATGACCTGTCCGCCAAAGACGCGGCCGACCCCGCCGGGCTGGCGACGGCCGCGATAGAGGTCGGTATCCAGTTCCTCGACGTCGAGCAGGTCGACTAGGTCTTGCGCAAGGCGGCGGGGATCGGTGGTATCATCCATCACCGACCGTGATGGCGTGCTTTCCGTAGACGTCAATAGCCCGATGCGACGGCCAGCCGGTCGGCATGATAATTGGCATCGCCGAAGAACTCCGCGAGAACGCGCGCGCGCTTCATGAAGAAGCCGATGTCATATTCGTCCGTCATGCCGATGCCGCCGTGCATCTGGATGCCCTCCTGTACGGCGAGCGTGGCGGCGAGGCCGGACATCGCCTTGGCGACCGACACCGCTTCGTCCGCTGCCGCATCGCCCGCGTCGAGCAGTTGCTGCGCCTTCAGCACCGCGGCGCGCGCCACCTCCATCTCGCTATACAGGTGCGCGGCGCGGTGTTGCAGTGCCTGGAAGCTGCCGATCGGTTGGCCGAACTGGCGGCGTTCCTTGAGATAGCCGACCGTGCGGTCCATCGCGCCGGCGCCGACGCCCAGCAGCTCCGCCGCGGCGCCGGTACGGCCGGCGGCGAGCAGGCGGGCGAGGGGGACGGCGCCGGCATCGACCTCTCCGACGACGGCATCGGCGTCGACCTCCACGCCGTCGAAGACGAGATCGGCGGCAAGGCCGGCATCGGCGAGCCGGTGGGCGTCCGCGGACAGACCGGCACGGTCGCGATCGAGCAGGAAGAGGGTGAGGCCCGCCTGTTCGCCGGGTGCGCCTGCGGTGCGGGCGGCGACGAGGATCAGGTCGGCGATGTGACCGTGCGTGACGAAGCGCTTGGTACCCGACAGGCGAAAGCCATTGCCCGCGCGTTCGGCGCGCAGGGCGATATGATCGCGATGCTTGGGCCCTTCGTCGATGGCGAGCGCGGCGACAGTGTCGCCCGAGACGATGCCGGGAAAGACGTTTGCGGCATGAGGCGTATCGCTCAACGCGGCGACGGCCGCTACTGCGGTGGACAGGAACGGGGACGGAGAAAGGTTGCGGCCGATCTCCTCCAGCACCACCCCCGCCTCGACATGGCCGAGGCCGAGGCCACCTTGTGCCTCGGGAATGAGGATGCCGGTAAAGCCCAGCTCGGCGAACTGCTTCCAAAGGTCGCGCGAGAAGCCGGTCGGGTCGTTGGCATCGCGCAAGCCGCGCAGATGCGACGGCGGCGCGGCATCGCCGATGAAGTCGCGCGCGGTGTCGCGCAGCATCGACTGTTCTTCGTTCAGGAACAGGGGCATGGGGGTAAACTCCTCAGGCGCCGGGCAGGTCGAGGATGCGCTTGGCGATGATGTTGAGCTGGATCTCGCTGGTGCCGCCCTCGATCGAATTGGCCTTGGTGCGCAGCCAGGCGCGGGGCTTCGCGCCGCCGTGCGAGCGTTCGCTCTCCCATTCCAGCGCGGCCGATCCGCCTGCTGCCATGACGAGTTCGTGGCGCGCCTTGTTCAGCTCGGTGCCGTAATATTTCATCATCGATGGTTGCGCCGGATGCGCCTGGCCGGCCTTCAGCTCGTCCATGAACCGCTCGCTCATGGCGGCAAAGGCGCGGGCGCGAATGTCGAACAGTGCGATCTGGCCGCGGAGCAGCGGATCGGCAAGGCGACCCGCTTCGTCCCGGCCGATCGCCTTCAGCGCGCCGTCGATCAGCGCGGTCTCGCCGCGCGCGCCCAGCCCCATGCCCGAGATCATCTCGCGCTCATGGCCGAGCAGATATTTGGCGACGTCCCAACCCTTGTTCTCGTGGTGGACGCGGTTGGCCTTGGGGACCTTCACGCCATCGAAAAATGTTTCGCAAAAGGGCGAATAGCCGCTGATCAGCAGGATCGGCCGGGTCGAGACGCCGGGGGATGCCATGTCGAACAGGACGAAGCTGATCCCGCCCTGCTTGCTCTCCTTCGCGGTGCGGACGAGACAGAAGATCCAGTCGGCCTTGTCGGCGTAGGACGTCCAGACCTTTTGCCCCGAGACGACATAATGATCGCCGGCATCCTCCGCCCAAGTGGCGAGCGAGGCGAGGTCGGAGCCGGCATTGGGTTCGGAATAGCCCTGGCACCAGCGGATTTCACCGCGCGCGATCTTTGGCAGGTGGTCGAGCTTCTGTTCCTCGGTGCCGTATTCGAGCAGCGCGGGGCCGAGCATCGAGATGCCGAAGGAATAAAGCGGGGAGCGGGCGCCAAGCGTGCGCATCTCCTCCCGCAGGATCTTGGCCTCTGCCGGCGACAGGCCGCCGCCGCCGTAAGCGCGCGGCCAGTCGGGCACTGTCCAGCCGCGCGCCGCCATGCGGTCGAGCCAATCCTTCTGCGCCGGCGAGGAGGGCTGGAAACGGCGGCCGCCCCAGCAGATGTCCGCGTCGGAGCGGACCGGCTCGCGCATTTCGGGCGGGCAGTTTTCCTCCAGCCAAGCGCGGGTTTCGGCGCGAAAGGTGGCGAGGTCGCTCATTTGATGCTGCCCTGGCGCAAGCTGTTCGCGACGGGAAAGCCGTGCTTGTCGAGGCCGGCGACGATCTTGTCATAGCCCTCGGCCTTTGCCCAGAACATCGGGCCCCCGCGATAGACCGGCCAGCCATAGCCGTAGATCCACACCACATCGATGTCGGACGCGCGCTGCGCCTTGCCTTCCTCCAGGATCAGTGCGCCCTCGTTGACCATGGTGTAGAGGGTGCGCTCGACGATTTCCTCGTCGCTGATCTGGCGTTGCGGGGTTTGCGTCTTCAGGCGCCATTCGTCGAGGATCTCGGCGACGCGCGGGCTGGACCGGGGCGTGCGCTTCTCGTCATAATCGTAGAAGCCGGCCTGTTTCTTCTGGCCCCAGCGCCCTTCCACGGCGAGCTGGTCGCGGACGCTTTCGATGCGGGCCGGATCGCGGTGCCAGCCGATGTCGACGCCGGCGAGGTCGGCCATCTGGAACGGGCCCATCGGCATGCCGAATTCGACATGGACGCGGTCGATCTGTTCGGGGCTGGCGCCTTCGAGCAGGAGGGCGTTGGCCTCGGTCTGGCGCGGTATCAGCATACGGTTGCCGATAAAGCCATAGGTGACGCCGGCGACCACCGCGACCTTCCGGATCTTCTTGGCAAGCGCCATGACGGTGGCGAGGACGTCGCCCGCCGTCTTTGCGCCCCGGACCACTTCCAGCAATTTCATGACGTTGGCGGGGGAGAAGAAATGCATGCCCACCACGTCCTGCGGCCGGGCGGTGCAGGCGGCGATGGCGTCGATATCGAGATAGGAGGTGTTCGACGCCAGGATCGCGCCGGGCTTGGCGATGGCATCGAGGCGGGTGAAGATATCCTGCTTCACCTCCATATTCTCATAGACGGCCTCGATGACGAGATCGGGGGTGCCGAGCGCGTCGAATTCGAGGGTCGGGGTCAGCAGCGCCATGGCGCGTTCGACCTGTTCGGGCGTCATCCGGCCCTTGGCCGCGGTCGCCTCGTAATTGCGGCGGATAACGGCAACGCCGCGGTCGAGCGCCTCGGCACTGGTTTCCACGATGGTGACGGGCAGGCCGGCGGACAGGAAATTCATGGCGATGCCGCCGCCCATCGTGCCGGCACCGATGATGCCGACATGATCCACGGGGCGGAGCGCGGTTTCGGCGGGCACGTCGTCGATGCGGGCGGCCTGTCGCTCGGCGAAGAACAGATGGCGCTGCGCGGCGGACTGGTTGCCCGTCATCAGGCGCATGAATTCGGAACGCTCGAACGCGACGCCCTCCGGGTAGCCGGTCTCGCTGGCCTTGACGACGCAGGCGATGTTGGCGGCCGGCGCCTCGAAACCGCGGAAGCGGCGGGCATTGGCCTTGGTGAAGGCGGCGACGGCGTCCGGGTCGGGGGCAAGCGCACGCTGCGACGCGCGGGGAATGGGGCGCTTGGCCCTGATCTCCCGGGCGAAGGCGAGCGCGTCTTCGGCCAGGCTGTCCTCGCCGACGATGCGGTCGATCAGGCCGGCATCGAGCGCGGTGCGCGCGGAAACCGGATCGCCCTTGGCCGTCATTTCCAGGGCCAGCGGAATGCCCGCGACCCGGGGCAGGCGCTGCGTGCCGCCGGCACCGGGGAGCAGGCCCAGCTTCACCTCGGGCGTGCCGAGCTTGGCGGAGGGCGCGGCGACGCGATAGTGGCAGGCAAGCGCCACCTCGCACCCGCCGCCCAGAGCGGTGCCGTGGATCGCGGCGACGATCGGCTTGTCCGACGCCTCGATCATGTCGACCAGCATGGGGAGCAGCGGTGCCTGCATCGGCTTGCCGAATTCGGTGATGTCGGCGCCGGCAAAGAAGGTGCGGCCGTCGCAGCGGATCACCATCGCGGTGATCGACGCATCGGCGACACCCTGCTTCACCGCCGCCTCCAGCCCCTGTCGGACAGCGGCGCCCAGCGCGTTCACCGGTGGGTTGTCGGAGACGATGACGAGGATGTCGTCATGTCGTTCGGTGCGGATGGGGGAGGCGGTGGTGGTCATCGAACACTCTCCTGGTCGATGGCGGCGGCGTCGTGCGCCATACCATGCTTTCTAATCTGAATGGGTGTATCGCGCCGTATCTGCGGCGGCGCAAGCGCATTATCGTGCCGTGCGGCCGAACCCGATCTTCAACATGATGTTGGAAGTAATCGCTTAACGCTTTGTGTGTTTGTGTTGGCGTACAAGCGCGTTAGCCTTGGGCGGCGGACTTCAGGGAGATCGGTGATGGACGGTGCGAGCGATGACCAGGGTTCGGAACGTGCGGAGCTGCATTTTCTGGCGGCGCTGACCGACGAACTGATGCGCCACCTGATGGACGCGGGCGTGCTGAGCCGTGCGCAGTTGCAGGCGATCGAGAATGCGGTGGCCGAGCGCACGGGCAGCGTGCCGCGCGCCTGGTAGCGGCTAGGCGCCGGTGACACGGCGAACGGCGTCCGCCCAGCCGGAAAGACGCGCGGCGCGGGTCGACGCGTCCAGCGAGGGGCGGAAGGCGGTGGTGGCTCCGCGCATCGCCGCGGCCTCCTCCAGTGAACTGAACAGGCCGATGCCAACGCCGGCGAGCATTGCGGCGCCAAGCGCGGTCGTCTCCGCAAAGTGCGGCCGTTCGACCTCCAGCGCGAGCATGTCGGCCAGATCCTGCGCCATCCAGTCATTGGCGACCATGCCCCCGTCGATGCGCAGGCGGCGCCAGTCCTGACCGTCGGCGGCGAAGGCGGTTTTAAGGTCGTGCGCCTGATGCGCCATCGCCTCCAGCGCGGCACGCACGACATGCGCCTTGTTCGAGGCGAAGCTGAGCCCGGAAATGGCGGCGCGCGCGTCCGGCTCCCACCAGGGGGCGCCGAGGCCGCTGAGCGCGGGAACGAGATAGACACCGGCGCTGTCCGGCACGCTGCGGGCGAGCGCGTCGGTTTCGGCGGCGTCGCGGATCAGGCTGAGCGAATCGCGCAGCCACTGGATCAGGCTGCCGGCGACGAACACCGATCCTTCCAGCGCATAGGTGCGCATGCCGCCGACCTGCCACGCGATGGTGGATAGCAGGCGATGGCCGGAGGTGCAGGCGCGGGTGCCGGTGACCGACAGGATGAAGGCACCGGTGCCGAAGGTCGCCTTGGTCTCGCCGGGCTTGAGGCAGGACTGGCCGATGGTGGCGGCCTGCTGGTCGCCGGCAAGCCCGGTGATCGGGATGGCGCCGCCAAAGGCGCTGGTGGTGCCGAAGCGGCCGGCGCAGTCGGTGATCTCGGGCAGCGCGGACAGCGGCACGTCGAACAACGCTGCCAGGTCGTCGTCCCAGCCGCCGCCGGGGGCGGTGTTCATCAGCGCGGTGCGGCTGGCGTTGCTGGCGTCGGTGATGTGGAGGCCACCGGTCAGTTTCCAGACCAGCCAGCTTTCCACGGTGCCGATCGCCAGCCGGTTGCCGGCTTCGGCCAGTTGCGGCCAGTGACGCAGCGCCCAGCCGATCTTGGAGGCGGAGAAATAGGGATCGAGGATCAGGCCGGAGCGCGCCTGGACGAGCGGTTCGTGGCCATGCTCGCGCAACTGGCGGCATTCGGCGGCGGTGCGGCGATCCTGCCAGACGATGGCGGGGGCGAGCGGCTCGCCGGTCGCCTTGTCCCAGAACACCACGGTTTCGCGCTGGTTGGCGATGCCGATCGCGGCGATCCGGTCCGCCCCGCCGGCCTGCGCGACCATCGCGGCGGTGACGTTGAGCGAGCGGCGCCAGATTTCGGCGGCGTCGTGCTCGACCCAGCCGGGTCGGGAATAATGCTGGGTCAGGGCCGACGCCTCGCTGGCGACGCAGCGGCCCTCGGCGGTGAACAGCATCGCGCGGGTGGAGGTGGTGCCCTCGTCCAGGACCAGAAGATATTCACGCATCGGCGGTACGCTAGCCGGGATTACTTGGACCAGGAAAGGCGCTAGACCAGATATCATGCAAGACACCGATCCCGATCAGCCGGCGGATGCCGCGCCGCCCCCGACGCTTCCCATGGGGGACAGTATCCTGGGCGTTCCGAGCGGCGTCGACGCGGAGGATGCGGTGCGGATCGCGATGCGGCGCGACCGGCTGCTCGCCGCGCTGACCCTGACCGCGGGGGTGGGGCTGGTGCTGGCGCTGCCCTTTGCGTTGAAGGAAGGGGCGGAGTTCTTCCTGCCGCTGACCACCGCACTGGTGATCGCGGTGGCGCTGGTGCCGGTTCTGGAATGGCTGGAGCGGCGGCGGGTGCCGTCGCCGCTGGCGTCGATCCTGTGCGTGCTGATCTTCCTGATCGTCGCCAATGTCGCGCTGGCCGCGATCGTGGTGCCGGCGACCGACTTCTTCCGGCTGCTGCCGAGCCGGCTGGGGCGCATCCAGGACAATCTGGCGCCGCTGCTCGACCTGTATTCCAACCTGGAACGCTATGTGAACCGCGCGCTGCGGCAGGTGGCGTCGACGCCGGTGCGATCGCCCTCGACCCCGGCGGTGGCGCCGCCGTCTTCCATTCTGGAACTGGCGGCGACGTCGGCGCCGACGGTGATCGTGCAGTTCCTGTTCGGGGTGCTGGTGGTGTTCTTCTTCCTGTCGGGGTGGACGCGGATGCGCCAGCAGACGATCACCGGGCGGACGAGCTTCGATGGGGCGATGGCGACGGCGCGGGTGATCCAGGACGTGGTGGACGACGTGTCGGCCTATCTGGGGACGATCACGATCATCAACCTGGCGCTGGGCGGGGCGGTGGCCGGGGTGCTGGCGCTCTACGGCATGCCCTATCCGCTGATGTGGGGCGGCATCGTCGCGCTGTTGAACTACATCCCCTATTTCGGGCCGGTGATCGGCGCGATCCTGCTGGCGCTGGGCGGGCTGATGACCTTTGGCGACATCTGGACCGCGCTGGTGCCGCCGGCGATCATGTACGGCATGCACCTGGTGGAGGCGAACGCGATCACGCCGTTCGTGGTGGGCCACCGGCTGACGATCAATCCGATCCTGATCCTGATCTCGCTGAGCTTCTGGGGATGGGTGTGGGGCACGATCGGCGCGCTGCTGGCGGTGCCGCTGCTCATCATCATCCAGACCGTCATCAAGGCGGCGGGCAAGCCCGATATCGCCGGTTTCCTGTTCGAGCACGGCACGCTGGTCCAGCAGCAGCAGGACCGCCGCAAGCCGGCCGCGAAAGAGCCGTGAAAAAGAGGCGTTGACACCCGTCGGGTGCTCGCCTAGTTGGCGCGCCTCGACGCTTTCAGCGGGTGTAGCTCAGTTGGTTAGAGCGCCGGCCTGTCACGCCGGAGGTCGCGGGTTCGAGCCCCGTCACTCGCGCCATTTCCCCTTCTCGGGGCGGTGGTCAAGGAATGTCGAAATCCCTGTGGATCGCACGATCTCGCGCTTGTGCGACATCGGACGCTTAGCGGGTGTAGCTCAGTTGGTTAGAGCGCCGGCCTGTCACGCCGGAGGTCGCGGGTTCGAGCCCCGTCACTCGCGCCATCCCTTTCATGGGACGGCGTATCCACCGCCTCGTGGGATGCGAGGATTTTATTCTCCCCGGTGATGTTGAAAACTTAGGTGCGGCTTTGGTCGGGCGCCTGTTGATTTTTGTTCGCGCGAAGGCGCGAAGGCGCGAAGAAGATTTTGTTCGCGTGGAGACGTGGAGACGTGGAGACGCATAGGGACGCGCGAGCCGAAGGCTCATGGATCGAGCATCGATCGTTGCTTGTCTTCCGGTCGTGGACGTCGCGGGAGGGTTCGGCAGACGCGCATTCTTCGCGTCTTCGCGTGAACCAGAATCTATCGCCGCCCGCCTTCCATCCAGCGAAGGAGCGGCTTCATCGGTGTGATCCAGACGATGCCGGTGACGAGATAAAACACCAATTGCAGCGTCCAGTGCCAGCGGCCGACCGTGGCGGACAGGCTGGTGATCAGGATCGCCCAGGCGGCGATGATCGCGAGGATCAGGAGCATGCCTGCGGGTTTGCGCCAACTGGGGTTCATGGGACGATCCAATCGAGTTCGGTGGCGATCGCGTGCAGCGGGATGTCCCAGGCGTCGGGCGCGAGGGCATCGACCTGTTGCACGCTCCAGGCGATGCCGATGCGGCGGGCATCGGGAAATTCGGCGAAGGCGCGGTCATAGTGGCCGGCGCCTTGGCCCAGCCGGTTGCCCCGCGCGTCAAAGGCGACGAGGGGAGTGAGGATGATATCCGGCGTGGCGGGCGGTGCTGCGGGCAAGGGCTGGCGCAGGCCGAAGGGGCCGGTGACGAGCGGCGCGATGCCGTCCCAGTTGAGGAAACGCAGCGGCGTGGCGCGATCGATGACATGGGGCAGCGCCACGGCGAGCCCGGCCTTGCGCGCCGCGTCGGTGAAGGGCGCGGGATCGGCCTCCGCGCCGACCGGCATGTAGCTGGCGATCGTGCGGGCACCTTGCAGCATCGCCAGAAAGGCGGCGGGAACGGGCAGGGCACGGACGCGATCATGCCCGTCGCGAACCGCCCGCATGCGGGCGCGCAGGGCGCGTTTATCGGTCATGAAAGGCGGGTGGCGGGACCGCCATGGCCGTTTGCCGGAATATCCACTGACGCCCAGTACGTCAGGTGGGGACCATGTGCGTCGGGCCAGGGCCCGGGCAGGGACAGCCCCCTTGGATGATGAATAGCCTCAGGGATGATTGAGGCTCGTACCGGGCAGAACCCGCCGGACACGGACTTAGGCGCTCGGACCGGTTTGCTCAAGGGCATTGGCGAGACTTTCCAGCCGATCGGCGATGCGATCGAGCGTCGCCTCGCTGATCGCGGCGCCCGCCGGGGGCTGGCGCTCGACGGCTTCGAGGTCGTCGGCGAGCATCAGGGCGACGAACAGCATCGCGCGTTCGCCGTGCTGGCCGCCGGCAGCGCGCAGCGCCGCGGTCCAGCGCTGATCGAGAACCTGCCCCAGCGTGCGCAGCCGCGCCTCTTCGCCATCGCGGCATTGCACGGTGTGCGGGCGGCCGCCGATGCTGAGCGTGACCTGTGCCATCAGTTCTGCGCCCCGCGCGCAATGACCTCATCGAGCGCGTGCACCGCCTCCGCCATGCGCTCCTTGAGCGCGGCGTGGCGCTCGGCCAGCGCAGCAGCACTGTCCAGCCGCGCCTCGATCGCGGATTCGATGCGCGCGATGGCGGCGTCGATACGGTCCACGGCGGTGGCGGGCGGTGCGGTCGGCTCTGGCATGATCCGGACTTAGGCGGCGGCCGGGGTTGCGGCAAGCGGGAAGCAGTGCACCGCCCATGTTGCCGGCGAAGGCCGCGCAACGGTTGACAGCAGGCGGCGCGGCTCCGAAAGGCAGTGCCGAACGCTTAAGCGCGTGCAGTGCAGCGATGTACCGTGACGGGCGGGCGTGATGATCGCCGGGGTGCTCCCGGTGATTTGACAGACATTTGTAGGAGATTGCTGGCATGACGGTCAAGGTTGCAATCAACGGCTTCGGCCGCATCGGTCGTCTGGTCGCCCGCGCCATTCTGGAGCGTGGCGCAGGCGAACTGGAGCTGGTCGCGATCAACGACCTGGCAGACGCCAAGTCGAACGCCTGGCTGTTCAGCCGCGACAGCGTGCACGGCAAGTATCCGGGCGAGGTCCATGCCGAGGGCAACGACATCGTGATCGACGGCAAGCACATCCGCGTGACCGCCGAGCGCGATCCGGCCAACCTGCCGCACAAGGAACTGGGCGTCGACCTGGTGCTGGAGTGCACCGGCTTCTTCACGGACAAGGCATCGTGCCAGAAGCATCTGGATGCCGGCGCCAAGAAGGTGCTGATCTCGGCACCCGGCAAGGGCGTGGACCTGACCGTCGTGTACGGCGTGAACCATGACAAGCTGGAGGCCGGTCACACGATCGTGTCGAACGCGTCGTGCACCACCAACTGCCTGGCACCGGTGGCCAAGGTGCTGAACGATGCGATCGGCATCGAGCGCGGCCTGATGACCACGGTGCATGCCTATACCAACGACCAGAAGATCCTCGACCAGATCCACCCGGACCTGCGCCGCGCGCGCGCCGCGGCGATGTCGATGATCCCGACCACCACGGGTGCCGCCCGCGCGGTCGGCGAGGTCCTGCCCGAGCTGAAGGGCAAGCTGGACGGCTCGGCGATCCGCGTGCCGGTGCCCGATGTCAGCCTGGTCGACCTGACCTTCACGCCCAAGCGCGACACCACCAAGGACGAGGTGAACGCGATCCTGAAGGCCGCCGCGGACGAGGGCCCGCTGAAGGGTGTGCTGGTCTTCTCGGACGAGCCGCTGGTCTCGATCGACCTGATGCACTCGCCGCAATCCTCGACCGTCGACAGCCTGGAGACGGCGGTGATCGACGGCAAGCTGGTGCGCGTGGTCAGCTGGTACGACAATGAATGGGGCTTCTCCAACCGCATGGTCGACACCGCGACCGCCATGGCGAAGTTCCTCTGAGCCGAGCGTGATTGGAAGGATGGGGCGGGCATGACGGGTACGCTTGCAGGCATCGCACGGCGTGCCCGCCCCAAGGCACCGATGGAGGTGCTGACCAGCGCGGCGGTGACGCTGGATGGCGGGGTCGAGGGCGATTGGCGGGGCCAGGTAAAGCCCGGCGGCCGCGGCCGGCGGCAGGTGTCGCTGATCGAGCGGCGCGACTGGCTGGCGGCGATGGCCGAGCTGGGCACCGACCTGCCCTGGCAGGAGCGGCGTGCGAACCTGCTGGTCGATGATTTCGACCTGCCGCAGGTGCCGGGGACGCGGTTGCGCATCGGCCCGGTGCTGCTGGAAATCACGGTGGAATGCGATCCGTGCATCCGGATGGAGGCGGTGGCGCCCGGGCTGGAGGCGGCGTTGACCCCGGACTGGCGCGGCGGCGCGCTGGCGCGCGTGATCGAGGGCGGAACGATCGCTGTCGGCGATCAGATCAGGATCGAGGAAGCATGACCAAGGCATTCAAGACGCTCGACGATATCGGCGAACTCCACGGCAGGCGCGTGCTGGTGCGCGAGGACCTGAACGTGCCGATGGCGGACGGACAGGTGACCGACGACACCCGGCTGCGCGCAACGATCGCGACCGTCACCGAACTGGCGGACAAGGGCGCGATCGTGTTGATCCTGGCGCATTTCGGCCGGCCCAAGGGCGTGCCGAACCCGGAGATGTCGCTGGCGATGCTGGCGCGGCCCTATGGCGCAGTGCTGGGGCGCGAAGTGCGCTACATCGACTGGGAAGGAGACGAGGCGGCGGTGGCCACGATGCAGCCGGGCGACATCGCGATCCTGGAGAACACCCGTTTCTTCGGCGGCGAGGAAAAGAACGATCCGGCGGTGGTCGAGCGGTTCGCAAAGCTCGGCGACCTGTACGTCAACGATGCCTTTTCCGCCGCGCACCGGGCGCATGCTTCGACCGAGGGGCTGGCGCGGGTGTTGCCCGCCTATGCGGGTCGCGCGATGGAGGCCGAACTCGACGCGCTGGAAAAGGCGCTGGGCGCGCCCGAGCATCCGGTGGCGGCGGTGGTCGGCGGGGCCAAGGTTTCGACCAAACTGGCGGTGCTGAAGCATCTGGTCGGCAAGGTCGATCACCTGATCATCGGTGGCGGCATGGCCAATACCTTTCTGGCGGCGCGCGGCGTCGACGTGGGCAAGTCGCTGTGCGAACACGACCTGACCGATACGGCCGAAGAGATTCTGGAGGCGGCGGACCGGGCGAACTGCACCGTCCACCTGCCGTACGACGTGGTGGTCGCCACCGAATTCAAGCCGAACCCCGCGACGCGGACGGTGAACGTCCATGAAGTGGCCGCGGACGAGATGATCCTCGACCTGGGGCCGAACGCGGTGGAAGCGCTGGGCGACGTGCTGAAGAATTGCCGGACGCTGGTGTGGAACGGGCCGCTGGGTGCGTTCGAAACGCCGCCCTTCGACACCGCCACCGTCAGCCTGGCCAAGACCGCCGCGGCGCTGACGCAGGATGGCAGCCTCGTCTCCGTCGCCGGCGGCGGGGATACGGTGGCCGCGCTGAACCAGGCGGGCGTGGGGGACAAGTTCACCTTCGTCTCGACCGCGGGCGGTGCGTTCCTGGAATGGATGGAAGGCCGCGAACTGCCGGGGGTGGCCGCGCTTCGCGCCTGAACACCCTCAAAAGGTTAGACATTCGGACGCCGCGGGGGCTTACGGGCCGCCGCGGCGTTTTTCGTCATGGTGCATTGCAATGCACGGCCAAGCGGCGTAGGTTAAACGCGTTAAACGGAGAGTGATGGATGCTCGGCGTCCGGTTGGATACGGAACTGGAAGAACGGCTGGCGGCCGTTGCGCGCACGCAGGGGCGCAGCAAGAGCGACATCGCGCGCGAGGCGGTGCGGCGCTATGTCGACCTGCACGACGAAGCGTATCGCCGGGAGGCACGCCGTCAGTCCGAGCGCGCGTCGCGGCGGGACAAGGCCGAGGATTTCGCGCTGTGGAACGCGATGGCGGCCGAGGACGCGGCATGAAGATCAGCCACGGCGCGATCGTGCTGGCAGGCACCGGCGAGGAGGGCGGCGATCACCGCCCGTTCCTGGTCGTCCAGTCCGACCTGTACAACGAGACGCACAACACCATCACCCTGTGCCCGATGACCAGCGTGGTGGGGGGCGAGGCGCTGTTCCGCGTCGCCTTCTCCCCGCGCGAGCATACCGGCCTCACCGTCGAGTGCGAGGTGCAGTGCGACAAGATCCTGTCGGTGCCGCGCGGGCGCATCGTCAAGGTGCTGGGCCATGCCTCGCCCACGCGGATGGAGCAGGTGGACCAGGCGCTGCGGCGCTGGCTGATGCTCTGAACCCGATCCTTTCACGTCACCTTCCTCAGGAGAGTTCGATGACCCCGATCGTCAAGGCCATATTGGACAAGTACGAAGGCACCAATCCGGCGGTGAAGGCCAATCTGGCCCGCATCCTGATGCAGGGACGGCTGGGCGGCACCGGCAAGCTGATCATCCTGCCGGTCGATCAGGGGTTCGAGCATGGGCCGGCGCGCTCCTTTGCGGTCAACCCCGACGCCTACGATCCGCATTACCATTTCCAGCTGGCGATCGATGCCGGCCTGTCGGCCTATGCCGCGCCGCTGGGCATGCTGGAGGCGGGGGCGGAAACCTTTGCCGGGCAGATCCCGACCATCCTGAAGATCAACAGCTCCAACAGCTGGGCCACCTCGATCAACCAGGCGGTGACGGGTAGCGTCGAGGACGCGGTGCGGCTGGGCTGCGCGGCGATCGGCTTCACCATCTATCCCGGGTCGGACGGCATCTTCGATGCGATGGACCAGATCGCCATCCTGTCGGCACAGGCCAAGGAGGCGGGCCTCGCCACCGTGATCTGGAGCTATCCGCGCGGCGGCAAGCTGTCCAAGGACGGTGAGCTGGCGCTCGACGTCGGGGCCTATGCCGCGCACATGGCGGCGCTGCTGGGTGCGCACATCATCAAGGTGAAGCTGCCCTCCGCCCATATCGAGCAGCCGGAGGCGCAAAAGGTGTATGAGGGCACCGACTGGTCCAACCAGGCGGACCGCGTGCGCCATGTGGTGCAGGCGAGCTTTGCCGGGCGCCGGATCGTGGTGTTCTCGGGCGGCGCGGCCAAGGGCGCGGACGCGGTCTATCAGGATGCCCGCGATATTCTGGCCGGTGGCGGCAATGGTTCGATCATCGGGCGCAACACCTTCCAGCGGCCGCGGGCCGATGCGGTGGCGATGCTCGACAAGCTGGTCGCGATCTACAAGGGCGAGGCATGAGCCATCTTCCCCTCCCGCTTGCGGGAGGGGAGTTGTTGCGCGCCGGTTGCGCGACTAGGAGCGGGGCATGACGCTTGAAGACGATCCGCTTGGCCCGCTCGACCCCGATTTCGCCGCCGCGTTCACGCGCGACGTGCGGCGCCCGCCGTGCCAGCTCTACCTGATCTCGCCGCTGGAGGTGGGGGGCGACTTTCCCGACCGGCTGGCGCGCGCGCTGGACGCCGGGCCGGTGGCGGCGTTCCAGTTCCGGGTCAAGGACATGGACCAGCATGTCGCGGCCAAGCTGGCCGAGCCGTTGCAGCGGCTGTGCGCCGATCGCGAGGTCGCCTTTATCGTCAACGATTCGATCAGCCTAGCCAAGCGGCTCGGGGCGGACGGCGTGCATCTGGGGCAGGATGACGGCGACCCGCGCGAGGCGCGCGACGTGTTGGGGCCGTCGGTGCAGATCGGCGTGACCTGTCATGACAGCCGCCATCTGGCGATGGAGGCGGGCGAGCGCGGTGCGGATTATGTCGCGTTCGGCAGCTTCTATCCGACTACGACCAAGGCCGTGAAGCATCAGGCGGAACCGGTGCTGCTATCCTGGTGGTCGACGGTGTTCGAATTGCCGGCGGTGGCGATCGGGGGAATCACCCCGGACAACGCCGCGCCGCTGATCCGGGCGGGTGTCGACTTCATCGCGACCTGTGGCGCGGTGTGGAACGGCGACGAGGCTGCGGCAGTGCGTGCCTTTTCCGAGGTGCTGGACGCCAGATAAGCCGCGGAACTCATTGCGGATCGGAAACAAGCAGCAGGCGCCGCGTTTTCCCATCGATCTGGGCGATGTGTGTGTGGAGCGTGTGATGCGGAAGCTGGGTATGGCGATGGCGGGTGGTATCGCCGCCGCGATAGTAGCCGTCGCGACCGGGCCGGCGCCGGCACAATCGCGTGCCGATGATGGTACGCAGCCGCATCATGGTCCGACAACGGCTCTTCATGTGGCGGCGAGCGGCGACACAGGGACGCGCTGATCCGGATGTGCCGTGTCGGGCCTGGGCGCCATCGTTGCGGATGATGAGAATGCGCGCTGGCGTGATGTGCCGGACGTGATGCGGTGACGCGGCTCGGTTGGGGTATTCTGGCGCTGATCCTGCTCGTGGCTGGCGCCTTTGCGTCGATGCTATCGTTCGGGCCGTCTCCGGCGCCTGTGCCGACCCCGCGGGTTTCGGCCCCGGCAGTCGAGGTGGCGGCGAAGGGCTTGCGCGTGCCGGTGCGCGGTGCCTCCATAGCGGCACTGCGCGACAATTGGGGCGAGGCGCGGGCCGGTGGATCGCGCGAACATCATGCCATCGACATTATGGCGGCGAGGGGAACGCCGGTGCTCGCGACCGCGCCGGGCACCATCGAGAAGCTGTTCGACAGCCATGACGGCGGGCACACCATCTACCAGCGCAGCGCCGACGGCGGCACCGTCTATTATTACGCGCATCTGGCAGGATATCGGCCGGGATTGCACGAAGGGCAGGTGGTACGCGGCGGCGAGGCGATCGGCTTTGTCGGGGCGACGGGCAATGCCGATCCCGGCGCACCCCACCTGCATTTCGAGATCAAGCGGATGGCGCCGGGCGAGCGCTGGTGGCAGGGCGCGAACGTCAACCCATACCCGCTGCTTGCCGAACCGGACGCCAATCGCTAGATCGCGCGACACCGGGCGTAGCGACGCCCTTCGCTCTTTCCAGCAGGTTGAACCCCATGAAGATCAGCGGCGTGGACATTCGTCCCGGCAACATCATCGAGTATGAAGGCGGCATCTGGCGCGCGGTGAAGATCCAGCATACGCAGCCCGGCAAGGGTGGCGCCTATATGCAGGTCGAGTTGAAAAACCTGCGCGACGGCCGCAAGAACAATGTCCGCTTCCGCTCGGCCGAGACGGTGGAGCGCGTCCGCCTCGACACCAAGGACTTCCAGTTCCTGTTTGCCGACGGCGATAGCCTGGTCTTCATGGACAAGGACACCTACGACCAGGTCTCGCTGCCGCGCGATCTGCTGGGCGATGCCGCCGCGTTCCTGCAGGACGGCATGGACGTGGTGATGGAACTCTATGACGAAGAGCCGATCAGCGTGCAGTTGCCCGACACGATCGAGGCGACCATCGTCGAGGCGGACGCGGTGGTGAAGGGGCAGACGGCCTCGTCGTCCTACAAGCCCGCGATGCTCGACAATGGCGTGCGCGTGATGGTGCCGCCGCACATCGCGGCCGGCACACGCATCGTGGTCGACGTGTACGAGCAGACCTACGTCCGCCGCGCGGATTGATCCAAACCCCTTCGCCCCGGCTGCATCGACGCGGCCGGGGCGACAAGAACAGGCTCCGCTCGCGCCATCGTGAACGGAGAGAAAGAACAGAGCCATGCCCTCCCATTCCGGTCTTCTCACCATCATGGAGCGTGCGGTGCGCAAGGCCGCGCCGCGGCTGCGTCGCGACTTCAACGAGGTCCAGCACCTGCAGGTCAGCCGCAAGGGGCCTGCCGACTTCGTGTCGATGGCTGACAAGCGTGCCGAGGAAACCATCTTCGAGGAATTGCGCAAGTCGCGGCCCGACTGGGGTTTCCTGATGGAAGAGGGCGGCGAGATCGCGGGCGACCCGACCAAGCCGCGCTTCATCGTCGATCCGCTGGATGGCACCTCCAACTTCCTGCACGGCATCCCGCATTTCTGCATTTCGATCGCGGTCGAGGAGCCGCTGGCGAATGGCAAGCGCGAGGTGACGACGGGCCTGATCTACCAGCCGCTGACCGACGAAAGCTTCTGGGCGGAAAAGGGCCGTGGTGCGTGGTTGCAGGGCGGACGCCTGCGTGTGTCGTCGCGCCGCGACATGTCCGAAGCGCTGATCGCGACCGGCATTCCGTTCCTGGGGCATGGCGACTTCGTCGAATGGAGCCGCATTTTCGGTGCGGTGGCACCGGAAGTGGCGGGCATTCGCCGGTTCGGTTCGGCCGCGCTCGACCTCGCCTGGGTGGCGGCGGGCCGGTATGACGGGTTCTGGGAATCCGGGCTGAAGCCGTGGGACGGGGCGGCGGGCATGCTGCTGGTCAAGGAAGCCGGCGGCTTCGTCACCGACTTTCGCGGCACCGATCGCTCGATCGAACGCGGCGAGTATCTGGCGGGCAACGAGGCGCTGCACTCGCGGCTGCACAAGCTGGTCGCGAACGCTTTGCGCTGAGCGGCCTTCCTCTTCCCGTTGGGGGGGGGTGGGGGTAGACCAGCAGTGCTGCGCTGCTTGGCGGCCCCTCACCTTCCCATCGCTTCGCGATGGGCCCCTCCAGCATCAGGTCGTCCATGCTCCCGGCATCGACTAAACAGCGTGGGGCGCTGTTTACCTGATGCTCCCCGAGGGGGAGAGGGAATAGGGTGCTAAGCCACCCGTTAAGTTGCGATTCATTCTCACAGGCTCCGCCGCTTGCCCCTCGGGTGGCATCGGCTTAAAGCGCCTTCATCCATTCCGCACCCGCGAGAGAAGCCTTGGTCGATCTGTCGCAATATCTGCCGATCCTGTTGTTCCTGGGCGTTGCCCTGGTCCTGTCGAGTGCGTTCGTGTTCCTGCCGATGGTCGTCGGCCGGCTGACGGGCGCGCACAAACCGAATGAGCAGAAGCTCGCCGAGTATGAATGCGGCTTCCCCGCATTCGAGGACCCGCGCTCCCAGTTCGACGTTCGTTTTTATCTCGTTGCCATCCTGTTCATCATCTTCGATTTGGAGGCGGCGTTCCTATATCCTTGGGCAGTAAGCGTTTTCAGCCTCGGCTGGACCGCGTGGATCTCGATGATGATCTTCATCGGCGAGCTCGGCCTCGGGCTTGTATATGCATGGAAGAAGGGAGCGTTGGATTGGGAGTAATTCCTCACTCCGGTCCGGTCGAACTCAAGGTTCCGGCCAGCGGGCAGGGCGTCGTCCCGCCCGATCAGGGCTTTTTCGACAGCCTCAACGGTGAGTTGACCGACAAGGGTTTCCTGGTCACCTCGACCGAGGAGTTGTTTCAGTGGGCGCGTACGGGCTCGCTGTGGTGGATGACGTTCGGCCTCGCCTGCTGCGCGGTCGAGATGATCCACGTCAACATGCCGCGCTACGACCTGGAGCGGTTCGGTGCCGCGCCGCGCGCGTCGCCGCGTCAGTCGGACGTGATGATCGTCGCGGGCACGCTGTGCAACAAGATGGCCCCGGCGCTCCGCCGCGTCTACGATCAGATGTCGGAGCCGAAATACGTCATCTCGATGGGTAGCTGCGCCAATGGCGGCGGTTATTACCATTACAGCTATTCGGTGGTCCGTGGCTGCGACCGCGTGGTGCCGGTGGACATCTACGTCCCCGGGTGCCCGCCGACCGCAGAGGCGCTGCTCTATGGCATCATGCAGTTGCAGCGGAAGATCCGCCGTTCGGGGAGCATCGAACGGTGAGGGCGCCTGCACCCCGTTTCGCCAGCAATGACGGCGTGATCGACGCGGCCCGTGCCGCGCTCGGGCCGTGGCTGCTGGACGCGCGCGACCATGCGGGCGAGGTGGCGCTGGTCGTCGACCGCGTGAACGTGGTCAACGCGCTGGCGGCGCTGCGCGATACGCGCGGTCTGGAATATCAGCAGCTGATGGAAATCGCGGGCGTCGACTATCCCGAACGCGCGGAGCGTTTCGAGGTGGTCTATTGCCTGTTGTCGCTGACCCGCAACCACCGCCTGCACGTCCATGTCTCGACCGACGACGCCAAGCCGGTGCCGTCGGTGACGGGGCTGTGGCCGGTTGCCGGCTGGCTGGAGCGCGAGGTGTATGACCTGTACGGCGTGCTGTTCGAGGGCAATGCCGACCTGCGCCGCATCCTGACCGACTATGGCTTCCGCGGCCATCCGCTGCGCAAGGACTTCCCGCTGACGGGCTATACCGAGGTCCGGTACTCCGAGGAGGAGAAGCGGGTGGTGTACGAGCCGGTCAGTCTGGCGCAGGATTTCCGCACCTTCGACTTCATGAGCCCATGGGAAGGCGCGGAATATGTGCTGCCGGGCGACGAGAAGGGTACGCAGCCCCAGGCCAAGGGCGCACAGACCCCGGCAAATGCCGAGGCGGTGAAGAAGGCGGATGCCCCGCCGGCCCCCAATGCCGATCCCAAGGCCCGCGATACCAAGACGACGGAAAGTCCGGCGCAGACGGGTGCCGGGCAGCCGCATCCGGGCAACAAGCCCGAGCATAAGCCCGAGGAGTCGGACGTCCCGACGGCCAAGGGCGGAGGACAGAACCAGTGAGCGACTATGTCGACGAACTGATGCACAAGACGGACGGCGTCGACCCCACGGTCGGCGACGTGTCGATCCAGAACTACACGATCAACTTCGGCCCGCAGCATCCGGCCGCGCACGGCGTGTTGCGGCTGGTGATGGAGCTGGACGGTGAGATCGTCGAGCGGATCGATCCGCATGTCGGCCTGCTGCACCGCGGCACCGAGAAGCTGATCGAATACAAGACCTATGCTCAGGCGATCCCGTATTTCGACCGGCTCGATTACTGCTCGCCTATGTGCATGGAGCATAGCTTCGTGTTGGCGATCGAGAAGCTGCTCGACCTCGAAGTGCCGCTGCGCGCGCAATATATCCGCGTGCTGTGCGCCGAGCTGACGCGCATCAAGAACCATATGCTCAATCTGGGCAGCCATATCATGGACGTCGGCGCGATGACGCCGAACCTGTGGCTGTTCGAGATCCGCGAAGACTGCATGGGCTTTTACGAGCGGATTTCGGGCGCGCGCATGCACGCCAATTATTTCCGCGTCGGCGGCGTGCATCAGGACCTGCCGGTCAAGCTGCTCGCCGATCTGGCCGAATGGCTCGATACGCGCCTGCCGCGCCTGTTCGAGGATGCGATCAGCCTGGTCGCGGACAACCGCATCTTCAAGCAGCGCAACGTCGACATCGCGACGGTCAGCCGCGAGGACGCGATCGCCTGGGGCTTCTCTGGCCCGATGATCCGTGCGGCGGGCATTCCGTGGGACCTGCGCAAGTCGCAGCCCTATGATGCCTATGACCGCGTCGAGTTCGACGTGCCGGTGGGCACGCGCGGCGATTGCTACGACCGGTTCATGGTGCGCGTGGAAGAGGTCCGCCAGTCGGCGCGGATCATGAAGCAGTGCCTGAACGACATGCCCGAAGGGCCGATCGCGGCGACCGATCGCAAGGTGGTGCCGCCCAAGCGCGGCGAGATGAAGCGCTCGATGGAAGCGCTGATCCACCACTTCAAGCTCTATACCGAGGGCTATCACGTCCCGGCGGGCGAAGTGTACGTCGCGACGGAAAGCCCCAAGGGGGAGTTCGGCGTGTATCTGGTGTCGGACGGAACCAACAAGCCGTACCGCTGCAAGATCCGGCCGACTGCGTTCAGCCACCTGCAGGCGATGGACTTCATGTCCAAGGGCCACATGCTGGCGGATACGACCGCGATCCTGGGCGCGATGGATATCGTTTTTGGTGAATGTGACCGCTGATGGCTGAAGCACCGCAGATCCCCGACGAGGCCGAGACCCGCGCACGCTGGGGCAATTTCGCCTGGTCGGACGAGAACCAGCGCAAGGCTAACGAGATCCTGTCGCGCTACCCCAAGGGGCGCGAACAGTCGGCGTCGATTCCGTTTCTCGATCTGGCGCAGCGCCAGGTGGGTGCCGAGACGAACACGCAGGGCTGGTTGCCGGTTCCGGTGATCGAGTTCGTCGCGCGTTCGATCGGCGTGCCGTATATGCGCGTGTACGAGGTCGCGACCTTTTACACCATGTTCAACCTCGCGCCGGTGGGCCGCTATCATGTGCAGGTGTGCGGCACGACGCCGTGCATGCTGCGCGGGTCGGACGACGTGCTGGCGGCATGCAAGAACAAGGGGCTGATCAAGGGCCGCACCACGCCCGACGGCATGTTCACGCTGACCGAGGTGGAGTGCCTGGGCAATTGCGCGTCGGCCCCGATGGTCCAGATCAACGACGACAATTACGAGGATCTGGACTACGACCGCACGACCGCGCTGCTGGAAGCGCTGGCGCGTGGCGAAAGCCCGAAGACGGGTACGCAGGAGCCCGGCCGCCACACGGTGGAGCCGGTCGGCGGCCCGACGACGCTGACCGCGATGGTCGGCGAGAACCATGATTATCGCGGGGAGTGGGCGTGATGCTTGCCGACAAGGACCGCATCTTCACCAATCTCTACGGCTATCAGCCGTGGAACGTCGACGCGGCGATCATGCGCGGCGACTGGGACAATACCAAGGATCTGATGGCCCGCGGGCAGGACGCGATCATCGACGTGATCAAGGCGTCGGGCCTGCGCGGTCGCGGCGGGGCAGGCTTCCCGACCGGCATGAAGTGGAGCTTCATGCCCAAGGAACCGAAGCCGGACCGCCCCAGCTTCCTGGTCATCAATGCCGACGAGTCCGAGCCGGGCAGCTGCAAGGACCGCGAGATCATCCGCCACGATCCGCACAAGCTGATCGAGGGTGCGCTGATCGCGGGCTATGCGATGCGTGCGCGCGCGGCCTATATCTACATCCGCGGCGAATATATCCGCGAGGCGGAGACGCTGTTCGCCGCCGTCGCCGAGGCGTATGACCGTGGCTTTGTCGGCAAGAACGCCTGCGGCTCGGGCTATGACTTCGACGTGTTCGTGCACCGCGGCGCCGGCGCCTATATCTGCGGCGAAGAAACCGCGATGCTGGAGTCGCTGGAGGGCAAGAAGGGCCAGCCGCGCCTGAAGCCGCCTTTCCCGGCGGGTGCGGGGCTGTATGGCTGTCCGACGACGGTCAACAACGTCGAGTCGATCGCGGTCGCGCCGACGATCCTGCGGCGCGGGGCCGAGTGGTTCTCCTCCTTCGGGCGCGAGAACAACAAGGGCACCAAGCTCTTCCAGATCTCTGGCCATGTCGATCGCCCCTGCGTGGTCGAGGAAGCCATGTCGATCTCGTTCCGCGAGCTGATCGAAAAGCATTGCGGCGGCATTCGCGGCGGCTGGGACAATCTGCTGGCGGTGATCCCCGGCGGATCGTCGGTGCCGCTGGTGCCGGCGCGCGAGATCATCGATGGGCCGATGGATTTCGACGGGCTGAAGGCGGTCGGATCGGGTCTGGGTACCGCGGCGGTGATCGTCATGGACAAGTCCACCGACATCGTGCGCGCGATCAGCCGCCTGTCCTATTTCTACAAGCATGAAAGCTGCGGCCAGTGCACGCCGTGCCGCGAGGGCACCGGCTGGATGTGGCGGGTGATGGAGCGTTTGCGCACCGGCGATGCCGATGTGTCCGAGATCGACACGCTGCACCAGGTGACCAAGCAGGTGGAAGGCCATACGATCTGCGCGCTGGGCGATGCCGCGGCGTGGCCGATCCAGGGCCTGATCCGCCATTTCCGCCCCGAACTGGAGCGCCGTATCCGTGAGCGTGGGGGCGACCTTGCGCCGATGATGGAAGCTGCCGAATAATGCCAAAGGTCAAAGTCGACGGCGTCGAGGTCGAGGTGCCGCAGGGCGCCACCGTCCTGCAGGCGTGCGAGATCGCGGGCAAGGAAATCCCGCGCTTCTGCTATCATGAGCGGCTGTCCATCGCGGGCAATTGCCGCATGTGTCTGGTCGAGGTGAAGCCGGGGCCGCCCAAGCCGCAGGCGTCCTGCGCGCTGCCGGCCGCGGACAACCAGGAGATCTTCACCACCACGCCGATGGTGAAGGCCGCACGCGAAGGCGTGATGGAATTCCTGCTGATCAACCATCCGCTCGACTGCCCAATCTGCGATCAGGGTGGCGAATGCGATCTGCAGGATCAGTCGGTCGCGTACGGCAAGGGCCATAGCCGCTACACCGAGAACAAGCGGGCGGTGACCGAGAAGTATATGGGCCCGATCGTCAAGACGATCATGACCCGTTGCATCCAGTGCACCCGCTGCGTCCGCTTCGCCGAGGAAGTGGCCGGCGTGGAGGAGATCGGCGCGATTTATCGCGGCGAGGACATGCAGATCACCTCCTATCTGGAACAGGCGGTGACCAGCGAGCTTTCGGGCAATGTCGTCGACCTGTGCCCGGTCGGCGCGCTGACGTCGAAGCCCTATGCGTTCGAGGCGCGTCCCTGGGAGCTGCGCAAGACGCTCGCCATCGACGTGATGGATGCGGTGGGCACCAATATCCGCCTCGACAGCCGTGGCCGCCAGGTGCTGCGCGCCGTGCCGCGGGTGAATGACGAGGTGAACGAGGAATGGGCGTCGGACAAGACGCGCCATGCCGTCGACGGTCTGGTCCGTCGTCGTCTCGACCGCCCCTATATCCGGCGTGACGGCAAGCTCATCGCGGCGACCTGGGACGAGGCGTTCGCCGCGATCAAGGCGGTGAATGCCGGCTCCAGCGTTGCCGCGATCGCGGGCGATCTGGTCGATTGCGAGACCATGTTCGCGGCCAAGGCGCTGCTCGGCAAAATGGGCTCGACGCTGCTCGAGGGGCGGCAGACCGGCATGGACTATGACGTGTCCAGCCTGGCGGCCGTCAACTTCAACACGACGATCGCCGGGCTGGAACAGGCCGACGCGATCCTGCTCGTGGGCACCAACCTGCGCTGGGAAGCGCCGCTGGTGAACACGCGCATCCGCAAGGCGATCAAGCGCGGTGCCAAGGTGTTCGCGATCGGGCCCGAGACCGATCTGACCTACAAGGTCGAATGGTTGGGCAGCGATCTGGGCGTGCTGGGCGACGTGCCGCAGGCGGTGGCGGACCTGTTCGCCAAGGCGGAGCGGCCGGCGGTGATCGTCGGCGGCGGGGCGCTGAAGGGCGGCCACGGCGCTGCGCTGAAGTTCGCCGAGCGCTTCAACCTGGTGCGTGACGGGTGGAACGGGTTCAACGTCGTTCATATGGCGGCGTCGCGGATGGGCGGGCTGATGCTCGGCTATGCGCAGAAGGGTGGTATCGCCGACGTGGCGAACGCCGCGCCGAAGCTGGCCTTCTTCCTGGGCGCGGACGAGGTGGACTTCGCGAAGTTCGGCAGCAGCTTCAAGGTGTTCGTCGGCCATCATGGCGATCAGGGCGCGCATCACGCCGATGTGATCCTGCCCGGGGCGACCTATGCCGAGAAGTCGGGTACGTGGGTCAATCTGGAAGGTCGCGTGCAGCGCGGCGAGCAGGCGGTGTTCGCACCGGGCGACGCGCGCGAGGATTGGACGATCTTCCGCGCCTTGTCCGAAGTGCTGGGCCACACCCTGCCGTTCGACACGCTGCCAGCGCTGCGTCTCGCCATGGCGGATGCCGTGCCGATGCTGGCGAAGGAAGGGCTGGTGACGTTCGACTGGTCGGTGCCCTCGCTGGATGCGACGGCGACCGGATCGATCGCAGGCTATCCGATCAAGGACTTCTATCTCACCAACGCGATCTGCCGGGCCAGCCCGACGATGCAGCGCTGCTCGGCCGAACTGGTCCATGGTGAGGAATTTGCGGAGGCAGCGGAGTGACCGCGTTCTTCAACACGACGCTGGGCCTGTCCTATGGATGGAGCTGGTTCCTGGCGACGATCGTCGGCATCCTGGTCATCGCGATGCCGCTGATGCTGGCGGTGGCGATGATCATCTATGCCGACCGCAAGATCTGGGCGGCGATGGCGCTGCGCCGCGGCCCGAACGTGGTGGGGCCGTTCGGCCTGCTCCAGTCGTTTGCCGACGGTTTGAAGGTGTTCCTGCAGGAAACCATCATTCCGGCCGCCGCCAACCGCGGCCTCTTCCTGCTCGCGCCGATCATCACCTTCACCACCGCGCTGATCGTATGGGCCGTCGTGCCCTTCGCACCCGGCGTCGTGCTGGCCGACATCAATGTCGGCTTGCTCTACATCCTCGCGGCATCGTCGCTCGGCGTGTACGGCGTGATCCTGTCGGGCTGGGCGTCGAACTCCAAATACCCCTTCTACTCGGCGCTGCGTGCGGCGGCGCAGATGGTGTCCTATGAAGTGGCGATCGGCTTCATCCTGATCTCGATCGTCATGTGGGCGGGTACGTTCAACCTGTCCGGCATCGTGATGGCGCAGCAAAGCACGCTGAACACCGGGATCAACGGGTTCTTCATCAACCCGCTGCTGTTCCCGATGGCGGTGATGTTCTTCATCTCGGCACTGGCCGAGACGCAGCGCGCGCCGTTCGACCTGACCGAGGCGGAGTCCGAGCTCGTCGCCGGCTATCAGACCGAATACAGCTCGATGTCCTTCGCGCTGTTCTGGCTGGGCGAATATGCCAACGTCATCCTGATGTGCGCGCTGAACGCGACGCTGTTCTGGGGTGGCTGGCTGCCGCCGATCAACTGGGCGCCGCTTTATGCTGTGCCCGGGATCATCTGGCTGCTCGGCAAGATCGCATTCTTCTTCTTCGTCTTCAGCTGGGTCAAGGCGACGGTGCCGCGGTATCGTTATGACCAGCTGATGCGGCTGGGCTGGAAGGTGTTCCTGCCGGTGTCGCTGTTCTGGGTATTTCTGGTGTCGGGCATCCTGATGTGGGTGCGGACGGGAGTGGGCGCATGAGCGTTGCGCAATATGTGAAGGCTTTTACCCTGTGGGAGTTCGTCAAGGCGCATGCGCTGACCTTGCGCTACTTCTTCAAGCCCAAGGCGACGATCAACTATCCGTTCGAGAAGAACCCGCTGTCGCCCCGTTTCCGCGGCGAGCATGCGCTGCGTCGCTATCCCAACGGGGAAGAGCGCTGCATCGCGTGCAAGCTGTGCGAGGCGGTGTGCCCGGCGCAGGCGATCACGATCGAGGCCGAACCGCGTGACGACGGCAGTCGCCGCACGACGCGCTACGACATCGACATGACCAAGTGCATCTATTGCGGTCTGTGTCAGGAAGCGTGCCCGGTCGACGCGGTGGTCGAGGGGCCGAACCTGGAGTTCGCGACCGAGACGCGCGAGGAACTGATCTACGACAAGGCGAAGCTGCTCGACAACGGCGACCGTTGGGAGCGCGCCATCGCGGCGAACCTTGCCGCCGATGCGCCGTACCGTTAATGCCCGCCGCGACCGACATGTTCGGCGCTTCGGGGCGACACAATAAGGGGCCTGACAGGCAGTGATACAGGCTATCGCCTTTTACATCTTCGCGATCGTGGTGATCGGGTCTGCTGCGATGACGATCTCGTCGCGCAACCCGGTCCACTCGGTCATGTGGCTGATTTTGGCCTTCTTCAACGCGGCCGGACTGATGGTGCTGTGCGGCGCCGAGTTCATCGCGATGCTGCTGGTCATCGTCTATGTCGGCGCGGTCGCGGTGCTGTTCCTGTTCGTCGTGATGATGCTCGATATCGAGGTGGCACAGATGCGGGCAGGCTTTGCGCGCTATCTGCCGATCGGGCTTGCGCTGTCGATCGCACTGGCTGCCGAGATCATCATCGCGCTCGGCGCATGGAGCGCGGGCGGCGTGCAGCTTGCCCGTCGCGTCGCCCCGATGGATGCGACGGTGTCGAACATCCAGTCGATCGGCAACCTGCTTTATTCGCGCTACCTTTTCGTGTTCGAGGGAGCGGGCCTGGTCCTGCTGGTGTCGATGATCGGCGCGATCGTGCTGACCCATCGTCCGCGCGGTGGTACGCGTCCGCAGAACATCGCGCGCCAGATCGCGCGGCGTCCGCAGGATGCCACGCGCAACGTCAACCAGCCCGTGGGGCAGGGGGTGCCGCTGTGATCGGCTTGATCCACTATCTGGTGGTCGCGGCCATCCTGTTCACCATGGGGGTGCTGGGCATCTTCATGAACCGGAAGAACCTGATCGTCATCCTGATGGCGATCGAGTTGATCCTGCTCGCGGTGAACCTGAACCTGGTCGCCTTTTCCGCCTATCTCCAGGACCTGGTGGGCCAGGTGTTCGCGATGTTCGTGCTGGCGGTCGCCGCCGGCGAGTCCGCGATCGGGCTTGCGATTCTGGTGATCTATTTCCGTGGCCGCGGCACGATCGCGGTCGACGATGTCAACCGGATGAAGGGGTAAACGGTTGATCCTCCTTATCGTCTTTCTGCCGTTGCTGGCGTCCGCGATCGCGGGCCTCGGCAACAAGGCGCTCGGCAATACGCCGGCCAAGCTGGTCACGACCGGCGCGCTGTTCGTGTCCTGTGCGTTATCCTGGCCGATCTTCATCGGCTTCCTGACGGGTGCGAACGATGCGACCGTCACGCCTGTGCTGCACTGGATCACCAGCGGCGACATGAGCGTGGACTGGGCGCTGCGCGTCGATGCGCTGACCGCGGTCATGCTGGTGGTCATCACCAGCGTGTCGGCGCTCGTCCACCTGTATAGCTGGGGCTATATGAGCGAGGAGCCGGATCAGCCGCGCTTCTTTGCCTATCTGTGCCTGTTCACCTTCGCGATGCTGATGCTCGTGACCGCGGACAATCTGGTGCAGATGTTCTTCGGCTGGGAAGGCGTGGGTCTCGCATCCTACCTGCTGATCGGCTTCTGGTTCCGCAAGCCTTCGGCCAATGCGGCGGCGATCAAGGCATTCGTCGTGAACCGCGTCGGCGATCTGGGCTTCATGCTCGGCATTTTCGGGACGTTTCTGGTGTTCGGCACCGTGTCGATCCCGGCGATCCTGGCGGAAGCGCCGAACATGGCGGGTTCGACGATCGGCTTCCTCGGCTATCGCTTCGACACGATGACAGTGCTGTGCCTGCTCCTGTTCGTCGGCGCGATGGGCAAATCGGCGCAGCTCGGCCTCCACACCTGGTTGCCGGACGCGATGGAAGGCCCGACCCCGGTGTCGGCGCTGATCCACGCAGCGACGATGGTCACCGCGGGCGTGTTCATGGTGTGCCGCCTGTCGCCGATGTTCGAGGCGAGCCCGACGGCGCTGACCTTTGTGACGTTCATCGGGGCCGCGACCTGCCTGTTCGCGGCGACCGTCGGCACGGTGCAGACCGATATCAAGCGCGTCATCGCCTATTCGACCTGCTCGCAGCTCGGCTACATGTTCTTTGCAGCGGGCGTCGGCGCGTATGGCGCGGCGATGTTCCACCTGTTCACGCACGCCTTCTTCAAGGCGCTGCTGTTCTTAGGGGCGGGCTCGGTGATCCACGCGATGCACCACGAGCAGGACATGCGCTATTATGGCGGCCTGCGTAAGCACATCCCCGTGACCTTCTGGGGCATGATGATGGGCACGCTGGCGATCACCGGCGTCGGCATCTACGGCGTGGGCGGCTTTGCCGGCTATCACTCCAAGGATGCGATCCTTGAGGTCGCGTGGGCCGGTGGTTCGCCGGGTGCCTTCTGGGTGGGTACGTTCGCCGCGCTGCTGACGAGCTTCTACTCCTGGCGCCTGATGTTCCTGACCTTCTGGGGCAAGCCGCGCTGGGCCGCTTCCGAGCATATCCAGCATGCCGTTCACGATGCGCATGGACACGGGGCCCATGGCCACGACCAGCATGATGCGCATCATCACGACGAAGCGCATCACAATGTGGCGCATGCCGAGGATGCCGGTGACGAGCCGCACGTCCATGGTCCGTCGCATGAGGAACTGCCCACCGGCACGGCGGGCTATCACCCGCATGAAAGCCCGCTGGTGATGCTGATCCCCTTGATCGTCCTGTCGATCGGTGCCGTCGCGGCGGGCTTCGTGTTCGCAGGCTTCTTCGTGGAGCCGGAAAGCGCCGGTGCGTTCTGGAAGGGTTCGCTGTTCTTCAACGAGCATCTGATGCACGAGATGCACGGCGTGCCGATCTGGGTAAAGCTGGCGGCGACCGTGGTCATGCTGATCGGTCTGGCGATCGCGTTCCTGACGTATATCGTCTCGCCCGGCTTCCCGGCGAAGTTCGCGGACCAGTTCCGCATCCTGTACCGCTTCCTGCTCAACAAATGGTATTTCGACGAGATCTACCATTTCCTCTTCGTGCGCCCCGCCTTCGCGCTCGGCCGCCTGCTCTGGCATCGCGGCGACGAGAAGACGATCGACCGCTTCGGCCCCAACGGTTCGGCCTGGATCGTCCAGGCGGGCAGCCGGGCGGCAGCGCACCTTCAGACGGGATATCTTTATACCTATGCGTTCGTCATGCTGATCGGGCTTACCGCCGCGGTCACCTGGGCCATTGCGGGGTGATCGGCTGATGTTCGACTTTCCGATCCTTTCCGTCATGCTGGCGGTGCCCGCGATTGCCGCGGTCGCCTGCCTGTTCCTGGGTGCGGAGGCCGCGCGGCGCACCGCGCTGGTCGCCACGCTGATCGACTTCGTCCTCGGCATCATCCTCTGGTCCAACTTCCAGGTGGGCGGCCCGCAGTGGCAGTTCGTGGAAAATGCGCCGGGTCTCTTCGGTCCGTTCGGCTGGTCGCTGGGCATCGACGGGTTCGCGCTCATGCTGATCATGCTGAGCGTCTTCCTGATGCCGATCTGCATCGGGGCGAGCTGGCGGTCGGTGACGAACCGGGTGCCGGAGTATATGTCGGCGTTCCTGTTCACGGAGGTGCTGATGATCGGCACCTTCGCGGCGCAGGACCTGTTTCTTTTCTACGTCTTCTTCGAAGCCGGCCTGATCCCGATGTACCTGATCATCGGCATCTGGGGCGGGGCGAACCGCATCTACGCGTCGTACAAGTTCTTCCTGTACACGCTGCTCGGTTCGCTGCTGATGTTCATCGCGATGCTCTACATGGCGGGCACCGCAGGCACCTCGTCGATCCCGGCGCTGCAGAACTATGACTTCCCTGCTTCGGTGCAGACATGGTTGTGGCTGGCCTTCTTCGCCTCGTTCGCGGTGAAGATGCCGATGTGGCCGGTGCACACCTGGCTGCCCGACGCGCACGTGCAGGCTCCGACCGCAGGCTCGGTGATCCTGGCGGGCGTTCTGCTGAAGCTGGGCGGCTACGGCTTCCTGCGCTTCTCGCTGCCGATGTTCCCGGAAGCGTCGGGGCAGCTCACCTGGCTGATCTTCGCGCTGTCGTCGATCGCCGTGATCTACACGAGCCTCGTTGCGCTGGTGCAGGGCGATATGAAGAAGCTGATTGCCTATTCGTCGGTCGCGCACATGGCGATCGTGACCATCGGCCTCTACGCCTTCAATGCGCAGGGCATCGAGGGCGCGATGATCATGATGCTGAGCCACGGCCTGGTGTCGGGCGCGCTGTTCCTGTGCGTCGGTGTGATCTACGACCGCCTGCATACCCGCGAGATCGCGCGGTATGGCGGCCTGTCGATCAACATGCCGCGTTATGCGATCTTCTTCCTGTTCTTCACCATGGCCTCCATTGGCCTCCCGGGCACCAGCGGCTTCGTCGCCGAGTTCCTGTCGCTGATGGGCACCTATCAGGTGTCGACCTGGACGGCGCTGCTGTGCACCACAGGCATCATCCTGGGTGCGGCATATATGCTCTACCTGTACCGGCGCGTCGCCTATGGCGAGATCAAGTCGGAAGAGGTGCGTGGCATGTCGGACCTGTCGAGCCGCGAATTGTGGCTGCTCGCGCCGATCGCGGCGGTGGTGCTGTGGATGGGCGTGTACCCAGAAAGCTTCCTGGCGCCGATGCGGCAGGATGTCTCGACGCTGCTCGCCCGTATCGAACGCGCGTCGCCGTATAGCGACTCGCAGCCGACCGCCGGCAGGCCCGCTGCTGCAACTGAACACAATGCCCATGCGCCCACGCATGGGGAGGCGCACTGATGGATACTTCGATGAACCTGGCGATGGTGCTGCCGGAGCTGGTGCTCTCGCTTGGCGCCATTGCCTTGATGCTGGTGTCTGCCTGGGGCGGTAACGGCTCCACGCGGGCGGTATCGATCGCGGCGATCTTCGTCCTGGCAGGCGCGCTGGTCGCGCTGACCGGGCCGGCGTCGAGCGGCGGCGCGGCGTTCGGTGGCCTATTCCTCGCGGATGCGTTCTCCAGCTTTGCCAAGGTGCTGATCTACATCGCGACCGCCGTGGCGATCATTATGGCGCCGGGCTTCTTCCAGCGGACCTCTGGAGAAGACCTGCGGCCCGAATATCCGGTGCTGATGCTTTTGTCGGCAGCGGGCATGGGCATGATGGTGTCGGCCGGTGACATGCTGACGCTGTACGTCGGTCTCGAGCTTCAGAGCCTTTCCGCCTATGTGCTGGCGAGCTTCATGCGCCGGGACACGCGTTCGGCTGAAGCGGGTTTGAAGTATTTCGTGCTGGGCGCGCTTGCCTCGGGCATCCTGCTTTACGGGATCAGCCTGGTTTACGGCTTCACCGGCACGACGATGTTCGACGGCATCGCGAACGCCTATGCAGCGGATCACCTGCTGGCAGGTGAAGCGCGCTCGCTGGGGCTGATGTTCGGCCTGGTGTTCGTGTTCGCTGGCCTGGCGTTCAAGATCGCCGCCGTCCCGTTCCACATGTGGTCGCCCGATGTGTATGAGGGCGCCCCGACGCCGGTCACGGCCTTCTTCGCCTCCGCACCCAAGGTTGCCGCCGTGGCGCTGAGCGTGCGTGTCGCGGTGGAGGCGATGGGCCCGGCGACGGATCAGTGGCGTCAGATCGTGATCTTTGCAGCGCTTGCATCGATCGTGCTGGGTGCGGTCGCCGCCATCGGGCAGACGAACATCAAGCGGCTGCTCGCCTATTCGTCGATCAACAATGTCGGCTTCGCGCTGATCGGTCTGGCGGCCGGGACCGCCGAGGGTGTCGCCTCGGTCCTGACCTACATGACCATCTATGTGGTCATGACGCTCGGCAGCTTTCTGGTGGTGTTGCAGATGCGCGGCGCCGATGGACAGTCGGTGGAAAGCATCGCCAGCCTGTCGGGCATGTCGCGCACGCGGCCCGGCCTTGCCGCGGCACTGGCGATCTTCATGTTCTCGCTGGCTGGTATTCCGCCGCTGTTCGGCTTCTATGCCAAGTTCGCGGTGTTCCAGGCGGCGGTTCATGCCGGGCTGTTCCCACTGGCGGTGATCGGTATCGCCGCCTCGGTGATCGGTGCCTATTATTATCTGCGTGTCGTCAAGACGATGTATTTCGACGAGCCTGCGCCCGCATTCGCGCCGGTCGCCAATCCGGTGGAGGGCGGCCTGATCGCGCTGACCGCGATCTTCGTGTCGCCGCTGGGATACTTCCTGATCCCGGCGCTGGGCGTCTGGACGATGGCGGCAGCGCAGGCGCTGTTCTGATCGGGATGCCACGCTGACCCGTATCGTTCACGTCGCGGAAACGGGCTCCACCAATGCCGACCTCCTCGCGCTGGCCAAGGCCGGGGTCGAGGAGGGGAGCTGGGTTCGGGCCGACCGGCAGACCGCGGGGCGGGGGCGGCAGGGGCGGGCCTGGATATCCCCGCCGGGTAATTTCTATGCCAGCACCCTCGTCCGGCTGCGTCCGGGCGACCCCGGCGCGTCGGGGCTGGCCTTTGCCGCGGCCGTCGCGCTGGAACAGGTGGTACGCGACCTGTTGAGTGCGCGCGACGCAGAGATGCTGTGCCTGAAATGGCCCAACGACCTGCTGCTGTCGGGCGCGAAGCTGTCGGGCATCTTGCTGGAGCGCGCAGAGGATGCGCTGGTCATCGGCATCGGCGTCAATCTGGCGCATCATCCCGACTTGCCGGATCGAGCGACGACGAGCCTGGCGATGCACGGCGTGTCGGTGACGCCGGAAGCCTTTCTCGATCGCCTGGCCGAAGCGGTCGGGCAATGGGTGAGCATCTGGCGAAACAAGGGATTGGAGCCGGTGGTCGATCGATGGCTCGCCCGTGCGCATCCGGTTGGGGCGCCGATAACGGCGCGGATGCCGGACGGGGCGGTGGTCGATGGGCGGTTCGACGGGCTGGCGCGCGATGGTGCGTTGCGGCTGCGCTTGGCGGACGGGGCCGTCCGTGTCATGCACGCCGCCGACATCTTCCTGATCTGAGGAAAACCATGCTGCTCGCGATCGATGCCGGCAACACCAATGTGGTCTTCGCGCTGCTCGACGGGCGGACGATCAAGGGGCGCTGGCGCATCGCGACCGATCCGCGGCGCACCGCCGACGAATATGCGGTGTGGTTGAGCCAGTTGCTGGCGCTGGAGGGCTATGCGCGCGACGACGTGAAGGGTGTGATCATCGCCACCGTCGTGCCGCGTGCGCTCCACAATCTGCAGGTGCTGGCGAGCAAATATTTCCGGTCGGACGCGCTCATCGCCGGGCGTGCGCCGCTGGAATGGGGTATTGCGATCGACGTGGACGAGCCGGCCTCGCTGGGGGCGGACCGGGCGGTCAACACGATCGCGGCGCATGCCCTTTATCCCGGCGACCTGATCACGATCGATTTCGGCACGGCGACGACCTTCGACGTCAGCGATTATTCCGGCGCGTACAAGGGTGGCATCATCGCGCCGGGCATCAACCTGTCGCTGGATGCGCTGGTGACCGCGGCGGCCAAGCTGCCGCGTATCGCGATCGAGGCGCCGGAGACGGAAACGGTGGTCGGGCGCAATACGGTCGACCAGATGCATATCGGCATCTACTGGGGCTATATCGCGATGATCGAAGGGCTCGTCGCCCGCCTGAAGGCGGAGGTCGGGCGGCCGGTAAAGGTGATCGCGACGGGCGGACTGGCGACCTTGTTCGAGCGGCATACGGCCGTGTTCGACCATATCGAGCCGGATCTGACGATCCAGGGGCTGGCGATCATGTGGGAACGCGCCCATATTCATTGAAACGAATTCCCGCGCGGGCGTGCTGCCCGCGCTCAGCAACGCAACGTATGACGGCACCGATGGCGGTGCCATTCCCCAAGACCCGGATACAACCGGGCCCTTCTGACAGGAAATGAATGACTCCCAAGACCAACGAACTTCTGTTCTGCGCACTCGGCGGCTCCGGCGAGATCGGCATGAACGTCAATCTGTACGGCACCGAAGGCAAGTGGGTGATGGTCGATTGCGGCATCACCTTCGCCGATCCGGCCTATCCCGGTATCGACGTGGTGTTGCCCGACCTGGCCTTTATCGAGGACCGGCTGGACGACCTGGTCGGCATCGTGCTGACCCACGGGCATGAGGACCATATCGGTGCGCTGCCCTATCTGGCCGAAGATCTGGGCGTGCCGCTCTACGCCACGCCGTTCACCGCAGGCCTGATCCGCGGCAAGCTGGACGAGGAAGGCATTGCCGACCGCGTAAAGCTGCGCGTGATCGAGCAGCGTCAAAGCTTCCAGGTGGGGCCGTTCGGCTTCACCTTCGTGCCGCTGTCGCACTCGATTCCGGAATCGAGCGCGCTGCTGATCGAGACCAAGGCCGGCCGCGTGTTCCATACCGGCGACTGGAAGCTGGATGCCACGCCGATCATCGGCAATCCGGCATCCGCCGACGAGCTGAGCGCGATCGGCGACAAGGGCGTCGACGTGCTGGTGTGCGATTCGACCAACATCTTCAACACCGAAGCGTCGGGTTCCGAGGCCAGCGTCCGCAAGGGGCTGGCAGAGACGGTGGCCAAGGCGCGCGGGCGTGTGGTGGTGACGACGTTCGCGTCCAACGCGGCGCGGCTCGTGACGCTGGGCGAGGTGGCCAAGGAGACGGGGCGCAAGCTGTGCGTCACCGGTCGCTCGCTCGACCGCATCCTGAAGGTCGGCCGCGCCTGCGGCTACTTCAAGGGGTTCCCGGAGACGGTCGATCCCGAGACGGCGATGAAGCTGCCGCGGGACCGGGTGCTGATCGTCGCGACCGGCGGGCAGGGCGAGGCGCGTGCCGCGCTGGCCCGGATCGCGGAGGGCAGCCACACGGTTCGGCTGGACGCGGGCGACACCGTCGTCTTCTCGTCCAAGCAGATCCCGGGCAACGAGGTGGCGATCGGCCGCATCCAGAACACACTGGCCGGCAAGGGCGTATGGATGGTGACCGAGCGCCAGGCGCATGTCCATGTCTCCGGCCATCCGGGCCAGCCCGAGCTGGCGCAGATGTATAGCTGGATCAAGCCGAATGCGCTGGTGCCGGTGCATGGCGAGATGCGGCACATGATGGAGCATGCCCGCTTCGGCCTGTCGAAGGGCGTGCCGCAGGCGATCGTGCAATCCGATGGTGACATCGTGCGCCTGCTGCCCGGCGACCCCAAGAAGGTCGGCCGCGCCAGCATCGGCCGGCTGGTGCTGGACGGGGACGTGATCCTGCCGTCCGATGGCTCGACGATCAACGAGCGGCGCAAGCTGGCGTTGAACGGGCAGATTTCGGTCGCGGTGGCGACGGCCAAGGGCCGCGCCTTCGGCCGGCCGCAGGTGCGGGTGCAGGGCGTGCCGGTGGAGGATGAGCGCGACGCGTTCATCGCCGAGGCCGTCGAAGCCGCAGCCAAGGCGGTGGAGAATGGCCGACGCCCGATGGAGAAGATGCGTGAGGACGTGCGGCTGGCCGTGCGCCGTGTCGCGACGCGCTGGACCGGCAAGAAGCCGATCGTCGATGTGCTGGTGATCGAGGCGTAAGGACCATGCACTGGACGTCGGCACTCGCGATCTACGTCCTGTTCTGGTTCCTGGCGGTGTTCCTGGTCCTGCCCTTCGGGGTCAGGACCACACACGAGGCCGGGGGCGAGCATGTCCCCGGCACCGCCGAAAGCGCGCCGCACACATTCCGGCCGGGGCGGGCTGCGGTCTGGGTGACGATCGTCGCCACCGCCATGTTCGTCGCCTTCTACGCCAACTATGTGTTCGGCTGGATCACGGCCGATATGCTGGACTGGGTGGGCGTTCCGAAGGTGTAGCCTGTGCCTCGCGCTGTTCGGTCAGGATCTGCCATGCGGTGATGAACAGCGCGCCCGCCAGCGGCCCGACGACGATGCCGCTGAGGCCGATCAGGTCGATCCCACCCAGCGTGGTGACGAGGACCAGCCAGTCGGGAATGCCGGTATCGCGGCCGACGAGGATGGGGCGCAGGATGTTGTCGGCAAGGCCGATGACGAGGACACCCGAGAGAATGACCACGGCCGCCTGCCAGATCGCGCTGGTCGCCAGCAGATAGATGGCGATCGGGACCCAGATGATCGCCGGCCCGATCGCGGGCAGCAGCGCGGCGATCGCCATCAGCAGGCCCCAGAGGAGCGCGGCGGGGATGCCGACGATCCAGAAGGTGATTGCACCAAGCGCACCCTGGACCAGGGCGACGACGCCCGAGCCCTTGATGGTGGCGCGGACCACCGCGACGAACTTGTCCGCGATGCGCTCCGCCACGGCGGGACGGAGGGGTAGCGCGCGGACGACGGCAGGGCCGAGGCGATCGCCGTCGCGCAGCAGGAAATAGGTGACGTAGAGGCCGACGCCGAAGGCGAGCAGGAAGGCGGCGGCGTTGCGTCCGATCGACAGGGCCTGGGACGCGATCACGCTGACGCTGTTGCTGATGACGGCGGAGATGCGGGCTTGGGCACGCTCGAAGCTGTTGAAGCCGGAATTGTCGAGCAGATGCTGGAGCCGTAGCGGCAGGGCATCGTGCACCTGCTGGAAATAGGCGGCGAAGTTGATCCGGCCGCTGCGCATCTGGGTATAGACGCCCGCCGCCTGGTCGATCACGAGGCTGGTGATCACGATCGCGGGGATGACGACGGCGACGGTGATGATGAGCAGCGTCACCGCCGCCGCCATGTTGCGACGATCGGGCCAGCGCGCGAGCAGGCGCTGGAAAAGCGGCTGGAACAGCAAGGCAGCGAGCGCCGCCCAGAGCAGCGCGCCGGCAAAGCTGGATACCACCAGCGCCAGTGCCAGGGTGATCCCGGCGATGAACAGGATCAATCCGCCATTTTCCACCCGGCCACGATCGACGGACATATGCTTCAAACCCCCCTGATGGTGACAAAGGCGATGCCGGAGGTGTTCCCTGTGGGGATCAGACCGTAGCCGGCGCCTTGCACCCGGCAATGCTGACCTGGGCCAAACCCGTCAGCATATGTTTTGCTCCGCCGGGGGCGATCAGCGCAGACGCTCGATCGCCTGGGCAAGCGCGACATAGAGCTTGCCCATGTCCGACGACAGGAGCGTGACGCCGAGCGGGGAGCCGTCGCGCTGTGCCAGCACGCCGCGCAGCATCGCTTCGAAATCGTGGATGTAGCGGTTGATCTGCTCGCGGACCTTGGCGTCGTCGTCATAAAGCCGTGCGATGTCGCGCGCCTGCACCGCATCGAGAATGCGGACCGCCCGGCGGGTGAAGACGCCGCGGTCGCCCTTCAGATAGGCGCCCCAAGCACTGTCGGTGACGTCGGGCGCGTAGATCTTGGTCAGGTCGATCGCGGCGGAGTTGAGCGATTCGATCAGGAGCGAGGCGCGGCGCGCGAAGGTGTCGCGGTCGGCCGCTTCTCGTTCGCTTCGTGCTTCCTCGACATGGCTTTCCACCACCGCGGCCTGCTCGGCGATCGACTGGACCTGTGCGGCGACGCGTTCGGTGGCGCGGGTGGCGGCGGCGACCGCCTGGTCGGTGGCGTCGGCGATGGCCTGGATCTGGCGCTGCACGGTATCGGCCGTCGCCCGGCGCATCGCCTCGCTGCTCGCCTGTTCCAGCAGCCCCGCCGCCTGCGGCACGATGCCGGCGAGCGTGTCGCGCGCCTCGTCCGCGGCGGTGACGGCGGTTTCGCGAACGCGAAGCAAGGCGTCGACCAGCCGGGGCGCGGCCTCTTCGGCGAAGCGGTGGGTGCGCTCGATCGTCTCGTCGACGACGTGGCCGAGTGCGTCGGCTTTGGCGCGGCCGGCGGAGAGGGTGTCGAGAAGGGTGGCGGAGAGGGTGTCGAGCGTGCGGCGCTGTTCGGCGATCACCCCCGCGATCGCCTCGATCGCGTCATGCGTGCTTTCGGCGGCGGTGACGAGGGCGAGAAGCTCCGGCTTGGCGGCGCTGACCACCTGCTTGCTGGCGGTCAGGCGGGTATCGAGCCGCGCCAGCGCCTCGGGCAGGGTTTCGTCAATCTCCCGCGCGGCGGCATCGAGCGCGACCAGCAACTGTTCGGCCGAGACGATCGTGCGGGTCGCCATGGCATCGCCCGCCTCCAGCGCGACGGTCATCGCATCGGCCGAGCCGGTGAGCGCGCTGATCGAGGCGGCAAGCATCTGGTTGCGCTCGATCCCCTGGGCCTGCAGCGCGGCCATGCGGGTTTCGACCTGATCGATGCCGGCGTGCAGCTGATCCACCATCGCATCGCCCGCGACCCGGTGCGCGTCGAGACGGGCGGTGACGCGCTCGATCACCGTGTCGATCGAGCCGATGCGGTCGGCGAGCGCGTCGGCGCTGTCACGCGCGCTGATCTCCAGCGCGGATTGGTGGGTGGAGACCATCGCCAGCATCGCCTCGCCCTGCGCGGCGATCGACTTGCGCGATTCGTCCACCGCATGCGCCGTCCGGTCGAGCAGCAGGTCGACGGTGGCGGACATCTCGGCCGCCACCGACTCCAGCCGCGCGCCGGCATTGTCGCCCGATGCCTCCATGCGCTGGATATGCGCGGCGAGGCGCTGGGCGGCGCCGGTGGCGATCATGTCGGCATCCTCGCCGCGGCGGCCGAGGGCGACGAGTTGCGCGTCGAGGGCGGCGGCGTGGTCGCCGGCGGAGTGCGCGGCGCGGTCGAGCAGGGTGGCGACGGCTTCGATGTCGGTGGTGGCGCGGGGGAGGGAGGCGAGAAGGACGCCGAGGCTGGCCTGGGTGGCGGCCGCCGCGTCGGACAGGCTGCGGGCGTGCGCATCGGCCGCGGCGATCTCGTCGGCGAAGCCGCTGCTGACCGCGCCCAGCCGCTGTTGGGCGGCGTGGCCCATTTCCATGAGCGCGGACACCTGCTTGGCGAGTTCGACGCGGTTGGCGTCGAGCGAACGGGTGATGGCGGCGACGCTGTGTTCGAGCGCGGCGGCCTCCTGCCGCATGCCGTGCGCGGTGAGGCCGAAGCGGACCGCCTCGGCGCGGCTGTTGCGCTGGGTAAGGAGCCAGACGAGGGCGACAAGGATGGGAACGCTGGCCAGCGCGGCGACGAACTGCACGCCCTCGATCGCGGTCAGCCGGGTCAGTTGCGATCCGGCGAGTGCGAGGACGAGGACGATCCAGGCGAGCGTGGCGGCGACGGCCAGGATCAGCGGCAGGCGCGACGGCGTATCGGGCAGCGGATCGGCGGCCTGATGCTCGGCAAAGGCGAAGTGGTTTTCGGATGCCGGTTCGGGGGCGAGGTCTTCTTCCATGGGCTCCATGGCCGATCGCGGTTGATCCGCGCGCAAATCTACGATCATTTCTGGCCCCCGTTCACGGGCCCGGTTTATCATGTTTGTCGGCATCAGGAAGGGGATAGCGCACGCTTCGCCGCACCGGCTCGGCGCGGGGCTCGCCGGGACCGGCTATGGTGCGGGTGCGACGGCGTTGGAAACGGGGCTGGCCGTGAGCCCGCGACCCGCCTAACAGCCGATCATGCTTGCCGGGCTTCTTTTCGCCATAGACGACGCCGAGGACCGCCCCGGGCGGTTGACCGCGACCCTGCCGTTCGCGGGGGTGACGCTGATCGAATATCAGGCGCGCCTGCTGATGGCGGCGGGCGCCGCGCAGATCATCGTGGTGGTGGCGCGACTTACCCCCGAACTGCTCGGTGCGATCGCGCGGATCGGGCAACGCGGGGTGGTGGTGGACGCGGTCCGCTCTGCCGCCGAAACGGTGGAGAAGCTGCACCCGCTGTCGCGTCTGGTGATGCTGGCGGACGGGCTAGTGGCAAACGAGGCGACGGTGGCGGCGCTGGCGCAGGAAGGCGGCGACGCCTTGCTGGTGGTGCCGGAGGTGGATGCGCAGGCCGGGCTGGAGCGGGTCGGCGGCCAGATGGCCTGGGCCGGCGTCGCCCGGCTGGATCCCAAGCGGGTGGCCGAGGTGGCGGCGCTGCCGCGCGATTACGACCTGCAATCGACATTGCTGCGCATGGCGGCGCAGGCGCGGGCGACGCATGTGCTGGTGCCCGGCGAGGCGATCCGGGCCGGGCACGGCGTGGTGCGCGACGGGCGGATGCTGGACGAGCGCAGCCGCGCCGTGCTGGCCGCGCTGGTATCCGGGCGGCGGAGCGGGTTCGATCGCTGGCTGCTGGCGCCGATCGCGCGGATTGCGCTGCCGCGGCTGGTGGCACGCGGCGTGGGCAGTGTGGTGGTCGGTGGTGCGGGCGGGGCGCTGGGGGTGGCCGGATGCGCGGCGATCCTGATGGGAGCGCCGGTCGCCGGACTGTTGCTGGCGCTGATCGGATGCCTGGGACTGGGGCTGGGCCGGACGCTGAGCGATTTGCGGGACGAGGCGGGGCAGCCGCGGCTGATGGACGGGGCGATGGCGGCGATCCCGGCGGCGGCGGTGCTGGCGCTGGGATGGATGCTGCGCGAGGCGCGCGCCGACGATGTGCCGCTGCTGCTCGCGGTCGCGCTGGTGGTCAGCGGCGGGCTGGCGACGCGGGCGGTGGTGGAGCGGGTGCGGCGACGCTGGTGGGCGGTGCCCGCGGCGTATCTGCCGGTGCTGTTGTTGCCGGCGCTGCTGGGCCTGCCGGTGTTCGGGCTGGTGCTGGCATGTGGCTATGCGGTGGCCAGCCTGGCGTCCGCAATTGAGACACTTCGCACGCAAGCTTAGTGTCGCTTTAATGTTCGACACGGTAGCACATCGCCGATGTCGGTCGGCAAAGCCCCTTTTCCGGATGCCTGGCCGGACGCCTGGGACGCGTCCGCGCTGAGCGCGCGGGCGTCGCGGGCGCGGGTGCTTGCCGATGCCCGGCTGTCGGGCGCGACGACCGACCTGTTCCTGGACGATGCCGCGCGGCTGGACGATCGCACGCGCTGGATGCTGGGCCGCAGCCTGCGGGCCAATGTGGGTGCGATCGCGCAGGATCTGCGCCGTCACGCCGCACGGGTGCTGGCCGGGCGCGGTGCCACGGCGCTGGCCGAGACGCTGCTGGAAGCGCGCGACGATGTCGCCGAACGGTTGACGCGGGCGGGATTGCTGCGCGACCCGGCGTTGATGGATGAAATGATAGCGCGGGTGCGTGCGGACATGCTGGCCGATTCGCTGCCGACCGCGGTGGCGGGGCCGGATGCGCCCAGCCTGCTGGTCCGGCTGGCGGATGCGCCGGACGGGGTGATCGCGGCAGCCGCGCGGACGCTGCTGGCGGCGGAGAGCCGCCGGCGCACCGCGCTGGACGAGGCGACCGGGCGCAGCGACCTGCCCGCCGAACTGCACCACCGGCTGGTCTGGTGGGTGGCGGCGGCGGTGCGGCCGGGCGATGCCCCGGATATCGACCGGGCGATCGCCGAGGCGGCGGCGCGCAGCCTGGCGGCGCATGACGAGGGCGAGCGGCCGGAGGCGGCGGCGCTGCGGCTGGCGGTGGCGATCGACGCGCGGCCGGACGAGTTGCCCGACCTGTTGATCGAGGCGCTGGGCGACCGGCGGCTGGCGTTGTTCATGGCGCTGCTGGCGCATGCGCTGAACATCGAGATCGAGGAAGCGCGCGCGATGGTATTGGAGCCGGAGGGCGACCGGCTGTGGCTGGCGGCACGCGCGCTGGACCTGGACCGGCCGACGATCGCGCAGATCGCGCTGTCTTTGTCGGAGGCGGATGCACGGCGCGATATCGAGGCGCTGGCCGATCACCTGGATACGATCGTGGCGATCCCGCCCGAGGCGGCGCGCCACGCGCTGGGGCCGATCGGATTGCCGCGCGATTTTCGGGCAGCGATCGGCGCGATCGAGCGGGCGGCGGCATGATGGCACCGGGCGGCGACGGCGGGGCCCAGGCGGTGGCGCATGCGGTGATCGATGCCGAGGGCATCCTGATCTCGGCCGAGCCGGCGATCGATGCGCTGAACCGGCGGGCCGGCGGTGCGCTGGGCGAGCCGCTGGCGGTGCCGCAACTGGCGACGGTGGTGCGGCTGGCGCGGCGGCTGGGCATCGTGGTGTCGCGCAGCGTGACGGTGGCGGACGAGGATGCCGACATCACCCTGTGGCTGCGCGCCCAGCCCGAGGGCGGGCGGGTGCGACTGGCGGCGAGCGGCTGGCACGAGCAGCGGCCCTGGCGACCGGCAGACGATGGCGAAATGCAGGCCGCGCGTGCGGAGGCCGACTGGCGGTGGGAAACCGATGCCGGTCTGCGCCTGACCTTTTTGTCGCTGGACGCGGGGCCGCGATACGGTTTCGATGCGCTGGCGCTGCTCGGGCAGCCGCTGACCGCGTTGTTCACGCTGGAGGCCGATGGACAGGGCGACCTGCCGATCCTGGGTGCGCTGGCGCGGCGGCGGCCGCTGGATGGGCAGCGTGCGCGGCTGAAGACATCGGGGCGGTGCGTGCGGCTGTCGGCGGCGATCCACCGTGACGGGCAGGGCATGTTCGCCGGCTTTGTCGGCACCGCGCGGATGGACGAGGAGGGCGAACCCGCCGGCAGCGCACCGGTGGATGGCACGGCGCTGACCGCGACCTTTACCGCAGGGCTGGACCGGGCGCTGCGCACCCCGCTCGCGCGGATCGTGGCGAGTGCCGACAGCATCCAGGCGCAGACGGACGGGCCGATGCTGCACGACTATACCGACTATGCCGCCGATATCGCGACGGCGGGCCGGCACCTGCTGGGGCTGGTCGATCATCTGGTCGAATTGCAGGCGATCGAGCAGCCGGATTTCGCGCTCCGCCCCGAGCCGATCGACCTGGCGGATGTGGCGCGGCGCGCGGCGGGATTGCTGGCGGTGCGCGCCGATTCGGCGGGCGTGCGGATCGCGCGACCGGGGTTCGAGGCGAGCGGCCCGGCCTGGGGCGATTTCGGGCGGGTGTTGCAGATCCTGTTGAACCTGATCGGCAATGCACTGCGCTACTCCCCGCATGGCGAGGCGGTGACCGTGTCGGTCGGGCAAGGCGAGGGGTGCGTCTGCGTGCGCGTCGCGGACCGGGGCAAGGGGATCGCACCGGCCGACCAGATGCGCATCTTCGAAAAATTCGAGCGGGTCGATCCCAGCGAGCCGGGGGGCAACGGGCTGGGCCTGTATATCGCACGGCGCCTGGCCCGTGCGATGGGCGGCGACCTGACTGTGGAGAGCGCCGCCGGCGAGGGCGCGACCTTTACGCTGAGCCTGCCCGAACGGTGAGCGCGGGGGCGGCACGGGCGATCGGCCTTGCCGGCGTTGCCATCGCCTATTGGTTCATCGTCGCTGCGCTGTCGGGCGTGGGTGAACCCTGGGATGCGGCGCGTTACTGGTGGCTCTGGTATCCATTGTCGCTGGTGATCGCCGGTGTCGGCGGGCGCTTGCTGCGACGACGCGCATGGCGGGCCGGGGTGATCGTCACCTTTGCGCAAGTGCCGGTGATGGCGATCGGGGGTGCGGCCGGGCCGTTATGGGCGGTGGGTCTGCTGATGCTCGGCGTGCTGGCCTTGCCTGCCGTTATCGTTGCTTTGTTGGCGGGGCGGCTTTTGCGCTGACATCGAAGGTGCCACCGTTCGGACTGAGCGGCGTCGCAGTCCATGGGGCGGCGCGTGTGCTTCGACTTCGCTCAGCACGAACGAAGGTGGGGGAGGATGCGGTGCGCTTGATCTATCGGGCGGTCAGCGGCGCAGGCGGCGGGCGACCAGGATCAGCAGCAGGCCGATGACCGCGACGGCGGCGCCGCGGTCGGCCCAGGCGCGGTCGTCCAGCATCGTGCTGGACGCCGGCCAGGATATGTAGCCGAGGCCCTGGCCGATCCAGAGCGCACCGATCAGCGCCACCAGGACGCCGAGCGCGATCAGGATCGGACGGAGCCTCGGCATCGGCTCAGCGCTGGCCGACGGGGACGTAGCTGCGCTGCGTCGGGCCGGTGTAGAGCTGGCGCGGACGGCCGATCTTCTGGTCCGGATCGGTGATCATCTCGTTCCACTGCGCGACCCAGCCGACGGTGCGGGCGAGCGCGAAGAGCACGGTGAACATCTCGGTCGGGAAGCCGATCGCCGACAGGATCACGCCCGAATAGAAGTCGACGTTCGGGAACAACTTCTTTTCGACGAAGTAATCGTCCGACAGCGCGATCTCTTCGAGGCGCAGCGCGGTTTCGAACAGCGGATCGTTGACCTTGAGCGCGTCGAACACCTCGCGCACCGTCTTCTGCATGACGGTCGCGCGCGGATCATAGTTCTTGTAGACGCGGTGGCCGAAGCCCATCAGGCGGAACGGATCGTTCTTGTCCTTGGCGCGGGCGATGAATTCCGGAATGCGATCGGGGGTGCCGATCTCGCGCAGCATGTTGAGTGCCGCCTCGTTGGCGCCGCCATGCGCCGGGCCCCACAGGCAGGCGATGCCGGCCGCGATGCACGCGAACGGGTTGGCGCCCGACGAACCCGCCAGACGCACGGTCGAGGTCGACGCGTTCTGTTCGTGATCGGCGTGGAGGATGAAGATACGGTCCATCGCACGCTCGACCGCCGGGTTCACCTCATAGGGCTCGGCCGGCACGCCAAAGGTCATGCGCAGGAAGTTGCCGGTATAGGACAGCGAGTTGTCCGGATACTGGAAGGGCTGGCCGACGCTGTACTTGTAGGCCATCGCCGCGATCGTCGGCATCTTGGCGATCAGGCGGTGCGACGCGATGGTGCGCTGTACCGGATCATGGATGTCGGTCGAGTCGTGGTAGAAGGCGCTGAGCGCGCCGACGACGCCGCACAGGATCGCCATCGGATGCGCGTCGCGGCGGAAGCCGCGGAAGAAGTTCGCCAGCTGCTCATGCACCATGGTGTGGCGCGTGATCGTGTTGGTGAAGGTCGACAGGTCCGACGAGGACGGCAGTTCGCCGTTCAGCAGGAGATAGGCGACTTCCATGAAGCTGGAATGTTCGGCCAGTTCGCCGATCGGATAGCCGCGGTGCAGCAGAACGCCTTCATCACCGTCGATATAGGTCAGCTTCGACTGGCACGAGGCGGTCGAGGTGAAGCCCGGATCATAGGTGAAGGCGCCCGACTGGCCATAGAATTTCCGGATGTCGACCACGTCGGGGCCGACCGAGCCCGACAGGACCGGATATTCGAGATCGTTGCCGCCGAGGTTGATTTTCGCGGTGTCGGTCATGCAGTAATGTCCTTCCTCTCTGCGGTCGTCTGGTCGGCGATCCGCCCCAGGCTCTCGGTCCGGCCCAACAGGACCAGCACGTCGTAGATGCCCGGCGACGTCTTGCGACCGGTGAGTGCGGCGCGAAGCGGCTGTGCGACCTGGCCCAGCTTTTGCTGCCGGGTCTCTGCCACCTGCCGTACCGCGCCTTCTAGCGTCTCCGTATCCCAGTTGTGCACCGCGTCAAGCGCGGCGTGCACCGCGGCAAGCGTCTCGCGTCCCTTGTCGTCGAGCAGGGCGGCGGCGGCATCGTCCAGCGTCAGCGGGCGCTGGCGGAACAGGAAAGCGGCGCCGTCCGCCAGTTCGCCGAGGTTGGCGGCGCGGGGTTTGAGCGACGGCATGGCGCGGGTGAGCAGCGCGACATCGGCCGAATCACCGATGCGGCCTGCGACGAGACGTGCCAGGGCTGCGTCGTCCGCCTCGCGGATATAGTGGCCGTTCAGATTTTCGAGCTTCTTCAGGTCGAAACGCGACGGCGCCTTGCCGACGGCGGCGAGGTCGAACCACTGGATCGCCTCTTCGCGGGTGATGATCTCGGCATCACCGTGACCCCATCCGAGGCGCAGGAGATAGTTGTCGAGCGCTTCCGGCAGGATGCCCATCTCGTCGCGATAGGCCTCGATCCCGACCGCGCCGTGGCGCTTGGACAGCTTGGCGCCGTCTGATCCGTGGATCAGCGGGATATGCGCATAGATCGGCTCGGGCCAGCCATTGGCCTTGTAGATCGGCAGCTGGCGGAAGGCGTTGTTCAGATGGTCGTCGCCGCGGATGACATGGGTGACGCCCATGTCGTGATCGTCCACCACCACGGCGAGCATATAGGTCGGCGTACCGTCCGAGCGGAGCAGGATGAGATCGTCCAGCTCGGCATTCTGGACGGTGACGCTGCCCTGTACGCGGTCGGCGATCGTGGTCGCGCCCTCACGCGGGGCACGCAGACGGACGACGAAGGGCTGGTCGGCCGGTGCGGTCGCGGGATCGGCATCGCGCCAGGGCGAGCGGATGCGCAGCGGCTGCTTGGCGGCCTGCGCCGCCTCGCGCTGCGCGGTGATCTCTTCGGCGGTCATGTAGCAGCGATAGGCATGGCCGTTCGCCACCATCTGGTGCGCGACCTCCGCGTGGCGGGCGCTGCGGGCGAACTGGAACACGGCATCGCCGTCCCAGTCCAGGCCCAGCCAGCGCATCCCCTCCAGAATCGCGTCGATCGCAGGCTGCGTCGAGCGGGCCCGATCGGTGTCCTCGATCCGCAGGAGGAACTTGCCGCCATTCGCCTTGGCGAACAGCCAGTTGAACAGCGCGGTGCGCGCGCCGCCTAGGTGCAGGAACCCCGTCGGCGACGGGGCGAAGCGGGTGACGACGTTTGCGTCGCGGTGGGGCGCAGGTGCTGCGCCGGTATCGGTGGTTGCGCCCAAGCGCGCTTGCTCCCAAGCTGGATGATCCATGGCCAGTTCAGCCGCCGCCGCCCCTAGCATGTCGCTCCCCCGGCGCCAAATACCGGGATCAGGTGCCGTGGAACGGTGGCTGGAGGCGGAGCGCGACCAACTGGCGCTGTGGGTGCCGGTGATGGCAGGGCTTGGCGTCGCGCTGTGGTTCGTGCTGCCGGACCCGCCGGGCTGGGCGGGGGTGATGCTGGGTGCGGGCGGCGTGGCCGCGGTGGCGCTGGCGATGGCCGGGGGCGGACGGCTCGCGCGGGCGATCGGCATGGCCGGGCTGATGATCGCGCTTGGGCTGGGATGGATATGGTGGCGCGCCGATCGGGTGGCGGCGCCGGTGCTAATGCGGCCGGTGGTGGCGGCATTCACCGCGCGGGTCGAGCGGGTCGAACCGCTGCCGGCGCGGGAGCTGGTACGCCTGACGCTGCGGGTCGTACATGGCGGGGGCCTGCCGCCGCGGGTGCGGGTGAACGTCACGGAGCGCGACGCGCCTGCCGATCTTGGCGGGGCGAAGGTCGTGCGGTTGCGGGCACGGCTGATGCCGCCGCCGGACCCGGCGGTGCCGGGCGCCTATGATGCGGCGCGGGCGGCATGGTTCAATGGCATCGGCGCGATGGGGCGCAGTCTAGGCCCGGTTCTGGTCGAGGAGCGCGATCCGGCGGCCGGGCGGGTGCGGGCGCGACTGTCCGCGCATATCATCAGCCGGTTGCCGGGAAGCGCGGGTGGCATTGCGGCGGCTTTGGCGACGGGGGATGTGGGGGCGATCGCGGAGCCGGATGCGGAGGCAATGCGCAGGGCGGGGCTGGCGCATCTGTTGTCGGTGAGTGGGCTGCACATCACCGCGGCGGTGGGGATCGCGATGGTGGTGACGATGCGGCTGCTGGCATTGTGGCCATGGGTCGCGTTGCGCATCAGATTGCCGGTGGTGGCGGGGCTGGTGGGGGCCGGAGCGGCGATCGGCTATACGTGGCTGACCGGGGCGGAGGTGCCGACGATCCGGTCGTGCGTGGCGGCGCTGCTGGTGCTGGCGGCGCTGGCGATCGGGCGCGAGGCGATGACGCTGCGGCTGGTGGCGGCGGGGGCGATGGTGGTGCTGGCCGGCTGGCCCGAGTCGCTGGCGGGGGCGAGTTTCCAGCTGTCCTTTGCAGCGATCACGGCGCTGGTGGCGCTGCACGAGCATCCGGCGGTGCGGGCGTGGAGCCTGCCCCGGGAGACGCGGGGCGGTCGGATGGTGCAGGGCGCGGCGATGCTGCTGCTGACCGGGCTGGTGGTGGAGGCGGCGTTGCTGCCGATCGCGGCCTATCATTTCCATAAGGCGGGGCTTTACGGGGCGCTGGCCAATATCGTGGCGATCCCCTGGACGACGTTCGTGGTGATGCCGCTGGAGGCGGGGGCGTTGCTGCTCGACACGGTCGGGCTGGGGGCGCCGCTCTGGTGGCTGGTGGGGCAGGCCCTGGCGCTGTTGCTGGCGCTGGCGCATCTGGTGGCGGGGTGGCCCGGCGCAGTGGCGGCGGTGCCCGTGATGCCCGACGGCGCCTTTGCGTTGATCGTCGGCGGCGGCCTGTGGCTGGCCCTGTGGCGGACGCGGGTGCGACGGGGCGGGCTGGTGCCGATCGCGATCGGGTTGGGCTGGGCGCTGTTGACGCCGGCGCCGGACGTGATCGTGACCGGGGACGGGCGGCATGTCGCGGTGCGGACGGCGGCGGGGCTAGCGCTGCTGCGCGACCGGACGGGGGATTATGTCAGCGACGTGATGGCCGGGGCGGGCGGGGTCGACGGCGTGCCGCTGATGCTGTCCGAACAGCCCGATGCGCGGTGCAGTCGCGACCTGTGCCTGGTCGATGTGGCGGGACGGCGGGTGCTGGCGACGCGCAGCGCCTACCGCGTGCCCTGGGCCGAATTGGTCGCGGCGTGCAGGGCGGCGGATATCGTGGTGAGCGAGCGCGCCCTGCCGCGAGGATGCCGGCCGCGCTGGTTGCGGCTGGATCGGGCAACGCTGCGCGAAACGGGCGGGGTGGCGGTGGCGCTGGGCGACGGGTCGCTTCGCACCGTCCGCCGACCGGGCGACCGGCATCCGTGGAGGATGGCCGGCCGCTAAAGGCGTGTCAGGCGTCGACGCGTTCGCGGTGATTGGGTTCGAAACCGTCGGTCGCCAGCGCGACGATGCGGGCGGCGACGGTTTCCGGCGGCTTGACGGACGCAGGGTCCTCACCCGGATAGGCGCGGGCGCGCATCTTGGTACGGGTGGCGCCAGGGTCGACGATGGCGACACGAACCTGGCTGATCTCCGCCATTTCGTCACCATAGGCGCCGAGCAGCGTGTCGAACGCCGCCTTCGATGCGCCGTAAGCGCCCCAATAGGCGCGCGGGTTGCGGCCCACCGACGAAGTGACGCCGATGACGCGCGCGGCCTTGGACCGGCGCAGCATCGGATCGAAGGCGGCGATCATCGCGGCCTGCGCGCTGACGTTGAGGGTCAGCACCTGCGCCAGTTCGCGCGGATCGATGGCGGGCACCGCGGCGAGCGATCCCAGCGTGCCGGCGTTCAGCACCAGCGTGTCGAGCGCCTGCCAGCGGTCACCGATCGCCCCGGCAAGCCGGGCGATGGCGTCCGTTTCGGTCATGTCGAGCGGAGCGATGGTGGCGGAGCCGCCGGCGTTGAAGATCGTTTCCTCGACCTCCTCCAGCCCCTTGGCGGTGCGGGCGGTGAGCACGACATGCGCGCCTTGCGCCCCCAGGGCGATCGCGGTGGCGGCACCGATGCCGCGGCTGGCGCCGGTGACCAGCGCCAGCGTGCCGGAAAGCGGACCCGGCATCAGACGACGCGCTCCGCAAGCATCTGGAACTGATCGACGGTGGCGCTTTCGTCATAATCGGTCAGCGTCGTCGGATAGGCGCCGGTGAAGCAGGCATCGCAATATTTCGGGCGGATATCGGCGCGGCGCGCCTCGCCCAATGCCTTGTAGAGACCGTCGATCGACACAAAGGCCAGGCTGTCGGCATGGATGAAGTCGGTCATGCCGCCAAGATCGTGCTGTGCCGCCAGCAGCTTGGCGCGCTCCGGCGTGTCGACGCCGTAGAAGCAGCTATGCCGGGTCGGCGGGCTGGCGATGCGCATGTGCACCTCCGCCGCGCCCGCTTCGCGCATCATCTGCACGATCTTCAGGCTGGTGGTGCCGCGCACGATCGAGTCGTCGATCAGCACGATGCGCTTGCCCTGGATCAGCGCGCGATTGGCATTGTGCTTCAGCTTGACGCCGAGGTGGCGCACCTTGTCGCCCGGCTGGATGAAGGTGCGACCCACATAATGCGAGCGGATGATGCCGAGTTCGAACGGGATGCCGGACTGCTGCGCATAGCCGATCGCGGCGGGCACGCCCGAATCGGGGACCGGGATGACCAGATCAGCCTCCACCGGCGCTTCGATCGCGAGTTGCGCGCCGATGCCCTTGCGCACCGAATAGATCGAATGATCGTCGACGATGGAATCGGGGCGCGAGAAATAGACCCATTCGAAGATGCAAGGGCGCGGCGCCACCGCCTGGAACGGGCGGATCGAGCGGATCTCTGTGCCCTGGACGATGACCAGCTCGCCCGGATCGACTGCGCGCTCGAAGGTCGCGCCGCACACGTCGAGCGCGACCGTCTCGGAGGCGAAGATCACCGCATCGTCCAGCCGGCCCATGACGAGCGGGCGGATGCCGAGCGGATCGCGGCAGGCGATCATCCCCTCGGGCGTGGTGACGATCAGCGAGTAAGCACCCTCCACCTGCTTCAGCGCGTCGATGAAGCGATCGAGCAGCGTGCGGTAGTTGGAGGTGGCGACGAGGTGGATGATCGTCTCGGTATCGCTGGTCGACTGAAAGATCGAACCGCGGCGGACGAGTTCGCGACGCAGCTTCATCGCGTTGGAGATATTGCCGTTATGCGCGACCGCGAAACCGCCGGTCGACAGATCGGCATAAAGCGGCTGGACATTGCGCAGCGCGGTCTCGCCCGTGGTCGAATAGCGGACATGGCCGACCGCCACGTCACCGGGCAGCGCGCGGATCACGTCGTCGCGGTCAAAATTGCCGGCGACATGGCCCATCGCGCGGTGCGTATGGAACAGATGGCCGTCGAAGCTGGTGATGCCGGCGGCCTCCTGGCCGCGGTGCTGGAGCGCGTGCAGGCCGAGCGCGACCAGCGCGGCGGCGCCGGAACTGCCGGACACGCCGAAGATGCCGCACTCCTCGCGGAGTTTGTCGTCGTCGAAGGGATGGGTGGTCAGCATGGAAGGGGAGGCTCACACGTTGCTGGCGGGGCTGGCGGGCATATAGGAGCGGCGATCGGGTTTGTCGCCTGTTTGTCATGTCGGGGCTGGAGCATTTTACCGCTTCGGGCGTTTCGGGCGCCTGACGGGAGGGTCAAAGGCATGGCGCGCGATCACGGCAAGCAGATCAAGGACGACACGCTTTACGAGGACCTGCGCAAGGGCGGGGCGTCCAAGGAGAAGGCGGCGCGGATCGCCAATGCCAAGGCCAAGGGCTCGCTGGAGCATCGCGGCACGCAGCTCGAGGACCGAAGCAAGGCCGACCTGCTGGCGGAGGCACGCAAGATCGGGATCGAGGGGCGATCCAAGATGGACAAGGCCGGGCTGGTGAAGGCGATCCGCGACCACGGCTGACCGGCGGCGTTTTCGCGAACGCCGTGACCTGCTAGACGGCGCGCCATGGCTGATCCACGCGACACCGGGCTGACGCTCGACCCCAAATATGACGCCAACGGATTGTTGACCGCGGTGGTGACCGATGCCGCCTCGGGCGGGTTGCTGATGGTGGCCCATATGAACGCCGAAGCCTTTGCCGCGACGCAGGCGACGGGTGAGGCGCATTTCTGGTCGCGCAGTCGCGGGCGGCTGTGGAAGAAGGGCGAAACGTCGGGGCACGTGCTGCGCGTGACCGAGATGCGGATCGATTGCGATCAGGACGCGCTGTGGCTGATCTGCGAGCCGGCGGGACCGGTATGCCATACGGGGGCGACGAGTTGCTTCTACCGCCGCGTCGAGGGAGACCGGCTGGCGCCCGCCGCATGAGGTGGATCGCCGGTGCGGCGCTGTTGCTGGCAAGTTGCGGATCGCCGGGTGCCGGGAACAAGGGCGGCGACGACGACCCTGCGGGCGCGCGGCTGGAAAAGGCGGCGATCGCGGCGGGGCTGGTGATCGATCCGGAAAGCACCTCGCTTCAGGGAAGCTGGGCGCGCGACGACGACCGGATGTGCATCGTGCCGGGCGAGGAGGCCGAGGCGGATCGGATCGGCATCCTGCTGGATTATGGACCGGGCAACGGGTGCAGCGCGGCCGGCACCGTGCGCCGGCGACGAAGCGGCGATCTGGCGGTGACGCTCGGGACTTGCCGGTTCGATGCGCAGTTCGATGGCGAGCGGATCGTCTTTCCCGCCGAACTGCCCGAGCCTTGCGCCGCCTTGTGCACCGGACGGGCGACATTGGCGGCGATGTCGGTGGAGCGGCTGAGCGCGTCGGTGGCGGAGGCGCGGACGCTGCGCGCCGCCGATCAGGCGCCACTCTGCGGTGCTGATGGTTGACGTTGACGTAAAGGGCAGGTAGCGTCGCCGGCATGTCCAGTGCCGCCTATGCCCTGATCCCGTCGCCCAGCGACCGGGAGCATCACACCATATCCGACCTGTCGGACGAGTTCGGGGTGACCGCGCGGGCGCTGCGTTTCTACGAGGACGAAGGACTGATCGCGCCGGAGCGACGCGGCACCCAGCGCATCTATTCGCACCGGGATCGCGCGCGGCTGGCGTGGATCCTGCGCGGCAAGCGGGTCGGGTTCAGCCTGGCGGAAATCCGCGAGATGATCGACCTGTACGATCTGGGCGACGGGCGGCGGGTGCAGCGGCAGGTGTCGATCGAGCGGTGCCTGGGGCGGATCGACCTGCTGGAAGCGCAGAAGCGCGACATCGACGCGGCGATCGCGGAGTTGAGAGACTTTGTCGCGGTGGTCGAGGCAGCTCAGGTCCACGACAGCAACGACAACGAAAAACAAGCCTGAAGGAGCAAGAGGATGCCCCAGTACACGCCACCCGTGCGCGATACGCGCTTCGTGCTCGACCATGTGATCGGGCTGCAACAACATGCCAATCTGCCGGGGTTCGAGACGGCGTCGCCCGATGTGGTGGAGGCGGTGCTGGAGGAAGGCGGCCGCTTCGTGGCGGAGGTGCTTTTCCCGCTGAACCAGGTCGGCGACCGGCAGGGCTGCACGCGTCATGACGACGGATCGGTGACGACGCCGGAAGGCTTCAAGGACGCGTATCGCCAATATGTCGAGAGCGGCTGGGCGACGCTGGGCAATCAGCCCGAACATGGCGGGCAGGGGATGCCGCACAGCATTTCCGTGGCGTTCCAAGAATATCTGATCTCCGCCAACATGGCGTTCGCCATGTATCCGGGGCTGACCCACGGGGCGATCGCGGCGCTGGTCGCCAAGGGAAGCCCCGAGCAGCAGGCGATGTACGTGCCCAAGATGGTGTCGGGCGAATGGTCCGGCACGATGAACCTGACCGAGCCGCAATGCGGCACCGACCTGGGGCTGATCCGCACGCGCGCCGAGCCGAATGCGGATGGCTCCTATGCGATCACCGGCACCAAGATCTTCATCTCGGCGGGCGAGCATGACCTGACCGACAACATCATCCATCTGGTGCTGGCCAAGACGCCGGGCGCGCCGGACAGCTCCAAGGGCATCTCGCTGTTCGTGGTGCCCAAGGTGCTGGTGAACGACGACGGATCGCTGGGCGCCCGCAACGCCGTCACCTGCGGCTCGATCGAGCACAAGATGGGCATCCACGGCAATTCGACCTGCGTGATGAACTATGACGGGGCGACGGGCTGGCTGGTCGGCGAGGAGAATAAGGGGCTGGCCGCGATGTTCATCATGATGAATGCGGCACGGCTGGGCGTGGGGTTGCAGGGGCTGGGCGTGGCCGAGGTCGCGTATCAGAACGCGGTGCATTATGCGCGCGACCGGCGGCAGGGGCGCGCGTTGACCGGCGCGGCCGAGCCGGACGAAAAGGCCGATACGCTGTTCGTCCATCCCGACGTGCGCCGCATGCTGATGGAGGGCAAGGCATGGACCGAGGGGCTGCGCGCGCTGTGCCTGTGGGCCGCGCTGCAAGCCGATCTGGAGCATGCCGCGCCCGACGAGGCGGACCGCGAGCGCGCGGCGGACCTGATCGGGCTGCTCACTCCGGTGATCAAGGGGGTGGGCACCGACAAGGGCTATGAGGTCGCGACCAACGCGCAGCAGGTCTACGGCGGACATGGCTACATCGCCGAATGGGGGATGGAGCAATATGTGCGCGATGCCCGGATCGCGATGATCTACGAGGGCACCAACGGCGTACAGGCGATGGACTTGGTCGGTCGCAAGCTGGCGCAGAAGAATGGCCGCGCGGTGCAGGCGTTCTTCCAGATGGTGGCAACCGAGGTCGCGGAGGCCAAAGGCGACGCGGCGGCGGCGGATCTGGCCGGGCGGCTGGAGAAGGCGCTGGGCGAGTTGCAGGCGGCGACGATGTGGTTCGTCGGACACGGCCTGAAGAACCCCAATCATGTCGGGGCGGGCGCGGTCGCCTATATGCACCTGATGGGGCTGGTCGCGGTCGGCCTGATGTGGCTGCGCATGGCGCGCGCCGCCGCGCGGTTGAAGGCGGCGGGCGAAGGGGACGCAGGCTTTCTGGAGGCCAAGCTGGTGACGGCGCGGTTCTTTGGCGAGCGGATGCTGCCCGATGCGGGCGCGCTGCGCCGCAAGATCGAGGGCGGGGCGGACAGCCTGATGGCGTTGCCCGAGGACGCGTTCCTGGCGGCGTAGATCAGGGCTGGCGGGGCGGTTCGGCCGGGGGGGCGGTGACGCTGCGCCGGCGGACGCCGTCCAGTTCGGCGACCGGCGACGGGGTGGGCGAGGCGACCGGTTCCGCGCGCAAGGTCTGGCGCTTCATGCAGTCGGACGGTTTCCAGCGGGGGAAGACCGCGCAGTTCCAGAGCTGGCGCTCGATGCCGCTGTCGGGATCGCGCAGATAGCTGAACGCCATGGCGGCGACCTGAGCCATGTCGAGCGGCAGGGTGCGGGGGGTGGCGGCCGCGTCGCTCCAGGCCATGACCTTGCAGGCCTTGCGATCGCCGCAGGTGCGCTGCGCAAGAGCCGGCAGGGCGTCGGAGGTCACACCCTTTGGCAAGGTGAGCAGGAAGCTGTTGGGCTCGCCGGGGACGGGGGCGATGGCGGCGGGGACGGCGCCATCGGTCGCGACGCCGGCTTCGACCATGGCGGCGTCGGCGGCGACCAGCGCTTCACCCATGCGGTGCGCGTCGGAGCGGTCGGCGAGCTTGGCGATCACCGGCTCGCCACCGGTCCAGTGGCGGTTGAAGGCGGGCGGCGTGCCCCACCAGCCCGACCAGCGGAAGAACAGGTGGCTGCCGACGCCTGCCACCTTGTCGAGGCTGGACTGCCAATAGGGGACGACCCAGTCGGTATGATAATGGGTCGCATGGCCGACCGGGCGATAGACCGCGCCGTTCAGCGCCAGTTCCGCCACCTGCCGCGCCCGGCGCCAGGCGATGTCGGAGGGGTGCCAGCGATCCAGCGCACCGTCGCAGGTGAAGGTGAACTGGCAACCGGTGGTGCGTTCCTGCCCCTCGAACACGACGCCGCAGACGGTCTTGGGGAAAGCGGGGTGGCGCAGGCGGTTGAGGATGACTTGTGCCACGGCGCGTTCGCCAACCGAGTCGTCGCCCGCCTCGTAAACCACCGCGGTCGCCAGACAGTCCAGCGCCCGCGCGCGGTCTTCGGCCGAGCCAACGATACGGAAGGGCCGGGCGGCGGGATTGGGGGCGGTGGAGAAGGGGATGCCGGCATTATAGGCGCGCGCCTCGTCGGGGGCGAGGTCGACAAAGGCGACGGGTTCGACCGGCGGTACCTCCGCCTTGGGGACGACGCGCTGTGGCGGTGCCTTGACGTGCGCGCGGGGCCGCACCGGCGTGGCCGGCGCGTGGGTGACGACCAGGGTCGGCGCGATCACCGCCGTGGCAGCGATCGCGCAAAGGATAGCGCGCAAGGGTCCTCTTACGCGCTGTTCAGGGATGGGCGTCACTGTTCGGGCAGGAAGTCCGGCACGGAGAGGTAGCGTTCGCCTGTGTCGTAGTTGAAGCCGAGGACGCGGACGCCGTCGGGGAGGTCGGGGAGCTTCTGGAGGATGGCAGCGAGGGTGGCGCCCGACGAGATGCCGACCAGGATGCCCTCTTCGGTGGCGGAGCGGCGGGCCATGTCCTTGGCGACGGAGGCGTCGACCTCGATGACGCCGTCGATGGCGGCGGTGTGGAGGTTGGCGGGGATGAAGCCGGCGCCGATGCCCTGTATCGGGTGCGGTCCGGGCTGGCCGCCGGCGATGACCGGCGAGGCCGCGGGTTCGACCGCGAAGACCTTGAGCTCCGGCCATTCCTTCTTCAGCGTTTCGGCGACGCCGGTGATGTGGCCGCCGGTGCCGACGCCGGTGATGAGCACGTCGATCGGCGCGTCCCGGAAGTCGTTCAGGATCTCCAGCGCAGTCGTGCGGACGTGCACGTCGATATTGGCCGGGTTCTCGAACTGTTGCGGCATCCACGCGCCCGGCGTTTCGCGGACCAGCTCCAGCGCCCGTTCGATCGCGCCCTTCATGCCCTTCTCGCGCGGCGTGAGGTCAAAGGTCGCACCATAAGCGAGCATCAGGCGGCGACGCTCGATCGACATCGACTCTGGCATCACGAGGATCAGCTTGTAGCCCTTCACCGCCGCGACCATGGCGAGGCCGACACCGGTATTGCCGCTGGTCGGCTCGACGATGGTGCCGCCGGGTTGCAGGCTGCCGTCCGCTTCCGCCGCCTCGATCATGGCGAGGGCGATGCGGTCCTTGATCGATCCGCCGGGATTGGACCGTTCGGATTTGATCCACACCTCGGATTGCGGGAACAGGCGCTGGATCTTGATGTGCGGCGTGTTGCCGATCGTATCCAGGATCGTGTTGGCCTTCATGGCTTCGCTTCTCCGTGCTGAGGTTCAACCTGTAACATATCGGGGGGATCGAAGGTCCGTGCGCGCTTCAACTCAGGGAAGAGGCGCGCCCAGGCGAGCGTGACGACGATCGCGGCGCAACCCCCCGCCACCACCGCGCCGACGGGGCCGAGCAGCGAGGCGAGCAGGCCGCTTTCCGCCTCGCCCAGTTCGTTGGAGGCGGAGATGGTGAGCTGCGACACGGCCGAGACCCGCCCGCGCATCTCGTCGGGCGTGTGCAACTGGATCAGCGACTGGCGGACATAGACCGAGACCATGTCGGCGCCGCCCGCGACGATCAGCGCGGCGACGCTGAGCGGGAAGGAGGTGGAGATGCCGAAGGTCAGGATGGCGACCGCAAAGACGATCACGGCGATCAGCATCTTCACGCCGACATTGCTCTTCATCGGGCGGAAGGAGAACCAGATCGCGGTGGTCGCCGCACCGATGCCCATGCCCGCGGCCAGCAGCCCCAGTCCTTGCGCGCCGACATGCAGGATGTCGCGCGCATAGATGGGCAGCAGCGCGGTCGCGCCGGCGAGCAGCACGACGAACAGATCGAGCGTGATCGCCGCCAGCACCAGCCGGTTGCGGCGGACATAAGAAAAGCCCTCCAGGATGCGGACGAGCGGCCGCCGGTCCTTTTGCGCGGGCGGCTGCGGCACCGGGCCGATGGTGAGCATGGTCAGGAGGGCGACCACGAACAGGCCGGTGACGGTCGCATAGGCGACATCGGGGTGGATGGCATAAAGCAGCCCGCCGACGCTGGGCCCGGCGATCGAGCCGACCTGCCATGCGATCGAGGATATCGCGATGGCGGTGGGCAGGCTTTCGCGCGGCACGAGATTGGGGGCGAGCGCCGAATAGGCCGGGCCGGTAAAGGCACGCGCGATACCGATCAGCACCGCCGCGCAGAACAGCGCCGGCAGGGTCAATGCCTCGGCCCAGGTGAGGAAGCCGAGCCCGGCGGACACCAGCATGATGAGCGCGGTCGTGGCGCGTACGATCCAGCGCCGGTCGACACTGTCGGCGACGAGTCCGGTGATCGGGGTCAGCAGGAACAGCGGCACGAACTGCGCCGCGCCGATCATGCCGAGCAGAAAGGCGGCGTCGCGCACGTCCATGGTCTGCCGCGCCAGGCCATAGACCTGCCAGCCGATGACGATGGCCAGCGCGGTCTGTGCGATGGTGCCCGACAACCGCGACAGCCAATAGGCGCGGAAGTTGGCGATGCGGAACGGATGCAGGGGTTTGTCCATGATATTGGTGGGTCTTTAAGCGGGCCTGCGGCAAACTGGCAACCATGGCAACGCTTCTGCCATGCGAAGCTGAGGTCGTGCTGCACTGCACCATCGAAGGGGTTTGAGTTTCGCGCGAAATCGCGCTTATAGGCGGGCATCCTCCCCTACGGAAACAAAGGTGTTCCCGACTGTGGCCAAAGCCCCAAGCCGTTCGACCGAACCGCCCGTCCCTAACCGGGAGCGCCCCGCCGAACCGCAGCCATACCAGGCGACGCGCGAGGAGTTGCTCGACTTCTACAAGCACATGCTGCTCATCCGCCGCTTCGAGGAGAAGGCCGGTCAGCTCTACGGCCTGGGCCTGATCGGTGGTTTCTGCCACCTGTATATCGGCCAGGAAGCGGTGGCCGTCGGCCTGCAATCCGCGCTGGACGGCGACAAGGATTCGGTGATCACCGGATACCGCGACCATGGCCACATGCTGGCCTATGGCATCGATCCCAAGGTCATCATGGCCGAGCTCACCGGGCGTGCCGCCGGCATCTCCAAGGGCAAGGGCGGGTCGATGCACATGTTCTCGACCGAGCATAAATTCTATGGCGGCCACGGCATCGTCGGCGCGCAGGTGTCGCTGGGCACCGGCCTCGCCTTCGGTCACAAGTACAGCAACGACGGTGGCGTGTGCCTTGCCTATTTCGGCGACGGCGCGGCCAACCAGGGCCAGGTGTACGAGAGCTTCAACATGGCCGAGCTGTGGAAGCTGCCGATCATCTTCGTGATCGAGAACAACCAGTACGCCATGGGCACCAGCGTCAATCGCGCCTCGTCCGAGGACCAGCTCTACAAGCGGGGCGAAAGCTTCCGCATTCCGGGCATCCAGGTGGACGGCATGGACGTGCTGGCCTGTCGCGGGGCCGCCGAGGAGGCGCTGGCCTGGGTCCGTGCGGGCAAGGGCCCGGTGATCCTGGAAATGAAGACGTACCGCTATCGCGGCCACTCCATGTCCGACCCGGCCAAGTATCGCAGCCGCGAGGAAGTGCAGGGCGTGCGCGACAAGTCCGACCCGATCGACCACGTCAAGCGGCTGCTGGAAGAGCAGGGCGTGAAGGAGGACGAGCTGAAGACGATCGAGCAGCAGATCCGCAAGGAAGTGAACGCCGCCGCCGACTTCGCGGAACAGACCCCCGAGCCGGATCCGGCCGAACTTTACACTGAAGTGCTGGTGGAGCGTTACTGAGATGGCGATCGAGATCAAGATGCCGGCCCTGTCGCCCACGATGGAAGAGGGCACGCTGGCCAAGTGGCTGGTGAAGGAAGGCGACACGGTCAAGTCCGGCGACATCATGGCCGAGATCGAGACCGACAAGGCGACGATGGAATTCGAAGCGGTCGATGAGGGCGTGATCGCCAAGATCATCGTCGCCGAGGGCACCGACAACGTAAAGGTCGGCACCGCTATCGCGCTGATCGCCGAAGAGGGCGAGGACGTCTCGGCCGCGGCGGCAGGTGCAGGCAGCGCCACCAAGGACGACAGCCCCGAGGGCCAGGCCAAGGCCGACGAGAACAAGCCGGCTGACACGGTCGAGGATTCGGCCCACCCGGCACAGGAAAAGGTCGAGACCGGCACGCGCCAGATGTTCGAGGCGGCCGCGCATGAGGGCGAGGTCGCCGATCCGGAGATCCCGGCGGGCACCGAGATGGTCAAGACCACGGTGCGCGAAGCGCTGCGCGACGCGATGGCCGAGGAAATGCGGGCCGACGACCGCGTGTTCGTGATGGGCGAGGAAGTCGCGCAGTATCAGGGCGCGTACAAGGTGACGCAGGGGCTGCTCGACGAGTTCGGCGACCGTCGCGTGATCGACACGCCGATCACCGAATATGGCTTTGCCGGCGTCGGCACCGGTGCCGCGATGGGCGGCCTGCGCCCGGTGATCGAGTTCATGACGTTCAACTTCGCCATGCAGGCGATCGACCACATCATCAACTCGGCCGCCAAGACCAACTACATGTCCGGTGGCCAGATGCGCTGCCCGATCGTGTTCCGCGGCCCCAACGGCGCGGCGAGCCGCGTCGGTGCGCAGCACTCGCAGAATTATGGCCCGTGGTATGCCAGCGTCCCCGGCTTGATCGTGATCGCGCCCTATGACGCGGCCGATGCCAAGGGCCTGTTGAAGGCGGCGATCCGTTCGGAAGATCCGGTCGTGTTCCTGGAAAACGAGCTGATGTACGGCCGCTCGTTCGACGTGCCCAAGCTCGACGACTTCGTGCTGCCGATCGGCAAGGCGCGGATCATGCGGCCGGGCAAGGACGTGACGATCGTGTCCTATTCGATCGGCGTCGGCGTCTCGCTGGAAGCCGCCGACAAGCTGGCCGAAGAGGGCATCGATGCGGAGGTCATCGACCTGCGCACGCTGCGTCCGCTCGACACCAAGACCGTGCTGAAATCGCTCGCCAAGACCAACCGCCTAGTGGTGGTGGAAGAGGGCTGGCCGACCTGCTCGATCGCCTCGGAAATCGCTGCGGTGGTGATGGAGCAGGGCTTTGACGATCTGGACGCGCCGGTGCTGCGCGTGACCAACGAGGACGTGCCGCTTCCCTATGCCGCCAACCTGGAAAAGCTGGCGCTGGTCGATGCGGCCCGCGTGGTGAAGGCGGTGAAGAAGGTGACGTACAAGTAGGATGCGCTCGGGGGGAGCGGCCGCGGTCGGCCGTTCCCCCGTCAGCAGGTGGAGACGGGTGCCGCCTGCACGTTGTTGATGCCCGACAGGTCGCGCCGCTCGCGCACCGCCATCGAGGCGATCTCGGTGATCTCCGTCGCCGGCGCCAGCCGCGCGCTGACGAGCGGCGGATAGACATAATAGACCTCCACGAACATCGTCGCGCTGTTGGGGAGCGCGGTTGCCTGCCGGCCTGCGGGGCCGATGCCGGTCATGTTGTTCGTGCCCGCGGTGCCATAGCTGGAGGCGCGCGCGACCTTTTGTCCGTAGCAGCGCTGCCAGACGATGCGGAAGCGGCCGGCATTGGCCGGGTCCTGCTCCAGATCGGACAGGATCGCACGGCCGTTCGTGCGCAGGTCCAGCCCGCCCGATTGCAGGTTAGCGCCGACGAACAGGTCGTTGATGTCGGTTTCGGTGATGATCTTGGCCGCGAGCGGCGAGCCGGCCCCCATGCGCGCGGCATTGTCCGCCAGTTGCAGCGCGAGCTGGCTGACCCGCATCTTGGTGATGATGAAGTTGGTGATCTCCGCGCCCGTCAGGCACAGGGTGAGCAGGATCGGGAAGATCAGGGCGAATTCCACCAGCGCGATCCCGCGGCGGTCACGGCGCAGGCGGAGCCACTGCATCACGCGCAACGCCCCGTTGCCGTCGAACTGGTGGTGGTCTGGTCCGCATAGGGCTGGTTCTGGAGGACGGTGGTGGCGGACACGGTGGTCGTCGCGCTGCCGCCGATGAACTTGTGGATCGGCAGCATGCGGGGATAGCTGAGCGTGACGGTGTAGACGACGCGGTCCTTGGCACCACCGACGCCGGCCGATCCGCCGTCCGCGTCCCAGGTGCCGTTGCCGTTGCTGTCGACATAGACCTCCTGCGCGTCGCAGCGGCCGTTGCCGTTGGTGTCGACCCAGACCTCCGGGACCTTGGCGGCGGCCTGCGCATAGGTGGTGAAATAGCGGCGCGAGAAGCTGGGGGTGATGCCGTTGTAAAGCTCGCGGACCTGCGCGGTGATCGCGGCGTCGATCTCGGCCTGGCGGGTGGCGGTGGTCGAGCTTTCCAGCGTCGAATCCCGGCCGGTCTTCTGGACGATGCCCTGCAGGACCGAGCGCATGTAGAGGGTATGGGCGACGTCGAATGCGCCGGCCAGGAACAGGCACAGAATCGGCGCGACCAGAGCGAATTCGACGATGGTCGCGCCGCGTGTGTCGCGCAGAAGGGGTGGCCGGCGAGTCACTTGGTCAGCCGGAGTTGCGAAATCTGGGTCGCGATGCTGTTGAACGCGGTCTGGAGTGCCGCGGAGTCCGCCGCCTTGAAATAATAGGTGCCCGACGAGGCGCAGCGTTGCAGGCGGCTTTCGGTATCGGCGTTGCTGCCGTTGCCGAACGAAATCACCCATAAGGTGATGTTCTTGTTCTTGACCGCGGTGCACAGCGCCTCGAACCGGGCATTCACCTCGTCGTTGAAGCTGGCGGTAGGCGATGATGGATTGGCCACATTGCGGCGGTCGAACCACGCCACGCCATAGGCGGTATAGTCGGACGCGCGGGTAACCGTGTCGCCATCGGTCATGAAGATCATGTGGCGTTCGATGTCGCCCCCCGACGGCGTCTTGGCATTGTCGGCCGCGAAGATACCCGTCGGCGACATCAGCCGGGCGCCCCACAGGATGCCGATGTCGTGATAGGTATTTCCCTCCGGCGTCAAGCTGTCGACATAGCTGCCGAACGTCGAAGGATTGTCCCATGTCTGCAGGCGGCGGGCCGCTTGAGGGCAGGCGAAATAGGAGCCGTTGCCGTAGTTCTCGGTGGTGCTGACGGCGTCCCGGTTCCAGTTGCTCGTGTTGTTCTCCACCGCCCGGCGTGTGAAGATCAGGTCGGGAAGCGCGGGACCCCATTGCGTGCCTAGATCAGCGGGGTTCGGTACGGCATCGATGTTGAGATCGGTCGCGCCAGCCGGAATGGGGCTGAAGCTGGTGCCGGATACCGTGGGGCGGCGTTCCTCGATACAACCGCGCCATTCGATTGTGGCCGGGCTGCCGCCCGGACCGATCGGCAGGGTGAAGCTGGTGTTCCAGGTCGACCCGTTCTTCAGGCCGCTGACGTTTTGCGAGATTTCGCCGTAATTCCACGTGACCGTCTGCACCGCGTCGCTGACGTAATAGGTGCAGGTCGTGTTGATGAGGAAGATCAGGAAGTAGTTCGGCGTCCGCTGCACTGTGAACCGACGCGTGGGTGTCGAGGCCGGCGGTGCCGGACAGGGATCATTGTAGTTCACCGTCACCGACTGGCCGTACTGGACCGGGTTGGTCCATGTGGTTCCGGATGCTCCGATCTCGCGCGACTGATAGGTCCAGCGGTTGGCGATCGCGCTGGTCGGCAGCAGGTAGCCGACGTTCACGTTGGTCGCATAGGGAACGAATCCGAAGCGGATCTGTACGCCCGAGGTGCCGCCGGTCGGCTTGCTGCTGGTGCAGAAACCATCGGTCGGCAGCTTTGCCAGGATTTCATAAAAGCATTTTACCGCGTTACGCAGGCCCTGGATCTTGGTCTGGCTATCGGTGGACACCGCCCGGTCCGCCATCGAGCCCGTCGTATCGAGCACGAACATCACGTCGGTATTGGGCAGGCGCATGTCGGCGTCGCAGGCGACCGTCACCGGCTTGTCGCCCGCGCCCAGCACGCGCATCAGCGTCATCGGCAGGGTGGCGGTGACGGCGCCGGAAACCTTGCCGCCGCTTTCGGTAAAGCTGGTGGTCAACGCGGTGCTGCCATAGGCGCCGGGGGGATAGTTGGCGTTGAAGAACTGGTTTGCGGCGGCGAGCGAGGCGGCGTTCCAGGTGCCGCCGCCCATCGTCCGGCGCCCGGCCAGGACCGCCGCGTCGCAGGCATGCTGCATCCGCGTCTTGGTGAGATACAGACGGCTGACGTCGAGCGCGCCGCCCATCATGCCGATCAGCGGGATCATCGCCGCCGCGCCGATCGCCAGCGTGTTGCCGCCGATATCGCGCAGCAGCCAGCCAAGGAACGCGGCAAGGCGCCCGCGTCGCGACGCCGACTTGCCCCCGATCCGCTTCGCCGTCATGACCCGCGCTACGCTCCGCATTTCCAGCCAATTCAACGTCTTGGCCTACGGGGGCGATGGATAAATTCATGGTAATGCAGGTGGTTAACAGCATGGTAGCACCCGAGTCGGCCCCCGATCCGCGCGCGGCGGAACGCACGCTGGTGCTGAGCTACGCGCCCGTTGACGCGCGTGGGGCGGTGGAGGCGCTGTTCGCGCTGGACGACACGCTGGCCGCCATCCTGCGCACGACGACCGAACCGATGATCGGGCAGATGCGGCTGACATGGTGGCATGAGGCGCTGAGCGCGCTGGGGAACGCGTCGCCGCCCGCGCATCCGCTGTTGCGGGCGCTGGCCGGGACGGACGTGCCGGGGGCGGAATTGGCCGGGATGATCGATGGGTGGGATGTATTGCTGGAGGAGCCTTTGGACGGGGACGCCATGTTGCGCCATGCGCAGGCGCGCGGCGGCGGGCTGTTCCGGCTGGTGGCGGATCTGTCGGGCTTTGCCGATGCGCGGGTCGCGCAATGGGGGGAGGGTTGGGCGCTCGCCGATCTGTCCCGGCATCTGAGCGACGCGCAACAGGCGGAACGGGCGAGGAAAGAAGCCGGGGCACGGCTGGACGACCGCTTTGCCCCGTCGGTGGCGGCGCAGGGGCGGGTGCTGGGCGCGCTGGTCACGGCGGCGCGGATGGATCTGGGGGGACGCGCGGCCGGATCGCCGGGGCGGGTGGCGCGGCTTGCCTGGCATCGGCTGACAGGGCGGTAAGCGGGGCTTGCCGCCGGGGGTCGGGACCGCCTAGCCTGATGGCGGCGGGTTCGTTGGGAGGCGGCGATGTGGCGATATCTGGTGGGGGGCGTGGGCGCATTGGCGCTGGTGGGTGGCGGCGTGCTGATCCTTGGGGGGCGGACGCCGGCCGGCACGGTGCTGGCCCAGGCGCCAAAGGCGGTTCCCGCGACGCCCGAGCCCCTGCCCGAACGAGCGCCCGAGGCGACGGTCAAGACGCGGGAGGAAAAGCGCTTCGGCCGCTACGACAAGGATCGTGACGGGCGGATCACGCGTGACGAATATCTGGCGTCGCGGCGCAAGGCCTATGCGAAGCTGGACAGCGACGGCGACGGGCGGCTGTCGTTCGAGGAATGGTCGGCAAAGACGGCGGCGAAATTCACCGGCGCCGACCGTGACCGGTCGGGCGCGATGGACGCCGCCGAATTTGCCACCACCGCGGTCAAGCGGAAGCCGGCTCGCGCGAAATGTCCGCCGGGAGCGCCCCGACAGGAGCCGCCGGAAGAGAGCTGAGCCAGGGGGACAGGGCGGCGCGGGCGCGGTCGGTATACATGCGCTTGCGATCCGCCTTTTTCGTACGGCCCTCGATCGGCGGGAACAGGCCGAAATTGACGTTCATCGGCTGATAGGTCTCCGCCTCCGCCGCGCCGGTGATGTGGCCGAGCAGCGCGCCGAGCGCGGTTTCGACCGGGGGCGGGGCAAGTTCATGGCCGAGCAGCTCGGCCGCGGCGAAACGGCCGGCGATGAGGCCGATCGCGGCGCTTTCGATATAGCCCTCGCATCCGGTGATCTGGCCGGCGAAGCGGATATTGGGCCGCGACTTCAGCCGCAGCGTCGGATCGAGCAACTCGGGCGAGCGGATGAAGGTGTTGCGATGCAGGCCGCCCAGCCGCGCAAATTCGGCATTTTGCAGGCCGGGGATGGTGCGGAACAGGCGGACCTGCTCGGCATGTTTCAGCTTGGTCTGAAAGCCGACGATATTCCACAGCGTGCCGGCGGCATTGTCCTGACGCAACTGCACCACGGCATAGGGCCAGCGTCCGGTGCGCGGATCGTCGAGGCCGACGGGCTTCATCGGGCCGAAGCGCAGCGTGTCGACGCCGCGTTCCGCCATCACCTCGATCGGCATGCAGCCCTCGAAATAGGGCGTATCGCGCTCCCAGTCGCGGAACGGCGTCTTCTCGCCATCGACGAGGCCCTGATGGAAGGCGAGATACTGCTCCTTGTCGAGGGGGCAGTTGATATAGTCTTTGCCAGCATCCGGTGAAGACAGCCCCCGGCTGTCTTCAGTCTGTCCGGGGGACAGACGGCCGGATGCTCCCTTGTTCCAGCGGCTCTGGAACCAGGCAGTGTCCATGTCGATGGAGTCGCGGTGGACGATGGGGGCGATGGCGTCGAAGAAGGCGAGCGCGTCGCTGCCGGTCGCGGCGCCGATCTGGTCGGCGAGGCCGGTGGCGGTCAGCGGTCCGGTGGCGATGATCGCAGGGCCGTCAGGCAATGTGTCGATGCGCTCGCGCACCACCGTGATGTTGGGATGCCCCTCCAGCATGGCGGTGACGCCGGCGGAAAAGCCGTCGCGATCCACCGCAAGTGCGGAGCCGGCGGGGACGCGATGCCGGTCGCCCTCAGCCATGATGAGCGAGCCGAGCGTGCGCATCTCCTGATGCAGCAGGCCCACCGCGTTGCTGTCGGCATCGTCCGAGCGGAAGGAATTCGAGCAGACGAGTTCGGCGAGGCTGTCGGTGTGATGGGCAGGCGTGGCATCGCCGCCGCCGCGCATTTCGGAGAGGCGGACGCGGATGCCGGCCTGCGCCAATTGCCATGCGGCCTCCGAGCCGGCGAGGCCGCCGCCGACGATATGGATCTGATGGGTCATGTCCTGCCCCCTAATCCATTGCGGCGGGTTCGTCCAAGCGGGGGTTCAGGCGGCGATGACGGTGACGAAGGCTTGTGCACGCTCCCGAAGCATGGCGACGGTGGCGGACAGCGTATCGGAGAGGGCGAGCAGCGCGTTCGCATCCTGGCCCACCTGGCCGGCGGCATCGTCCGCCAGCCGGGCCTGCGCATCGATGCTGGCGGCGGCATCGACCGATTGTTCGACATTGGCGGCCATGGCGGTGAGTGCGAGCCGCTGTTCGTCCACCGCGGAGGCGATGGTCGCAGCGCTGCCGGCGATGGAGGCGATCGTCTCGCCGATCCGATCATGTTCGGCGACGAGGTCTTGGACGGCGCCGTGCACCGACTGGACGCTGGCCGCCGCATCCTGCGCCGCGCCGCCGGTCTGCATCGCAAGCGTCTTCACCTCCTGCGCGACGACGCCGAAACCCTGTCCGGCGGGGCCGGCACGCGCGGCCTCGATCCCGGCGTTCAGGGCGAGGAGGTTGGTCTGGCGGGCGACGGTGTGGATCAGCACCAGCATGCGGTCGATTGCGGCGGCATTGTCGGCCAGCGCCCGGGACTGTGCGCCGGCGTCGCCGACCCGCGCGTCGATCTGGCTGCGCAGGCGCTGCGACGCCGCGAGTTCGGCGGCGATGGTGACAAAGGCATCGGCCAGGCCGCGGCTGCGCGCGGCGATCTCGCCCAGCGCGGTGCCCGTCTGGCCGGCGGCGGTGGCGACGATCGCGGCGCTGCGCCGTGCCTCGCCGACATGGTCGGACAGCGTTCGCGCCGTGGTGGCGCCCTGTTCGGCGGCGCGGGTCAGCCCGTCGGCGAGCGCGGCGATGTCGGCCAGGAAGCCCCGCGTCGCAGCCTCGACCGCATCGGCGCGCGCGAGACGGGTGCGTGTCTGCTCCAGTTGCAGGTCCGCCGACTGACGCAGCAGGGTGCGGGCATCGACCAGCGTGTCGAAGCGACCGGCGCGGGTCAGGATCAACCCCTCGGGCGCGCCGGCGGCGGCATGGACCGCGAGCCTTTCCGCCAACGGCCGGTCGCCCTCGCATACCGGGCAGGGCTGAACGAGGTCGATGAGGCGCGAGCAGAAATCGGGGTTCTGGAGGAGCGCATGACCATAGGGGCTGAACAGCAGGTCGCGCAGATCGGCCTCGTAGATGGCGCCGAGCGGCCGCCGGGCGTCGTCCAGAACGGGAAGAACGCGCAGGTCGGGATGGGCGCGGAACAGGCCAATGGCTTGGGCAACGGGGGCGTCGGCGGCGATCGAGGGGGTCGGTGCGGTCATCGGCAGCGTGAGCGACGGATCGGCGAACATGTCCCTCATCTAGCGCACGTTAGTAAACGGCAGATGCCGGTTTCATGACGGTGATGTGACAGCGATGCGATCGGAACGGCGGCGGCCGTCGATCAGCATCCGGTGATGAAAGGTCGGCAGGCCCGTGGGCGGCGCGGCATCGGCAAGCGCGAGCCAGGCCAGCGCCTCGGCGACGCGGGTCGCGGGTTCGCGAGCGATACGAGCAAGGTCCGCGTCGAGGCCTATAAAGGCGACGGGTTCGCCCAGCCATTCGGCCATGCGCGCGGCCATGACGTCGGGCGCGACATGGCGGTCGTGAAGGGCGAGGTCCGCCAATGCCCGCGCCGTGCGGAAGAGCAGCCAGTGCACATGGCCGAGTTCGACGCGAGGGTCCGCCCCCAGCCAGCCGCCGTTCCAGGCAAGTCCTTCCGCATAGGTGGCCCAGCCTTCGGCGAAGCCGGGGGCGTAGCGCAGGCGCAAGGGGTGGGGGTCGGCGGCGACCTCCAGGGGGAGCTGGATCATGTGGCCGGGCAGGAGTTCGTGGGCGACGACCGAGGGGAGCGACCAGGCGGGGCGGCGGCGGATGGCGCGCAGGTCGACGACATAGGCGCCGGGAAGGCCGGGGCGGGGGAGCGTCCGGTAGCCGCCCTTGCCGCCCGCCTCCTCGGCGGCGGTCATGCGGGCGGGGTGGACGTTCAGGCACCATGGCGGAACGGGGCCGATGATGGGGGCGAGATGGGCGCGGCAGCGATCCAGCGTCGCACGCATGTCCGCAATCGCCCTGTTTCGGCCGGCTTCGCTGTCGGGGTAGAGGAAGCGTTCGTCCGTCCAGAGCCTGTGATACCGCTCGCCGACGGAGCCGCTCCTGTCGCCCAAAGTGTCGAACAGGTGGTCGGCGCGGGCGAGCAGGCGGGTATGTTCGTGGGTCAGGCGGTCGCGGGCGGTGGCGGGCGTGACCGTGTCGCCGATGATGCGGCGGAGTTGCCAGAGATAGGACGGGGTGGCGGCCAGCCTGATCTCTGCGGCAAGACCAGCGCGCGCGGTGTCGAGATCGAGACGGTCGCGCGGCGTGGTCGCTTCGAAGGGGGCGAGCAGCGCCAGTGCGTCCGCCGGGGGCAGGGTGGCGGCCCGATCGAGCGCGACGCGGATGCCTTGCCCGCGGCTGGCCTGCGCGCGGATGGGGGACGCCGCCAGCGCGATGGCACCGCCCAGCACCGTGCGGCGGCTCCAGCACGTCATTGCGGCAGCGGCACGCGGTTGTTGAGCCGGGTCACCTCGGCTGCGTCGCCAGCAAGCGCAACCTCGACCGTCGCGGCGCCGGGGCGGCGGGGCAGTCGCAGCCTTGTGGTGCGCGGGCGCAGGTCCGTGGGAGCCGCCATGGCCGGGATCACGGCGGTGGCGAGCACGCGGCCGTCCGCGGCGAGCAGGCGGGCCTCGCCACCCGGTACGGGGCGCGCGCCCAGGCTGTGCACGGTGAGCGCGATGCCGCGGCCGTTTGCGACCACATCGTCGGTGCCGATGCCGAGATCGGCGCGATCCTCCACCGGCGTGCCGGGTTCGGCGAGCGCGAAATCGTAGACGGTGGTGGTGCGGGGCGCGAAGACGACCTGCGTCCCCAGGCTGCGTTCGAGCGGCACGGTGGCGGCGGGGCCGTCGGGGACCAGCGTGCGTGCATCGTCCGGACTGGTGGCGCGCTGCACGGTCCAGCGGCCGGCATCGATCGACCAGCCGGTCATCGTCGCGACCTGCGGCCGATCGGTGGTGTTGTAGGCGATCACGCGGAACCGGGTACGGGTGGCACCCGGCATCAGGATGGCGACGCGCTCTGCCGCGCCGTCCTCGGCGAAGCGCCAGCTGACGGTGTTGCCGGGCCAGCTCTGGTTCCGTTTCAGCGCGACGCCGCCGAGACGTTCGCGTTGCAGAAGGTCGGTGGGCATGTCGACCCGGTCGCTCCACCAGTGACCCACGGTCAGCATGTCCATGCGCTGCATCTTTTCGGTCGCCGCCTCGGCATGGAGGGTGGCAAGCGGGGTGGTGTCGCCCGACATCTGCCAGCGGGCATAGCGGCCGATATCGCTGCTGCCCGTGCCGGTGCCGGCCTTTGCCAGCAATTCGGCGCCGCCGGGGATCAGGGCGGGCGCCTCATTGAACTCGGCGAGCGCGGACGCGCCCGCCTTGGCCAGCCGTGCCTCGACCGGGCGCAGGTAGCGCGCGTCGCCGGTGAAGCGCCATGCCGCCCAGGCGCCCTGCAACGGCACGGTGGCGCCGCCGCCATCGCCCGTCCGGGTGGCATCGGTGCGCCAGTTGATCTCGTTGGGATAGGACCAGAGGCCATCGGCCCCTTGGCGACCATGCGCCAGCCAGCCGTTGATCACCCCGGTGACGAGGCCGCGGGCGGCGGCGTTGCCGTTGAACAGGCCGACCAGCATCGGCCCGTGAAGGACGGTGAAGCTGTACGGCTTCTGCCACTCCCACGGCCCTTCGCGGTAGATGCGGTTGCCGCCATACCAGTTGGAGGCGAAGTGGTGATGGCCAGCCGCATTGGGCAGGATGACACCGCTCAAGCCGCGGGTGTTTTCCATCAAACGTTCGACCGCGATCGGCTCGCCCCAGTTGAGATACAGGCGCGCAGCGTTGGAGTTCAGCCCTTCCTCATAGGCGTGCAGTTCGTCGGTGGTGATCGCACCCAGCCCGTTCACGATCATGCCGTTGCGATAGACCGCATCGGACAGCGCGCGCAGCGAGGCATTGATCCGGTCGGGCGCGACGCCCATCAGCGCCAGCGCCGGCCATTGCTGCACAAGGTCGGTATCGTCGGACAGGCCGCCGCCGAAATCCCCATAGGGCACCTGGCGCTCGGCGATCCACCATTCCACGAAGCGGTGCGACAGCGACAGGTCCTGCAACTGGCGAAAGGCCCAGGCGGGGGTGTCGGCCGCCACCGGGGGCAGCGTGACGGGCGGCAGGTTCTCCGGCCGGTAATTGATGTCCGCCCAATAGGCGCGGGCGCCGGCATGGTCGGGGGCGACACGCAACAGATCGCTGATGTCGGCATAAAGACGGCGATAAAGGCCGGCGCGCTGCGAGGCGGTATGCTCCTCGACCAGAAACGCCCAATTGTCCTTCACCTGGTTGAAGCGGTCGGCGACGTGTTCGGGCAGCGCCTGGTCGCGTGGCTTGAAAACCAGGCGGATGCGGGCGCCGTCGATGCTGGCCGGGCCGAACGCGGGATCGGCGGCGGCAAGGGTCAGGGCCAGGCTTTGCGCGGGCAGGATGCGGTCGCGCAGGTCAAGCCACAGCGTGCGGGCCTCGCCCGGCGGGACGGAGACGGACAGGTCGATCAGTTCGCGACCGGGCCAGAGCGGATCATGGACCTTGATGTTGAGGGGGACGGGGGCGTCGCCCTTGAGGGCGGGCAGGTCGATCGCGATGCCGTCCAGCCCGTCGTGCAGATTGTGCCAGCCATAATCCCATGCGCGGGCAAGGGGCTGATCGGCGGGGGCGTCGCCGAAGCTGGAGGGGATGAGGATGTGGACGATCGGGGCCGCGGCGGCCGATGCCGCGGCGCGGGCGGTGGGGGCGCCGCTGCCGGCGCCGACCGCGGCCTTGATGCCGGTGCTGGGAAGCGCGACGACGGTTGTGCGTTCCTCAGGCGCGAAGCGGCCCGCGATCCAGGCGTTCAGGTCGCCAAGGGCGGCAAGCGTCGGGGCGGCGGCGGCGTTGACGGTGTAGCTGAGCTGGAAGCTGCCGGCGGGCACGGTGCCGGGCGTGACGTCATAGGCCCAGAGTTCCTGGATCGGCTGTTCGGCCATGCGGTTGGTGAAGCGCAGCCGGCCACCCTGGCGCGGGGCGATGGCGGTGACGCTGCGCAACACGCCGCGGGGCCGATCGGCGAGCGGGGTATAGCGTTGCCCGTCGGCGGAAAAGGCCAGCGTACCATAGGCGGCGCCGCGCAGTTCGATACGGTTGATCCGCTCGTTCGGCGGGATGGCGAGGTCGTAGGTGCGGCCACCCTCCACATAGGTGTTCCAGTCGGGCAGCTCGAAATAATCGTGGCGGCCGGGCAGGGCGGAGCGGTTGTAGACGCCGGGCCATGTCGTCTCGGCGATGCCGTCGACGCCCTTCCACATCCATTGCTTCAGGTCGCGGGCGTCGGCGAACTCGACCTTGCGGACGCGGGTGACGGGATCGGTGAGCAGCGGCGGCCTGGCGGTGTCCCAGCCATAGCGGTGGAGCCATGCCGTTCGGTCGCCCGTCGTGGGGGCCGGGGGCGGCGCGGGATCGCCCTTGGCGGCGAGCGCGGCGATGCCGGCAGCATCCAGCGCGGCGTCATAGATGCGCAGTTCGTCAAAGTCCGAGCCGCGCATGAAATTGTAGCGGCTCTGCACCTGATGCGGGGCGATGACGCGGCCGGCAAAGCCGAACTGGTCCAGCCCGGCATCGAGATCGGCGGGGGTTTCGGCACGCGCGACCTCGCGACCCTCCACATACAGGCGGATGCCCCGGGTTTCGTCCCAGGTGAAGGCGAGATGCTGCCATGCGGCGGCATCGGGGCGCCGGGGGATGGTCCAGGACACGCGGATGCGCGACAGATTGGCATCGGTGACGAAGGCGTCGAAGCCGTGGCCGTTCCAGTCGATGCGCAGGAACGCCATGTCCCAGCTGCTGTGATCGGCATAGCCGGTGCGGAAGATCACGAACGGCGCCTCGCCCAGCGGCTCGCGCGCGCGCCAGAAGAAGGACAGCGTGCCGCGCGCCGCGTTGATGTTGCCGGGCGCGCGCCAGGCGACATAGCCGTCATCCTGCCAGCGCGCGGCGCCGCCGATCGCGCCGTCGCCGACGACGCTGACCCCGCTGCGGAAATTGGGAACGGGATCGCCGGCCGCCTGCTCCGCCGTCAGGCTCTGGTCGGCGGAAAGGCGGAAGGTGAGCGTCTGGGCGGCGGCAGGGGAGGCCAGGGCCGCGCCCAGGGCGAGAAGGGAACAGGTGGTGCGCGTCAACGGATAGCCTCCCCGCCCGATCAGGCCTGCACGCGCGCGAGGCGGGGGCTGAGCAGGTGAATGACGATGATCGCGATCAGATAGGTCGATCCCGCCACCGCGAAGATCGGCGCATAGCTGCCCGTCGTCTCCAGAATATAGCCGGTGAACTTGGCCATCATCATGCCGCCGATCGCGCCCAGCGTGCCGCCGATGCCGACCACCGAGCCGACCGCGGCACGCGGAAACATGTCGGAGGGCAGGGTGTAGAGATTGGCGGAAAATGCCTGATGCGCGGCGGTTGCCAGCCCGACGATGCCGACCGCGACCCACAGGTTGCTGGTATATTGGGCAAAGACGATCGGCATGACCAGGAAGGCGCAGGCGAGCATGGTAAGCTTTCGCGCGGCGTTCGCTGACAGCCCGCGCTTCATCAGGCGCGAGGACGACCAGCCGCCGGCGACGCTGCCCAGGTCGGAGATCAGGTAGATGGCGACCAGCGGCGGGCCGAAGCTGAGCAGGTCGAGATTATAGGTCTTGGCGAGGAAGTCCGGCGTCCAGAACAGGAACAGCCACCAGATGGGGTCGATCAGGAACTTGCCGAGCGCAAAGGCCCAGGTCTCGCGATAACGGAGCAGGCGGCCCCAGGAGATCGGGGTGACCGGGTCGGCGGGGTCGGATTCGATCAGGGCGAGTTCCGCCGCGCCCAGCCGGAGATGCTCGCGCGGGCGGCGATACAGGGCCAGCCATGCGACCAGCCAGAGCAGGCTGACCACGCCGGTGACGATGAACGCCATCCGCCATCCATAGGCCACGGTGATGATCGGCACGACCAGCGGCGTGATGATCGCGCCGACATTGGCGCCCGCGTTGAACACGCCGGTGGCAAAGGCCCGCTCGCGCGCCGGAAACCATTCCGACACCGCCTTGATCCCGGCCGGGAAGTTGCCGCTTTCGCCCACCCCCAGGATGAAGCGCGCGACCGAGAACTGGAAGGCGTTGCCGACGAAGCCGCACAGCGTGTGGCCCAGCGTCCAGATGATGAAGGCGATGGTGTAGCCGATGCGCGCGCCGACGAGATCGACGATCCGCCCGAAGCTGAGATACCCGATCGCATAGGCGGCCTGGAACCAGAAGATCACATCGGCATAGGTCGTCTCCGACCAGCCGAGTTCGGCGGAGATGGTTGGCTTCAGCACGCCGATCATCTGACGGTCGACATAGTTGATCGCGGTGGCCGCGAACAGCAATGCGCAGATGCCCCAGCGATATCGGCCCACCCGGCCGGCCGCGGCGGCGACCTCCGGCGTCACGTCGATGGCCATGCCCTTCCTCTCCCCTTGTCCGTCCCGCGATTGGTCCGCGTCAGCCTTGCGCCTTGATGGTGCATGCCAGACGGTAGCTGCCGTCGAAGCGTGCCTCCACCCGGTCGCCGACCGCAACAGGATGCACACCGGTCACCGCACCTGTCGAGACCCATTGTCCTACAACTAGCGGTTTGCCGCGGGCGGCGAGATGCCCGGCCAGAAAGGCGACGGCGCCGAACGGGCCGTCCAGCATGTCGGCCGCGATGGCCGCGCCGATGCGCGCATCGTTGATCCACAGCTCGACCGGCCAGCACAACAGGTCCGTGTCGCGCCAGTCCGGCACCTCGGCGCCGATGACGAGGCCGTTGTTGTTGCCGAAGTCGGAAATGGTGACCAGCGCGCCATCGGCGTTGATGTGCGGGTAGGGCGAGCTGGCGATCTCGATGCCGACATGGACCGCATCGACCAGCGCACGCGCGTCGTCGCGGGTGAAATGGCGCTGCGCCGGATCGGGCGCGGTGCCGATCCGCATCAGGAACTCGGCCTCCGCCGCGGCGAAGCCGCCGGCATAGACGGGCATGGCGGGCGGGGGGGCGCTTGCAACCACCTGATCCGCGAAGATCGGGCCGGCGAGGCGGTCGGCCGTGCCGATCGGCGGGTTGATGCGACCCACCTTCCAGCCGGCCACCGTGCCGCCATGCCGTTCAAGCGCGGCGTCCTGCACCGCATAGGCATCGCCCAGCACGGTCGGGCGCTCGCCGGGATAGTCGGGCAGTGCGTGCCCGGCGTGGCGGGCGGCGACGAAGCTGTCGGCGATGCGCGCACGGTTGCTGATCGCGCTGGTGTCGATATCCGGCTGCACGGGCCGTCCCCTCCCTTGTTACTGTTCGACCGCCATCGTGACGCGGTAGGAAACCGGTGTCAACAGGGTGGCGCCGATCATGGCGCGGGGCTGGCCTTTACCGAAAACCGGTGTCAGGATCGGGCTTGCCTGTGCCGCTGCGGGTCGCCGGGCCGGAAGACCGGCACTGGCCGCGGGGCCGAGGGGAAGGTAGAGCACCGCCATGCAGAAGACCGGTCAGCCGACGATCAACGACGTGGCGCGCGAGGCCGGCGTGTCCAAGAAGACGGTCAGCCGGGTCATCAATCGCTCGCCCTTGCTGGGTGACGACACCCGCCGGCGGGTGGAGGCGGTGATCGAGCAACTGGGCTATATCCCCAATCCTCAGGCACGCGCGCTGGCCTTGCGCCGCAACTTCCTGATCGGGCTGGTCCACGACAACCCCAATGCGCAAACGGTGATGAACGTCCAGCAGGGCATGCTGGAAGGCCTGTACGGCACCGAGTTCGAGATGGTGGTCCGGCCGCTGGACCGTGGATCGCCGAGGATGCTGGACGATCTGCGCCACTTTCTTGAGCGGCAGCGCCTGTTCGGCGTGCTGCTGCTGCCCCCGGTCAGCGAGAACGACACGGTGGCCGAGCTGTGCCGGGATATCGGCTGTCGCTATGTGCGGATGGGTTCGGCGTCGCTGGATGCGCCGGAGCAGATGGTGGCGTCCAACGACCGCGAGGCGGTGCGCGCCGCGACCGACTATCTGATCGCGCAGGGGCACCGGCGCATCGGCCTGATTTGCGGTCCCCATGGCTTTCGCTCAGGGGTGGAGCGTCGCCGGGGCTTCGAGGAGGCCTTGGCGGCGGCGGGGATCGCGCTGCCCCGCTCGCTGATCGCGGACGGCAACTACACGTTCGAGTCCGGGCTGGTGGCGGCGGACCGGCTGCTCGATCTGGTGCCGCGGCCGACCGCGATCTTTTCGTCCAACGACGAGATGGCGGCGGGCGTGATCCATGCGGCGCGGCAGCGCGGGCTGGAGATACCGCGCGACCTGTCGATCATCGGGTTCGACGATACGCCGATCGCGGCGCATGTCTGGCCGCCCCTGACCACGGTGCGCTGGCCGATCGCGTCCATGGCGCGATCGGCCGCGCTGAAGCTGATCGCGGGATATGAGGAAGGGGAGCCGGTGGAGGAGCCGTCGCTGTTCCTGTCCACCCTGATCCGGCGCGGATCGGTATCGACCGCGCCGGCCTGACCTTGCCATGGTGTCTGACACCGGTTACCAATTGTCACACAGCCGCGGGGAAGCGGCGGAGAGGAAGATGATGACCCGGCCGTTGACCCTGCACCCCGACCGGCTGTTTCCGGCAGACCCGACGACCCGCGCCATCGCGCGGACACTATATGCACAGGTCGCCGATCTGCCGATCGTCAGCCCGCACGGGCATGTCGATCCCTCCTGGTTCTCCAGCGATGCGCCGTGGACGGATGCGACGAGCCTGTTGCTCGCGCCCGACCATTATCTGTTCCGCATGCTCTACAGCCAGGGGCTGGACCTCGACCGGCTGGGGATAGCGCGGCGCGGCGGCGTGGTGCCGGATACCGATCCGCGCGCGGCATGGCGGCTGTTCGCCGAGCATTACCCTCTGTTCCGCGGCACGCCGTCGCGCCTGTGGCTGGACCACGTCTTTGCCGAGGTGTTCGGGATCGACGTGGCACTGGAGGCGGCGACGGCGGATTTATACTATGACTTGATCGGCGAGGCGCTTGCCACCGAGGCGTTCCGCCCGCGCGCCCTGTTCGAGCGGTTCCGCATCGATTTTCTGGCGACGACGGAGGGCGCGCAGGACGATCTGGCGCACCATGCCTCGATCCGCGCCTCGGACTGGCAGGGGCGCATCGTCACCACCTATCGCCCGGACGGGGTGATCGATGTCGAGCATGAGCAGTTCGCCGGAGCGATGGAGCGCTTTGCCGAGCTTACCGGTGAGGATGTCCATGAATGGCGCGGCTATCTGGCGGCGCATGCCAAGCGGCGCGCGGCGTTTCGCGCCATGGGTGCGACCGCGACCGATCACGGCCATCCCACCGCCCAGACCGCCAATCTGTCGACCGCCGAATGCGAGTCGCTGTTCGCCCGGATCGTCGGCGGCACCTGGTCGGCGGCGGATGCCGAGCTGTTCCGCGCGCAGATGCTGACCGAGATGGCCAGGATGAGCGTGGAGGACGGCATGGTGATGCAGATCCATCCCGGCTCCTTCCGCAACCACAATGCCGGCCTGTTCGCCAGCCATGGTCGCGACAAGGGCGCCGACATCCCGATGCGCACCGATTACGTGTCCGCGCTGAAGCCGATGCTGGACGTGGTGGGTACCGAGCGCGACCTGACGATCATCCTCTTCACGCTCGACGAGAGCAGCTATGCACGCGAGCTGGCGCCGCTGGCGGGCCATTATCCCTGCCTGAAGCTGGGTCCGGCCTGGTGGTTCCACGACAGTCCGGAGGGGATGCGCCGGTTCCGCGAGATGACGACGGAGACGGCCGGATTCTACAACACGGTCGGGTTCAACGACGATACCCGCGCATTCCTGTCCATCCCGGCGCGACATGACGTCGCACGGCGCGTGGACTGCGCGTTTCTGGCGCGCCTCGTCGCCGAACACCGGCTGGAGGATTGGGAGGCGGCCGATCTGGCGGTCGAGCTGACCAGTGGATTGGTACGCCGCGCCTATCGCATTGCATAAACATATGTGGGAAGCGTTCTCACCATGTGCAACATTCCCTGCAATCTGATGACGGAGCCTGTTTGATGTTCGACCGCACCTATTACGCCACGCACCCTGACATGATGGAATGCGTATCCAATGACGAACTGCGCGACCGCTACCTGATCCAGGGGCTGTTCCGGGCCGGCGAATGCGTGCTGAACTACACCCATGCCGACCGGTTCGTGATCGGCGGCGTCGCGGTCGAGACCGGATCGGTGAAGCTGCCCGACCAGACCGAGCCGGCATCGGCGGCGGGTCATCCCTTCCTGGAGCGGCGCGAACTCGCGATCGTCAATGTCGGCGCGGTCGAGGGCACGGTGACGGTAGACGGCGAGGTCTTCACGCTGGCGGGCAAGGATTGCCTGTACGTGACGATGGGTGCAACCGACGTGCAGTTCGCCGGCGACGGTGCCCGCTTCTATCTGGCGTCCTGCCCGGCGCACAAGGCGTTCCAGACGCGCAAGCTGGGCATCGCCGACGCCAACGCGCTGGATCGTGGCAGCCTGGAGGAATCGAACGAGCGGACCATCTTCCAGCTCGTCATCCCCGGCGTGTGCGACAGCGCGCAGCTGGTGATGGGCCTGACCGTGCTGAAGCCGGGCAGCGTGTGGAACACCATGCCCCCGCACGTTCATGAGCGCCGCAGCGAGATCTATTTCTACTTCGAACTGGACGGCCCGAACGACCGGGTAATGCACTTCATGGGCGAGGGCGAGGCGATGCGCCACATCGTCATGGCGAACGAGGAAGCGGTGATCAGCCCGCCCTGGTCGATCCACATGGGTGCCGGCACCAAGGCCTATGCCTTTATCTGGGCGATGGCGGGCGAGAACCAGGATTATACCGACATGAACGTCCTCGACATCTGTCAGCTGGCGTAAGCGCGATGGGCAATCCTTTCGATCTGTCGGGCAAGGTCGCGGTCGTCACCGGTGCCAACACCGGGATCGGCCAGGCGATCGCGCTGGCGCTGGCCGAGGCCGGTGCCGACATCGCCTGTGTCGGGCGCACTCCGGCGGAGGATACGGTGGCACAGGCACGCGCGCTGGGCCGGCGCGCGGAGATCGTGTCCGCCGACCTGTCCACCATCCAGCCCGTGCAGCGGGTGGTGGACGAGACGCTGGAGAAGCTGGGCGGGCTGGATATCCTGGTCAACAATGCCGGCATCATCCGCCGCGCAGACGCGGTCGACTTCACCGAGGAAGACTGGGACGCAGTGGTCGACACCAACCTGAAATCGGTGTTCTTCCTGGCCCAGGCGGCCGGGCGGCACATGATCGCGCAAGGTGGCGGCAAGATCATCAACATCGCATCGATGCTGACCTTCCAGGGTGGTATCCGCGTGCCGAGCTACACCGCGTCTAAGGCGGGCATCGGCGGGCTGACCAAGCTGCTGGCGAATGAATGGGCCAAACACGGCGTACAGGTGAATGCCATTGCGCCGGGCTATATCGCCACCAACAATACCGCAGCACTTCAGGCGGATACGGCGCGCAACAATGCGATCCTCGACCGTATTCCGGCGGCGCGCTGGGGTGACCCGGCCGATCTGGGCGGCGCGGCGGTGTTTCTGGCGAGCCGCGCGTCCGATTATGTGCAGGGCCATATCCTGGCGGTCGATGGCGGCTGGCTGGCCAGATAAGGGGTAAAGGACATGGGTCGGTTCCTGGCTTTCGGCGAGGTGATGCTGCGCCTGTCCCCGCCCGGGCGCGAGCTGTTGATGCAGTCGCCGCGGCTGGACGTGTGGGTGGCGGGGGCGGAGGCCAATGTTGCGACGCAGCTGGCGCGGCTGGGGCATGATGTCGGGCTGGCGACGCGGGTGCCGGACAATGATCTGGGGCGCGCGGCGATTACCACGCTGCGCGGCCACGGCGTCGATGTGTCGCAGGTGCAGACGGGCGGCGAGCGGATGGGGTTGTACTTCGTCACCGCAGGCGCCGGCCTGCGCGCGACGGAGGTGATCTACGACCGCGCCCATTCCGCCTTTGCCGAGGCGCCCGTCTCCGCCTGGGACTGGGACAGGATGCTGGCGGGGGTCGACCGGCTGCACCTGTCGGGTATCACGCCGGCGCTGGGCCCCGTGCCGGCGGAAAGTGCGATCACGGCGGCCGCGGCAGCGCGCGAGCGCGGCATCGCGGTGTCGTTCGACGGCAACTGGCGCGGCAAGCTGTGGGAGCGGTGGGACAGCGACCCGCGCGCGATCCTGCGCCGGATCGTGGAGCAGGCGGACCTGATGTTCGGCAACCACCGCGATATCGCGCTGCTGCTCGGGCGGGACGATTTCGGCGGCGAGGGCGAGGATCGGCGCCGCGCCGCGGCCGAGGCCGCGTTCGAGGCGTTCCCCAATCTGCAGACGATCGCGTCCACCGCGCGTCATGTCGAGCATGTCGACCTGCACCGGCTGTCGGCGCGCGTCGATGCGCGGGAGGGCCATGCGCAGACCGCGGAGGTGGAGGTGGCCGGCATCGTCGACCGCATCGGCGGCGGCGACGCCTTTGCCGCGGGCGTGCTGCACGGTCTGCGCCGCGGTGGCGATATCGGGCAGGCGGCGGCGACCGGATTGGCGCTGGCCGTGTTGAAGCATTCGTTGCCGGGCGATGCGGGTCTGTTCCGCCAGCCCGATCTCGACGCCTATCTTGCCGGCGGGCTGGATGTCCGCCGCTGACGGCTGGACGCGCCGCGCGGCCCTGGGTGGCGGCGCGGCGCTGCTGCTCGGCGGGACCGCGGCGGCGCGCCAGGCGCGTGCGGTGCGGTGCGCCGCGGGTGATTTCATCGGCACGCACGAGGGCGGGTTGCGGGTGTTTCGCGGCATCCGCTACGGCCGGGCGGCGCGGTTCCGCGCCCCCGTCGCGGTAGCATTGCCGGGCCGGCGGGTGGCGGCCGACGCCTTTGGCCCGGTCTGTCCCCAGACGGGGCCTTATGGCCCGCAGGACGAGGACTGCCTGTTCCTCAACATCTGGACGGCGGAGGCGGATGCCCGCGCACGCAAGCCTGTGATGCTCTACATCCATGGCGGCGCCTATTCGAACGGCAGCGTCACCGATCCGATGAACGACGGCCGTCACATCGCGGGGCGCGGCGATGCGGTGGTGGTGACGGTGAACCACCGGCTGAACGCGTTCGGCTATGCCTATCTCGCGCGGCTCGACCCGCGCTTTCCCGACAGCGGCAATGCCGGGCAACTGGACCTGATCCTGGCGCTGCGCTGGGTACGCGCGAACATCGCCGCGTTCGGGGGCGATCCGGGGCGGGTGATGGTGTTCGGCCAGTCGGGCGGCGGCGCCAAGATCGCCACGATGATGGGGATGGAAGCGGCGCAGGGCCTGTTCCACCGCGCCGCGACGATGAGCGGGCAGCAGGTGACGGCGTCCGGCCCGATGAACGCGACGGCGCGGGCGCGCGCGCTGCTCGCCCGGCTGGGGGTGGGCGAGCGCGACCTGTCCCCGCTGCTGACCATGCCGGCCGCGCGGATCGTCGAGGGGTTGGCGGCGACCGACCCGGTGCTGGGCGGCGGCCTGTATATGGGGCCGGTGCTCGACATGACATGGCTGACCCGCCATCCATTCTGGCCCGACGCGAACCCGCTGGGCGCGCGCGTGCCGATGATGCTGGGCAACACGCATGACGAGACGCGCGCCTTTATCGGCCCCGACTCGCCAAGGGTCAGAGGGCTGAACTGGGACAATCTGGCCGAGCGGATGGCGCCGGAGTTGAAGGTGGACATCCTGCCCGAATGGGTCGTCGCCCAGTTTCGCGCGCGCTACCCGGCCTATGGCCCGCTGGACGTGTTCTATGCCGCGACGACGGCGGGACGAAGCTGGCGCGGACAGGTAGAGGAAGCCGAGGCGCGGGCGCGGGCCGGGGTGCCCGGCTGGGTATATCAGGTCGATTTCGCCTCGCGCACCGATCCGGCGCGTGGCGCCTTTCACACCATGGATATCCCGCTGGTGTTCGCGACGCTGGATGCGCCGGGGTCGCAGACGGGAACGGGGGAGGATGCGCGGGCCGCATCCAGGGCGATGCAGGATGCGTTCTGCCGCTTTGCCGCAAGCGGCGAGGCCGCATGGCCGCGCTATACGCTGGAGACACGCGCGACGATGATCTTCGATGCCGCGTCGCGGGTGGAGAACGACCCGCGCCGCTGGGAGCGCGAGCTGTTCGCGCGGGTGCCCTATGTGCAGCCGGGAACGTGAGACGGCATCCCGACCAGCGCGGTTTCAGCGACCGGACCGAAACGCGAAATACCGGGGATAGCGTGACTTCAGGACGATGAGCGCCATGACGAAAGGCGCAAGGCCGACAGCAGAAGCGGTGGTGAAGCCCATTCGCGGCTGAAGAAGCGCGACGGCGCCATATTGGCAGAACTTGCCGAGGATGACGCCCAGCACGACGAACGCCAGCGTGTAGATCGTCCGTTTCAATGTCACCCCCGGTCGGTTCAAAGGACGCGGTTCACGGGCGTACCACCGGATAGGCGATGATCAAGGCCAGCGGCTCGCGACCGGTCTGGCGGATGCCGACCCGCTCGCCGGTGTAGAGATAGGCGGCCATGCCGGGGCCGACGGCGCGGCGCGCACCGCCCGATGTCACCTCGCCGCGGCCGGACAGCACGTAATAGACCTCGTCATGCGCGATCACATGCGCGCCGATCGCGGCGCCGGGGTGCAGGATACGCTTGCGGAACTCCATGGTGCGGTCGGGCACGCCGTCGCTGATCCGAAACGCGGTGCTGGTGCCGATCGCGCCGTGCGGCGGGCTTTCCTCGCGGCGGACGGTGCGTTCGTCGACGACGATCAGGGGGCGGGGCGCAGGGGTCTGCGTGGCGGGCAGGAGCATCAGCAACAGCGTGGCGACGGGCATCCGGGGCACCTTTCCAACGAGAGTATTGACAGGCGTTTATCGTGCTTTCATGATCCTGACACCGGTTACCTGTTCTATGCAAGGGGCAGGCGGGCGCACCAGAGCACTGGGCGTTCGGGAGAGGAAGGCGAGACCGCCCAAGGGCTGGCAACGCATCGTCTCCGACCAGATCATGGGAAACCGGTGGCAACCGGTGTCAGCGGCATCGTCCGCTTTGGGAGGGGATGAGCATGACCAAGGGTATCAACCTCATGCGCCGCAATCGGATCGGCCTGGGCGTATCGCTGGCGGCGCTGACCGCGGCGCTCGCCATGCCGACGAGCGTCGGCGCGCAGGCCGCCAATATCCCGTCGACGCAGACCCCGGGAACGCCGGCGCAGACCGATCCCGCCCCGGCGCAAACGGGCGTGGTCCCGCCCGGCACCACCGAGGAACCGGCCGATTCCAGCGCGATCGTGACGCCGCAAAGCGCCGATCCGGCCGCGGGCGGCGATGCGGACATCATCGTCACCGGCTTTCGCCGGTCGCTGGATGCCGCGCTGAACGTGAAGCGCGATTCGGTATCCGCGGTCGATGCGATCGTGGCGGAGGATATCGCCAAATTCCCCGACCAGAACCTAGCCGAGTCGCTGCAGCGCATTCCGGGCATTTCGATCCAGCGCGACGCCGGCGAGGGGCGGGCGATCACCGTGCGCGGTCTGGGCGCGCAATTCACCCGCGTGCGCGTCAACGGGTTGGAAACGGTGGCGACCTCAACCGACGGTGCCAGCGCGAACCGCGACCGCGCGTTCGACTTCAACGTCTTCGCATCCGAGCTGTTCAACTCGATCGTCGTCCACAAGACCGCCGAGGCGTCGCTGGACGAAGGATCGCTGGGCGCGGTGGTCGATCTGAACACCGGCAATCCACTGGGCGGCAAGACCGGGGTGACCTTCGTCGCGGCGGCGCAGGGGACGTATAACGACCTCTCGGAAAACCTGCGGCCGCGTGTCGCCGGGCTGTTGTCCTGGAAGTCGGCGGACGGCAATTTCGGCGCGTCGGTATCGGGCGCCTATACCAAGACCGACAATCTGGAACTGGGCAACAACACCGTGCGCTGGGCGCAGGCCCGCTTCGACTCGGTGAACGGCACGCCCTGCTATTTCACGAGCGCCACCAGCGCCACGCGGGCGTCGAATGCCGGTGGCGTGTACCGCCCGAGCGCGGCATGCGACCAGGCGGCGCTGGCCTTCCACCCGCGCATCCCGCGCTATGGCGAGGTGTTTCACGGACGCGAGCGGCTGGGCCTGACGGGCAGCGTGCAATGGTCGCCGTCGGACGCCACCAAGGTGTCGATCGACGCGCTCTATTCGCGTTTCACCGAGGATCGCGAGGAGAAATGGGGCGAGGTTCTTCTCCGCTCCAACGAGCGGTCGATCGACCTGCTGAACCCCGTCTATGACGGCAACAACAATCTGATCTCCGCGACGCTGAACGATGCCTGGGTGCGGACCGAGCATTATTATCGCCGGTCCAAGACGGAATTCTATCAGGTCGGCGGAAGCTGGGATCAGGATGTCAGCGACCGGTTCCGTTTCACCCTGATGGGCGGCATATCGCAGTCGGATGCGACGATCCCGGTCGAGACGACCTTCGTGTTCGACGATCGCGACGCGCAAGGGTACAGCTATGACTATACCAACTCGCGCAGCCCGCGGCTGACCTTCGGCACCAGCGTGACCGATCCGGCCAACTTCCAGCTGGCCGAGATCCGCGACCGGCCCTCGACCACGGTCAACAAGTTCCGCACCGGCCAGCTTCGGACCGAATGGGACGTGACCGACGGCTTCCAGGTGAAGACGGGCGCGATGTATCGCCGGTTCGAGTTCGATACCGAAGGGTTCACCCGCGACGCGGTGCTGTGCCCGACCAGCACGACCGCGCGTCCCGACGCGGTGCTGGGCGCGGTGACGTGCACGCCCTCCTTCGTCTTTGGCGCAAATGCGGTGTACGGCCTGCCGGCGGGCAATCTGGGCGAGATCTTCAAGCTGGGCAGGGCGGGGCAGCCGCAGGGTACGACGACCGGGTTCCTGATCCCCAACATCGCCGCATCCGCCGCCGCGACCGGGCTGTATAATCGTCCGCTGGTGGTCGACCCCGGCAACATCCGCAACGTCGTGGAGGAAGTGACCGGCGGCTATGCCCAGTTCGACGTGAAGGGCAATGTCTTCGGGCTGGACTATGCAGCCAATGCCGGCATGCGCTACGCCCATACCGCGCAGCGCTCCACGGGGTTGAACAACGGCGTCGCGGTGACGGTGGAGCGCAGCTATGACGACTGGCTGCCGGCCGCCAACCTGGCCTTCTTCCCGACCAGCGAGATCATCCTGCGTGCCGCGGTCGCCAAGGTCATCACGCGTCCGGCACTGGGCAACCTGACGCCGGGCGGGTCGGTCGACGGCTTCAACTACCGGATCAGCTTCGGCAATCCCAACCTGCTGCCGTTCCGTGCCACCGCGTTCGATCTGGCGGCGGAATGGTATTTCGCGCCGCAGTCGATCTTCTCGGTCGCGGCGTTCAAGAAGAATGTGGAAAGCTTCCCCGTGTCGGTGACGACGGCGGGTACCTATGCCTCCACCGGCCTGCCGCTGTCGATCATTCCGCCCTCCTCGCCCGCCGCCTCGGCGCCGGAGGGGCAGATCTGGACGATCAACTCGATCACCAACGGCACCGGCGCCAGCCTGAAGGGGGTGGAGATCGCGTTGCAGGCGACGTTCCGCTTCCTGCCCGGCTTCTTGAAGAATTTCGGCGCGATCGCCAACGCGACCTTTATCGATTCCGATGCGACCTATACGCAAAGCGGCCCTGCCGTGGTGCCGGGCGGCGCGCTGGTGAACGTGGTGCGCACCGAGACGCTCTATGGCCTGTCCAAGCGGCAGTATAACGGCACGCTCTATTACGAGGATGCCCGCTTCTCGGCGCGCGGTTCGATCAGCTACCGGGGGCCGTATATCGACGGCAGCTCGGGTACGGGCAACATCTTCGAGGGGTATAACTCGACGATCAACGTCGATGCCTCGCTGCGCTACAAGCTGACGCCCAATCTGGAGATATCGCTGGAGGGCACGAACCTGACCGACGAGTATCGGGACCGGTACACCGATCTCGATGCCAACCGGAATTACGAGAATAATCACTTCGGCCGCACCTTCCTGTTCGGTGCGCGCTTCAAGATGTAGGTCAGTCGACGAACAGCCCGTGGGGCGGGGTGGCGGGCGCGTCGATCGCGGGCCGCTCCCCCAGCACCACGACGATGCTGCCGCTGACGATCAGCACGCCGCCCGCGATCAGCGCCAGCCCCGCGGGGTCGCCGAACAGGGTAATGCCGACCAGCGCGCCGAACAGCGGTTCAATGTTGATGAAGACGCCCGCACTCGCGCTGTCGACGCGCGCCGCGCCATATTGCCACGCGGCGGTCGCAAAGAAGGTGGAGAGCAGCCCCTGGCCGATGATCCCCGACCACGCGACCGTCCCGATGGCGAGGGACGGGGGACCGTGCAGCACCAGTGCGACGGGCAGGATGGCGAGCAGCGCCACGACGAGCGTCACCGCCGGTACCGCCAGCGGCGAGCGGGTGGCGGGAGCGCGCTTCGCCAGGATCAGCCAGCCGAGGAACACGACCAGCGAGGCGAGCGACAGCGCGATGCCGATCGGCGTGCCGGCCCCGCCGGGCTTGCCCGCGATCAGCGCGGCGCCCAGTGTCGCGCCGGCGACGCCCATCCACGACGCGCGGCTGACCCGCTCGCCCATCGCCCAGGCGGCGACCGCGACCAGCGCGGGCATCGCGCCGACCAGCAGCGCGGCCAGCGTGACGGTGACGCCGGCCAGCCCCTCGAACTGGACGATGAAGGCAAGGCCGTAGAGCACGCCCGCCGCGACCACCGCCGGCGAGCGGAACAGCGCACGCGCCTCCGCACTGCCCAGCGCAAAGGGCAGCGAGGCGATGCTGGCGACCGCAAAGCGCAGCAGCACCATGTGCGCGGGCGCCACCTCGCGCAGGGCCAGCTTGCCGAGTGGGAAACCGAGGCCCCAGAACAGGCCGGCGAGGGTGAGGGCGATAAAGGCAGCGCGCATGGGCCGCCCCTGCAACGCCATGCCTTTTTTACGCAAGACAAATTGACGAACGCCCCCGCCCGCGCAATCATCCGTATTATAGCCGTAAGACGGCGCAACGATCGGGGGATTAAGAGGGTGCATCGACGCGATTTCCTGGCCGCGACCACCGCGGCGCTGGGCAGCGGTCTGCTGCCGGGCTATCTCGGCCGTGCGATCGCGGCGGAAGAGCTGCAATCGGCCATTCCGGGCGAGGTGAAGAAGCGGCTGGCCGATGTCGCGCTGAACGCCGCGCGCGGTGCCGGCGCGACCTATACCGATGTCCGCATCGGCCGCTATCTGCGCCAGTTCGTCATCACGCGCGAGGCGAACGTCCAGAATGTGGTGAACACCGAATCGCTGGGCGTCGGCATCCGCGTGATCGCCGACGGCGCCTGGGGCTTTGCCGCGACCAACGGGCTGACCGAGGACGCGGTGGCAGGCGCCGCGCGTCAGGCGGCGGCCATCGCCAAGGCCAATGCGAAAATCCAGTCCGAACCGGTGCGCCTTGCCCCGACGCCCGGCGTGGGCGCGGTGTCGTGGAAGACGCCGATCGTGAAGAACGCGATGGCGGTGCCGATCAAGGACAAGGTCGACCTGCTGCTGGGCGTCAATGCCGCGGCGCTGGGGGCGGGTGCCAACTTCGTCAACTCGATGCTGTTCGTCGTCAACGAGCAGAAATATTTCGCCTCCTCCGACGGATCGTACATCGATCAGGACGTGCATCGCATCTGGGCGCCGATGACGGTGACCGCGATCGACAAGGCGACCGGCAAGTTCCGCACGCGCGAGGGATTGTCCGCGCCGATGGGGCTGGGCTTCGAATATCTCGACGGCAAGGCGGCGGACAAGTTCACCTCGCCCAACGGCGTCGTGAACTACGGCATGTCCTACGACATGAAGGAGGATGCGATCGCCGCCGCGCGTCAGGCCAAGGCGAAGCTGACCGCGCCGTCGGTAAAGCCGGGCAAATACGACCTGGTACTCGACCCCTCGCACACCTGGCTGACCATCCACGAATCCGTCGGCCATCCGCTCGAACTCGACCGGGTGCTGGGCTATGAGGCGAATTACGCCGGCACCAGCTTCGTCACGCTCGACAAGGTCAAGGAGCGTTTCCAATATGGCAGCCCCGAAGTGTCGATCGTCGCCGACAAGCTGCAACCGGGCAGCCTGGGCGCGGTCGGGTACGACGACGAGGGCGTGAAGACCAAGAAGTGGGACCTGATCCGCGACGGCAAACTGGTCGACCTGCAGGCGATCCGCGATCAGGCGGCGATGCTGGGCAAGTCTGCGTCGGACGGTTGCTGCTACGCCGATAGCTGGTCCAGCGTGCAGTTCCAGCGCATGCCGAACGTCAGCATGGAGGCGGGCAAGAAGAAGCATTCGGTGGCCGACATGATCGCCGGCGTCGACAACGGCATCTACATCGTCGGCGACGGCAGCTTCTCGATCGACCAGCAACGCTACAATGCGCAGTTCGGCGGACAGCTGTTCTACGAGATCAAGAACGGCAAGATCACGCAGCAGATCGAGGACGTGGCCTACCAGATCCGCACGCCGGAATTCTGGAACGCCTGTGTCGGGGTATGCGACCAGAGCGATTATCGCCTGGGCGGCTCGTTCTTCGACGGCAAGGGCCAGCCCAGCCAGGTGTCGACGGTCAGCCATGGCTCGTCCACCGCCCGCTTCAACGGCATCAACGTCATCAACACCGCGCGCTCGCTCGGCTGAGACCGGTCTTCCAAGGAAATCCGCACATGACCATTTTCACCGAAGATCAGGCGCGCGCGATCCTGACCAAGGCCGTGTCGCTGTCCAAGGCGGACGAGTGCACCGCCCAGCTGTCCGGTTCGATCAACGGCAATATCCGCTTTGCGCGCAATGCGGTGTCGACCAGCGGCATCGTCGACGATGCCGATCTGGGCGTGACGGTCGCGTTCGGCAAGCGCGTCGGCACCGCCACGATCAACGCCTTCGACGACGCCTCGCTCGGCCGCGTGGTCGCGCGCGCCGAGGAACTGGCGCGGCTCGCCCCCGAAAACCCCGAATTCGTCCCCGCCATCGACAAGCAGGCCTATCGCGCCAGCCCGACATTCAGCGCGGCGACCGCGGACATCACCCCGGATTACCGCGCCAAGGTGGCCGGCGATTCGATCGCGGCCTGCAAGGGCGAGAAGCTGGTCGCAGCCGGCTTCCTTCAGGATGGGCAGAGCTTCACCGCCTTTGCCAATTCCAAGGGCAATTTCGGCTACCAGCGCGCCAGTGGCCTGGACTACACCTGCACGGTGCGCACCGAGAACGGCCAGGGATCGGGCTGGGTCGGCCGCAACCTTCAGGACTCGTCCGCCTTTTCCGCGGCGACGGAGGTTCGCACCGGCATGCGCAAGGCGGCCGCCTCGGTCGAGGCGCGGGCGCTGGAGCCGGGCAAATATACCGTGATCCTGGAGCCGGCGGCGGCGGCAGGGCTCATCAGCTTCATGATGAACTTCTTTGGCGCGCGCGAGGCCGATGAAGGGCGCAGCTTCCTGTCGAAAAAGGGTGGCGGCAACAAGCTGGGCGAGCAGGTCTACGACCCGCGCGTGACGATGATCGCCGATCCGTGGCATCCGGAGGCGGCGGTGATGCCGTGGGACGGCGACGGCCTGCCCCGCCAGCGTCAGGCGATCGTGCAGGACGGCAAGATCGCCTCGCTCGATTACAGCCGCTTCTGGGCGCAGAAGATGGGCAAGACCGCGGTCGGATCGCCGGGCAACCTCATCATGTCGGGCGGGACCAAGTCGACCGCCGACCTGATCCGCGGCACCGAGCGCGGCATCCTCGTCACCCGCACCTGGTACATCCGCATGGTCGATCCGCAGACGGTGCTGCTGACCGGCCTGACCCGCGACGGCACCTTCTATATCGAGAACGGGCAGATCAAATATCCGGTGAAGAATTTCCGCTTCAACGAAAGCCCGGTGATCATGCTCAACAATATCGACGAACTGGGCAAGCCGGTGCGCGTGGCGGGCGACGAATCCTCGCTGGTGATGATGATCCCGCCGATGAAGCTGCGGGACTTCACGTTCACGTCCCTGTCCGACGCAGTGTGATCGGGGAGGAAGAGTTTGTCCCTCTCCCCCATGGGGAGAGGGAAAGGGCCCGCTGCCGCAAGGCAGTGGGAAGGGTGAGGGGTAGCCAAGCAGTGCTCCGTTCATGGCAGCCCCTCATCCTCCCCACGGCTGCGCCGCGGGTCCCCTCCTTCTCCCCGGAGGGGAGAAGGCGATGCTAACCCGCCAACAATTTCTCCGCCGTTTTGTAGCGGCAGCTACCGCCGCCGTGCTCCCCCGCGCGGCGCAAGGCGCCGGCGCCTATGACTTCTGGTTCACCCGGCTGCGCTACGATTCCGGCGACTGGGACGTGGATCAGCGCATGCCGAGCAACCTGCTGACGGCGCTGGTCGACTATACCAACCTGCGCGTCGACCCGCGCGAGCGGGTGGTGGCACTCGCCGATCCCAAAATGCTGACTGCACCTTTCTGCTACATGGCGGGGCACAAGCTGGTCGACTTCTCACCCCCCGAACGGCGCAATTTCGAGCGTTATGTCCGCAATGGCGGGTTCGTGTTCGTGGATGATTGCAATCACGATATCGACGGGCTGTTCGCCACCTCGTTCGAACGACAGATGGCGGCGATCTTCGGTGCCTCCGCGATGAAGAAGCTGCCGAACAGCCACGCGCTCTATTCCAGCTTCTTCAAGTTTCCGGGGCCTCCCGCCACCGGGTTCGAGCTGAACGGATGGGGCGACGACCTCGTCCATGACTATCTGCGCGGCATCAGCATCGATGGCCGGCTGGGCGTCCTCTACAGCAACAAGGATTATGGGTGCGAATGGGACTACGATTGGCGCAACAAGCGTTTCCTGGCGGACGACAATACGAAGTTCGGTGTCAACATCGTGCTGTATGCGCTGAACAATTGAGCCTGGCATGACCGAAGGGGAGATCGAGGCGCAACTCGCCACGCTGACTACCTTACGCGCCGCGATCGGGCAGGCGATCGTCGGGCAGGCGGAGGTGGTCGAACAGCTGCTCATCGGCCTGATCGCGGGCGGGCACTGCCTGTTGGAGGGGGTGCCGGGTCTCGGCAAGACGCTGCTCGTCCGCTCATTGGGCGAGGCGCTGCATCTCGACTTCCGCCGCGTGCAGTTCACGCCGGATCTGATGCCCAGCGACATTCTCGGCACCGAATTGCTGGAAGAGGATCACGGCACCGGCAAGCGGCATTTCCGCTTCCAGCCCGGCCCCGTCTTCACCAACCTGTTGCTGGCCGACGAACTTAATCGCACGCCGCCCAAGACGCAGGCAGCGCTGCTGGAGGCGATGCAGGAACGCACCGTCAGCTATGGCGGCGTCACCCACCCGTTGCCGCAGCCCTTTTTCGTGCTGGCGACGCAGAACCCGCTGGAACAGGCGGGCACCTATCCGCTGCCCGAGGCGCAACTGGATCGGTTCCTGCTCCACATCCGCGTCGGCTATCCGAGCGAGGCGGAGGAGCGTGCGATCCTGGCGCAGACCACCGGCAGCGGCCTGCCCGCGGTGCCGCGCGTGATGGAGGGGGCGGCCGTCCTGTCGCTTCAGGCGCTAGTGCGGCAGGTGCATCTGTCGGACGGGCTGCTCGACTGGATCACGCGCATCGTGCGTGCCAGCCGGCCGGGAGACGGCGTGCCCGATGTCGTGACACGCTATGTGCGCTGGGGCGCCGGCCCGCGCGCCGGCCAGTCGCTGGTGCTGGCGGCCAAGGCGCGGGCGCTGATCCACGGCCGCCTGGCGGCGACGCGGGAGGATATCGCGGCGCTGGCCGGGCCCGTGCTGCGTCACCGGTTGCTGCTGTCCTTTGCGGCCGAGGCGGAGGGCATGGACGCCGATGCGGTCGTCGCGGGCCTGGTCGCGGGAGTGGGTGGCCCTGTCGGCTGACCTGATCCCCGCCGACGTTCGCTACCGTCTGAAGGCGCTCGGGCTCGCCACCCGGCGCGCGGTGGGCGATCGGGGGATCGGCGCGCATGCCAGCCGGTCGCGTGGCGCCGGTCTCGAATTCGCGCAATACCGCGCCTATGAGCGGGGCGACGAGCCGCGGCAGATCGACTGGAAGCTTTATGCACGCTCCGACCGGTTCTTCGTGCGCGAGGCGGAGCGGGAAAGCCCGGTGGCGCTGTGGATCATGCTCGACGCCAGCGCCTCGATGGCGGACCGCTTGCCCGCGGCGCGCGGGGTGGCGGCATGTCTGGCCGAACTGGCGCTGGCGAATGGCGACCGCTTCGGCCTGTTGGCGTTGCGGGGCGACGGCCTGCAAAGGGTGGCACCGGCATCGGGAACGCAGGCGCGGGACCGGTTGCAACGGATGCTCGCCACGTTGGAAGCCGGGGGCGGCTTGCCCGACGAAGCGATGCTGGCGCCGTTATGGGAACGGATTGGTGCGCGTGACCTGATCGTGATGCTGTCCGACTTCTTCGACGATGCCGCCGCCGCGCTCGCCACCCGATTGTCGGATGCGGGGCGGGAGGTGCTGGCGATCGAAATACTGACGCCGGCTGAGCGCGACTTCCCCTTTGTCGATGGCCATGTGTTTCGCGATCCGGAAACGGGCAGGGAGCTTGTGGGCGATGGTCCTGCGTTGCGCGACGCGTTTCTGATGCGGTTCGGGGAAGCCCGGGCGGCACTGCATGCACGCTTCACCGCTGCCGGGGTGGCCTGCGCGACGCTGTTCACCGACCAGCCGGTCGATACGCCGCTCCACGTCCTGTTCGGCCGACGGGCATGACGCCCGCGCTGCTCGCTCCGGCGGCGCTCGCCAGCCTTGCCGCGATCCTGATCCCGCTGGCCATTCACCTTGCCCGTCGGACCGAGCATCGCCTCCTCGACTTTCCCGCCCTTCGATGGCTCCACAAGACGCCGCGCCCCCGTCACCGCCCACGCTTCGACGAATGGCCGCTGCTGCTCCTGCGCTGCCTGTTGATCCTGCTGCTCGCACTGCTCCTCGCCCGCCCGGTCCTGTGGAACGCCGACGCTCCCCACCCCGTCCTCGCGGCCGTGCCGGGTGCGCGGGTCGATGGCGCGCGGGGGGTGTGGCTGGCACCCGGTTTCCCCTCGCTCGATACCGCCCCGCCGCCCCGTCAACCGGTAGCGAGCCTGTTGCGCCAGCTCGATGCCGAGTTGCCCAAGGGGGCGTCGTTGACCGTGCTGGTGCCACCGGTGATCGACGGCATGGATGCCATGCTGCCGGCGCTCTCCCGGCCGGTAACCTGGCGGATCGTTGCCGGTGTCGAACCCCCGCCGCCTCCGCCCGCCGCTGCCCCGCGGCTGGTCGTTCAGGGGGCGGGGGTGGGCACGAACGTTCTGCACGCCGTTGCGGCTGCATGGGGTGGCGGGGCGAACGCGCCTCGGGTCATCGCCGCCGTGGCGCCCGGTGCGCTGTCCTCGGCGGTACGGGACCATGTGGCGGCGGGGGGAGTCGCGCTGATCGGCCCGCGCACCGCCGTTGCGGCGACATGGGCCGATGCCGACGGCGCGATCCCCGCACAGGAGGCGCATCTGGGACGCGGCAGGCTGGTGCGCCTGACCCGCCCGCTCGATCCGGTCGCCATGCCGATGGTGCTCGACCCCGATTTCCCCATGCACCTGCGTACCCTGCTTCAACCCTTGCCCGCACCCTCCCGCGCGCCTGCCGCCGACCTCATCCCTCGCACCGGCGGCCCGACGCCCGGTCGCCCCCAGCGCGATCCGACGCCCCACCTCCTATGGACGACCGCCCTAATCTGGCTCACCGAACGTCTACTCGCGACCCGGTCGCGCCGGGCTCCATCGCCATGACGGAAGCAATGATTGAGCGGTTGGCGAGGCCGGCACGTCGTCGCGCGCGCCAGATCGTGGCGGCCCGTGCTATCCTACCGGCAGCAGTGCTGACGCTTCTTGGCTGGCGAGCCGGCGGCATGTGGCTGGCGTTGGGCTTGCTGGTTTTCACTGGCGTGATGATCGTGGCGGCTGCACTTCGCGAAGCGCGGCGCCTTGACGAGGATTGGCTCGTGGCGACGTTGGATCGCACCCATCCCGAGCTGGAGGATTCGACGGATCTGGTGTTCGCCGATGCTGAAGGCTTTAGCCCGCTTCAGCGCGTGCAGGCGGGCAGGATCGCGGTGCGTGTCGAGGCCATTCCGCCTCGCAAACTGGTCGAAGCCTGGCCTGCGCGCAAGTTGGCGACTGGCGGGATCATCGCAGTGGCACTTGCGACGATCGTTCTGGCTTGGCCTGACAGCAAGGTGCCGATGCTGGCGCCAGCGGATGAAGGGCTCGCCGCGTCACCAGGCGTGCCGCGGCTGGTCGGGCAAGCTCTGATAGTTCAGCCGCCAGCTTATACCGGTGCACCGACGCAGACGCTCGGCACGTTGGATGCGCGCGTGCCCGAGGGTAGCCGACTGGTGTGGACGTTGCGGTTTGCGCCGCAGCCTGCGGGGGCGGGGCTGGGGTTGCTGGAGGGTGGGCGGATCGGGCTGGAGCCGGGGGCGGGGGTGTGGCGTGCGTCACGGCGGGTGACGCGGTCGTTGCTGTACCGGGTGCGGCCGGAAGGGGGCAGGGGAGTACCGCCGCTGCACCGGATCGAGGTGATCGCGGACAGGCCGCCCGAGGTGCGCGCGCTGGTGCCGGGCGCGACGTTGACGATGGCGGCGGGGGGGCAGCGTGCGTGGCGGGTGATGTTCGAGGCGGTGGACGATTACGGGGTGATGCCCGGGGCGACGCTGAGGCTGGTCCTGGCGCAGGGTGAGGGGGAGAATGTCACCTTCCGCGAACGCAGCCTGACGGTGCGGGGGACCGGCGGCGGGCGGCGGATGCGGTTCGGGACGAATATCGATCTGGGGGCGGTCGGCTTCTCCGAGCCGGGCGATCTGGTGGCGCAACTGACGGTCCGGGATGCGAAGGGACAACGCGTGCAGGGGCCGAGCGTGATCCTGCGGCGTCCGCCGCCGCGCCCGGCGGACAGCGGTCTGGAGGCGATGACGCGACAGGCGCTGCCCGCCTATTTCCGCAGCCAGCGTCAGGTGATCATCGACGCCGAGGCCCTGCTCGCATCGCGGCCGCGGCTGGCCGCGGATCGCTTCGGCGCCCGGTCGAACGCGATCGGCGACGATCAGCGGTTGCTGCGGATGCGGTATGGGCAGTTTATGGGGGAGGATAGTGGCGGGGGAGCGTCCGCGGCGATGCCCACCAACGATGCCGAGGAAGGCACGCATGGGGATGAGGCGGAACATGGGCACCGGGAGGCGGCGCCGTCCGTCTTCGGCACGCTGGGCGACATCACGGCAGAGGTCGGGCACACGCATGACGAGCCGGAAGCGGCGACCCTGCTGGACCCCGATACGCGCGCGATCCTGCGGCAGGCGCTGGATGCCATGTGGCAATCCGAAGCCGCCCTGCGCCTGGGCGAGCCGAAGCGGGCGCTGCCCCATGCGTACCGCGCCTTGCGCTTCATCAAGCAGGTCCAGCAGGCGACCCGCATCTTTCTGGCGCGCACCGGGCCGCAATTGCCGCCGGTGGACGAAAGCCGGCGGCTGACGGGCAAGCGGGAGGGGATTGGGGGGCGCGGCCTGCCTGATCTGGCGGCGCGTGCGGCGGATCCGGTGCCGGGCGCGGCGTGGCGCAGATTGGAGGACGGGCGCGCGGTCGATCTGCCGGCCCTGCAGCGGTGGGTGGCGGCGAATGCGGCGCGGATCGGCGATCCGCTGGCGCTGGCGGCGGCGATCGACGGGGTGCGGGTGGAGCCGGGCTGCGCGGCGTGTCGGGCGCGGTTGCGGGCGGAGTTGTGGAAGGTGATGGCGCGACCGGCGGCGGGGGTGGTGCGGCGGGCGCGGGGCGACGCGATGGGGCGGCGGTATCTGGAGGCGCTGCGATGAGCGTCGCGCTGGCGGCCGTGCTGGCGGTCGGGGTGGTCGTGGCCTGGGTGCGGTTGTGGACCTGGCAGCGGGCCGGGGCGGCCAAGGCATCGAAGACGCGGCTGGCCATCCTGATTGCCGCGCAGCCGGTGCTGGCGATCCTGTTATACCTCGGCTTGCAGCCGCCGGTCGGGGGCGGCGGGGCGCGGCAGGTCGTGGTGGCGACGCGGGGCGCGGTGGCGGGCGCAGGCGTGGTGGCGCTGCCGGAGGCGGGAGCGGCCGAGGGAGCGAAGCGGGCGCCCGATCTGGCGACGGCGCTGCGGCGGGCAGGGGACGTGCGCAGCGTGCGGATCATCGGCAGTGGGCTGGAGCCGCGCGACCGGGAGGCGTTGGACGGGGTGGCGGTACAGTTCGATCCGCCGCGGTTGGCGCGGGGGATCGTGAGGGTGGGGGCGCCGGCGTGGGTGACGGCGGGGGACCGGTTCGAGATCGCGGTGCGGGCCGAGGCGCCGGCGGGGGTGGAGGTTCGGCTGATCGATCCGGCGGGGCGGGTGGTGGACCGGCAGACGCCGGACGCGCGTGGCGAGGCGGTGCTGTCGGGTACGGCGCGGACGGCCGGGGCGGTGCTGTTCACCGTCAAACTGGGCACCATCGACACGGTGACGGTGCCGCTGTGGACGCGTGCGCCGGCCGTGGTACGGCTGTTGATCCTGAGCGGCGCACCTGGGCCTGAAATCAAGGCATTGCGGCGCTGGGCGACGGATGCCGGGCTGGCGGTGGAGGTGCGGGCGGCGGTTGGCGGCGGCGCTACGCTCGGCGGTGCGGTGCGGGTCGAGCCGGGCGCGCTGGCCCGGACCGATATCCTCGTGCTGGACGACCGCGTCTGGACCATGCTGGGCAGCGATGGACGCCGCGTGGTGCGCGCGGCGCTGCGTGGCGGCATGGGACTGGTGCTGCGCGCGACCGGGCCGTTGCCGCCGGCAGTGCGACAGGATTGGCGGACGTTCGGGTTCGGATTGCAAGGCGACGGCGCGGACCATGTCGTTTCCCTGCCGCCGGCGGCGCCCGACGATGCCGCGCTGGCGGCGCGGCGGGGACCGGGAAGCGCCGACGTGCCGCTGGCCTTTGCCGGTGATCGCGCGGCGGTACCCGAACTGACGCGCACGGGATACGGCGTGACGGGTGCGGCGATCATGCGCGACAAGGGTGGCGCGATGCTGTCCGCATGGCGACCGGCCGGACAGGGACGGGTCGCGCTGACCCTGGTGCAGGACAGTTTCGCGCTGACGACCAGCGGGCATGGCGATCGTTATGCCGAGTGGTGGAGTGCGCTGCTGTCGGCGGTGGCACGGCCGGGCGACGGGGCGCCGCCGAGCATATCGGACCGGCCACGCGCAGGGGTGCGGGCCGTGGCATGCGGGGTGAAGGCAGGCGACCGTTTGATTACGCCAAGGGCACGGGCCCTGAAATTGCAACCGGAACGGGGCTGTGCCGCCTTCTGGCCGCGGGTGGCGGGCTGGTACCGGCTGGGCGAACGGCCGGTGCATGTCGGTGCCGCCGATGCCGATCCGGCGATGCAGGCGCGCGAGCGGCGGGACGCGACACTGCGGCTCGTTCGCGGCGACTCCGCGCTTTCGCAAGCAACGCCGTCGCATATCTGGCAAAGCCGATGGTTCTGGCTGGCGGCGTGGATGATCGCAGCGGCCGGCACATGGTGGTTCGAACGCCGCCGCAAGCAACACTGAGCAGCGTCCAAATAACCACCACAACGTGTTGTTTCAAAACGGTTTTGATAGTCGAAATTCGTCCCCTTTTAACGCAGCGTTAACTATTGAGGCGGCGTTCTGGGTGCCTGACGCGGGTGAAAGTGCCCGCGTTTCGAAGGGGATGAGGATGACGCGATCCGCGACATGTCCGGCGTTTTCGCATCGGCGCCACCGCGCCGTGTGACGATGCCGGGCGCGTATCGCCCACCACCTTTCGGGGGGAGCCGAAGAGGAGGATTTCCATGAGCATCCAGGCCAAGATCACGCCCGCCAACACGCCCGTTTCCACCGGGGCGGAGCAGACCGTCACCGGATCCGTCACCGTTCAGCCGGGCGACAATGTCGCGCTGGCGGTGAATGCGCAGGATGTCGCCAGCCTGACGCGCGATGGCGCCGACCTGGTGCTGACGCTGAAGGACGGGCAGACGGTGCGCGTCGTCAACTTCTACGCCGCAGCGGACAAGCCGAGCCACCTGTATCTGCTGGACGGAGAGCAGGAGCTGGTGCTGGCCGAACTGTCCCCCGCGGCGGCGGACGGCACGGTGGCGGCGGCCTATGTCCCGCAGGGCGTGGCCGCGGATTTTGCCAGCCTGGGTGCGGCGGGCGCAGCGGCGACCGGGGGCGGCGGTGGCCTGGGGATCGCGGGCATATTGGGTGGATTGGCGCTGGCCGGCGGCGGCATCGCCGCGCTGAGCAGCGGCGGGGATGACGACGATCGTGGCGGCAGCACGCCGCCCCCGCCGGTCGCCGACACGACGCCGCCGACCGCCGCGACGGGGTTGAGCTTCAACGCGGCCGGTACGCAGTTGACCGGGCAGGCCGAGGCGGGCGCGACGGTGCTGATCGACGTCAATGCCGATGGCACGGCGGATTTCACCGTGACGGCGGGGGCCGATGGCCGCTTTACCGCCACCCTGTCGCCGGCGGTGGCCGACGGGCGGACGGTCAGCGTGACGGTGCGCGACACGGCGGGCAATGTCGGTCCGGCGGCAACGGTCGCCTCGCCCGATACGACGCCGCCCGCCTCTGCCCAGGGGGTGACGCTGTCGCCGGACGGCACGACGGTGACCGGGACCACGGAGCCGGGCGCGACGGTGCAGATCGACATCGATGGCGACGGCATTCCCGACATCACTGGGGTCGCGGGGGCCGATGGCCGCTTCATCATCGACCTGCCGACGCCGCTGACCAATGGCGAGATGGTGATGGTCACGGTGCAGGATCCGGCCGGCAATATCGCGCCGCCGGTGATGGTCGCCGCGCCCGACGTGACCGCTCCCGAGCCGGCGACCGGGCTGGTGATCGCGGACGGCGGAAGGAGCGTGTCGGGCCAGGCGGAGCCGGATGCCATCGTGTCGGTCGACACCAATGGTGACGGCGTTGCGGACGCGACCGGCACGGCCGGACCGGACGGCACGTTCGTGATCCCGCTGGTGCCGGCGCTGACCAATGGCGAGACGGTCACGGTGACGGTGACCGATGCCGCTGGCAATGTCGGCGCGCCGGCCACGGTGGTGGCGGTCGACACGACCGCGCCGGCGGCGGTGACCGGGCTGGTGATCGCCGAGGGGGGTGCCAGCATCTCCGGCTCTGCCGAGGCGGGCGCCGCGGTGTCGGTCGATACCAATGGCGACGGGGTTGCGGATGCGACGGGTACGGCCGGTGCGGACGGGACGTTCGTGATCGCACTGGTGCCGGCGTTGACCAATGGTGAGACGGTGACGGTGACGGTAACCGATGCCGCCGGCAATGTAGGCGCCCCGGCCACGGTGGTCGCGTCCGATACGACCGCACCGGCGGCGGTGACCGGGCTGGTGATCGCCGAGGGTGGTGCCAGCATCTCCGGCTCTGCCGAGGCGGGCGCCGCGGTGTCGGTCGACACCAATGGCGACGGGGTTGCGGATGCGACGGGCACGGTCGGTGCGGATGGGACCTTCGTGATCGCACTGGTGCCGGCGTTGACCAATGGTGAGACGGTGACGGTGACGGTGACCGATGCCGCGGGCAATGTCGGCGCGCCGGCCACGGTGGTCGCGGCCGACACGACCGCGCCGGCGGCGGCGACCGGGCTGGTGATCGCCGAGGGTGGTGCCAGCATCTCCGGCTCTGCCGAGGCGGGCGCCGCGGTGTCGGTCGACACCAATGGCGACGGGGTCGCGGATGCGACGGGCACGGTCGGTGCGGACGGGACGTTCGTGATCGCACTGGTGCCGGCGCTGACCAATGGCGAGACGGTGACGGTGACGGTGACCGATGCCGCGGGCAATCTCGGCGCGCCGGCCACGGTGGTCGCGGCCGACACGACTGCCCCGGCGGCGGCGTCCGGACTGGTGATCGCGGCGGACGGGGCGAGCCTTTCGGGCGTGGCCGAGGCGGGTGCGACCGTCGGGATCGACATCGATGGCGACGGCGTCACCGATCGGACCGCCGTTGCGGCGGATGACGGCAGCTTCACCGTGCCGCTGTCGCCGGCGCTGCTCGATGCGCAGGTGGTGAGCGTGGTGGTGACCGACGCGGCGGGCAACAGCAGCGTGCCGGCAACCGTCACCGCGCCCGATACCATCGCGATCCCGCCGGCACCGACGATCGATCCGACCAACGGCACGGTGGTGACGGGCACGTCGCAGCCGGGCTATGCGATCCTGATCCTGGTGGACGAGACGGGCGCGACGATCGGCACCGCGCCGGTGCGCGCCGACGGCACGTGGAGCCTGACGCCGACAACGCCGCTGGCGGATGGCACGGTGGTACGCGCCTATGCCACCAACGGGCAGGGCGAGCGCGGGCCGGCGGCGGCGGTGGTCGTCGACGCGGTGGCGCCCGATGTGCCGACGGTGGCGGTGAGCGACGGCACGGCCTTTACGGGCACGGCCGAGGCGGGGGCGACGATCACGCTGAGCGATGCCGCCGGCACGGTGATCGGCACGACGACGGCCGGCGCGGATGGCGCCTGGGCGCTGACCCCGGCGGCGCCGGTCGGCGACGGCGTGGCGGTCAGCGTGGTGGCGCGCGATGCCTCTGGCAATGTCAGCGCGCCGGCCGGCGTGACGGTGGATGCGGCGGCGCCGGCGGTACCGGTGATCGCGCCCAGCAACGGCACGGTGCTGACCGGCACGGCCGAGATCGGCAGCACGGTGGTGGCGACCGGGCCGGACGGCACGGTGATCGGCAGCGACGTGGTCGGGGCGGACGGGCAATGGTCGGTGGTGCCGGCGGCCCCGCTGGCCGATGGGACAACGGTGCGGGTCGAGGCCCGCGACGCGGCGGGCAATGTCAGCGACGCCGGCACGGGGACGGTGGATGCGGTCGCGCCGGGTGCACCGGTGACGGTGCCGAGCAACGGCACCGTCGTGTCCGGTACCGCCGAGCCGGGAGCCACGGTGACGCTGACTACGCGTGACGGGACGGTGATCGGAACGGGAACGGCGGGTGCGGATGGCGGCTTTGCCGTCACGCCGACCGTGCCGCTGGCCGATGGGACGATCGTGCTGGTCGCGGCCAGCGATGCGGCCGGCAATGCCGGGCCGGCAAGCGCGGTGCGCGTCGATGCGGCGGCCCCGGTCGCGCCGGTGCTCGACCCGACGAACGGCACGGCGATCACCGGCACCGCGGAGGCGGGTGCCACGGTCAGCGTGACCGATGGCACGGGCGCTTCGCTGGGCCAGGTGGTGGCGGGCGCCGATGGCAGCTTCGCGATCACGCCGGCCGCGCCGATCGGCGACGGCGCGGTGCTGACGGTCGTGGCGACCGATGCCGCGGGCAATGCCGGGCCGGCCGCGGTGGTGACGGTGGATGCGGTGCCGCCGGCGGTGCCGGTACTGGAGCCGAGCAACGGCGCCGTGCTGAGCGGTACCGCCGAGCCGGGCAGCAGCGTGACGCTGAGCGCCGGCGGGGTGGCGCTGGGCCAAGTCACAACCGATGACGATGGCAATTTCCAGCTGGTGGTGACGCCCCCGGTCGCGGACGACGCGGTGGTGACCGTGGTCGCCACCGATGCGGCGGGCAATGCCAGCCAGCCGGCCACGCTGGTGATCGACGCCAGCCTGCCCTCCACGCCGGTGATCGCGCCGACGAACGGCACGGTGATCGCCGGTACGGCGGATGCGGGCACCACGGTGACGGTGACCGATGCGGCGGGCGCGACGATCGGCAGCGCGGTGGTGGATGCCAGCGGCACGTGGAGCGTGACGCCGGCGGCACCGCTGGGCGACGGCACGGGCCTCAGCGCGGTGGCGACGAACGGCGTGGGCAGCGTCAGCGGCATCGGCCGGGCGACGGTGGACGCGGTGGCGCCGGGTGCGCCGGTGCTGGCGCCGAGCGACGGCACGGCGGTGGCCGGGCTGGCCGAGGCGGGCGCGGCGATCAGCGTGCGTGACGCGGCCGGTGTCGAGATCGGCACCGGCGTGGCGGATGGCACGGGAGCCTTCAGCGTGACGCTGGCGGCGCCGCTGGCGGATGGCGCGGCCGTTGTCGTGGTGGCGACGGATGCTGCGGGCAATGCCAGTGCGCCGGGCAGCGTGACGGTGGATGCCGTGGCGCCGGGCGTGCCGGTGATCGATGCCGGCAACGGTGTGGTCGTGACCGGCAGTGCCGAGGCGGGTGCGCGGGTGACGCTGACCGATGCGGCCGGCACGGTGCTGGGCAGCGCGGTGGTGCAGGCCGATGGCCGGTGGCAGATCGCGCCGGGGGTGCCGCTGGGTGACGGCGCGGTGGTGAATGCGGTGGCGACCGATGCGTCCGGCAATGCGAGCGCGCCGGCGACGGCGGTGATCGATGCGGTGGCACCGGGCGCGGCGGTGATCGCCCAGAGCAATGCAGCGGGAGTCGCGGGAACGGCCGAGGCGGGCGCCACGGTGGTGGTGAGCGCGGGTGGCGCGGTGATCGGGCAGACGGTGGCGGCGGCCGATGGGTCGTGGTCGGTGGCAGCGACGCTGGGCGATGGCACGGTGGTGCGCGCGGTGGCGATCGATGCGGCGGGCAATCGCAGCACGCCGGCGGCCGCGACGGTCGACGCGGTGGCGCCGGGCGTGACGATCGCGCCGAGTGCGGGCGTGACCTTTGCCGGGGTGACCGAGGCGGGGGCCAGCGTGACGGTGACCGCGGCGGGCGGCGCGGTGCTGGGCACGGTGACTGCGGGTGCGGATGGTCGCTGGGTGTTGAGCGCGGGCGCGGCGGTGGCGGACGGCACGGCGGTGAGCGCGGTGGCGATCGATGCGGCGGGCAATGCGAGCGCGCCAGCGTCGACGGTGGTGGACGCGGTGGCGCCGGGTGCCCCGGTGATCGCGCCGAGCACGGGTGCGGTGCTGACCGGCACCGCCGAGCCGGGATCGCTGGTCACGGTGCTGAGTGCGGCGGGTGCCACGATCGGCACGGTGCAGGCCGGCGCCGATGGCCGCTGGCGGATCGTGCCGGGTACGCCGGTGGCGGACGGCACGGTGCTGAGTGCGACCGCCACCGATGCCGCGGGCAATGTCAGCGCGGCCGGGCAGGGCATCGTCGATGCGACCGTGCCGGTCACGCCGGTGATCGACCCGAGCGCGGGTGCGATCGTCACCGGCACTGCGGAGGCCGGCACCACGCTGGTGCTGACCGACGGCGCCACCGGTGCGGTGATCGGCAGTGTCGTGGTGGGCGCCGATGGCCGGTGGAGCATCACGCCGGGCACGACGCTGGCCAACGGTACGCCGCTGGCGGCGGTGTCGACCGATGCGGCGGGCAATCCCAGCGTCGCAGGCGTGACCATCGTCGACTCGGTGGCGCCCGATGCGCCGGTGGTCGCCCCCAGCAACGGCAGCGTGCTGGCAGGCACGGCCGAGGCGGGCGCGACGATCACGATCAGCGACGCGAACGGCGTCATCGCGACCACGGTCGCCGATGCCGGCGGCGCCTGGGCGGTGACGCCGGGGGTGGTCCCGGGCGACGGCACCGCGCTGTCGGTCACGGCGCGCGACGCGGCGGGCAATGTCAGCACACCGACCACCATCGTCATCGACGCGGTCGCGCCGGCCGCGCCGGTGATCGATCCCTCCAACGGACAGACGATCGCCGGCAGCGCCGAGGTCGGCGCGACGGTCGCGGTGACCGATGCCGCGGGTAACCCGATCGGCAGCGCTGTGGTGGGCGCCGACGGGCGCTGGGTGGTGACGCCGGGCGCGCCGCTACCCGATGGCACGGGCATCGTGGCGACCGTCAGCGACGCGGCGGGCAACACCAGCGGCCCGGCGGGCGTGACGGTGGATGCCATCGCCCCTGCGGTGCCGGCGGTGAACCCGAGCAACGGCGCGATCCTGACGGGCACCGCCGAGCCGCTGTCGAGCGTCGTCCTGACCGATGGCGCGGGCGGCGCGATCGGAACAGCGACCGTCGATGCCGACGGCAACTGGCAGTTCGGCCCGATCCCGGCGCTGGCGGACGGCACCCAGGTGCGCGCGGTCGCGGTCGACGCGGCCGGCAATAGCAGCGGGGCGGCGACGGTGACGGTCGACGCGGTCGCACCGAACGTGCCCACGGTGGTGGCGGGCAACGGCACGCTGCTGACCGGTACGGGCGAACTGGGCGCGACGATCACGCTGAGCGAGCAGGGCGGGGCCCCGATCGGAACCACGGTCGTGGGGGCGGACGGAAGCTGGTCGTTCCGGCCCACCACGCCGCTGGTCGATGGCACGGTGGTCAATGCCGTCGCCAGCGATGCGGCGGGCAATGCCAGCGGGCCGGCGCGTTCGGTGGTGGATGCGGTGGCGCCGCCGCTACCCGATATCGATCCGAGCCGCGGCGTGGCGATCACCGGCACGGCAGAGGCCGGCGCGACGGTGGAATTGCGCGACGCGAACGGTGCGCTGATCGACCGGGTGACGGTGGACGGCAACGGCAACTGGACGTCGACGCCGGCAACGCCGCTTCCCGACGGGCAGGTGGTGCGCGCGGTGGCGATCGATGCCGCTGGCAACACCAGCGACGTCGCCAGCGTGACGATCGACGCCGTGGCGCCGCCGGCACCGGTGATCGACCCGACGCGCGGCACGATCGTGACGGGACGTGGCGAGCCGGGTACGGTGGTCACCGTCGTGGACGGCAGCGGTACGCCGGTCGGCACCGCGACTGTGCAGGCGGACGGATCATGGGCCCTGGCGCCGGCCGCGACACTGGCCAATGGCACGACGCTGAGCGCGACGGCGCGGGATATCGCGGGCAATGTCAGTGATGCCGGCCTGGGCGTGGTCGATCAGATCGCACCCGACGCGCCGATCATTGCAGCGACCAACGGCGTCAGCGTGACCGGAACGGCAGAGGTGGGTGCGCTGGTGTCGCTGACCGATGCGCAAGGACAGCCGATCGGCACGCCGGTGACGGCGGGCATCGATGGCCGCTGGACGGTGACGCCAGCCCAGCCGCTGGCCGATGGCACGGTGGTGGTGGCCCGCGCGACCGATGCGGCGGGCAATGTCAGCGGGCCGGCGGGCGTGCTGGTCGATGCCCTGCCGCCGGCGACGCCGACCATCGATCCGAGCAACGCGACCACCATCCGTGGCAGCGGCGAGATCGGATCGATCGTGACCGTCACCGCCGGTGGCGTGCCGGTCGGTACGGCGACGGTGGGCGCGGATGGCCGCTGGACGCTGACCGCGACCACGTCGCTGGCCGACCTGACCACGATCGAAGCAAGCGCGCGTGACGCGGTCGGCAATGTCAGCGGTATCGCGACCGGCGTGATCGATGCCGCCGCGCCGTCAGCGCCGAGCGTCAATCCGAGCAACGGCACCGTGGTGTCCGGCATCGCGGAGGCGGGTGCCACCGTCACCATCACGCTGGGCGGTGTGCCGGTGGCGACGGCGGTCGCCGATGCCAATGGCGCCTACAGCGCGCGGCCGACGACGCCGATCGGCAACGGCCTGGCGGTCGCGGTGACCGCGACCGATGCGGCGGGCAATGTCAGCGGCCCCGGCAGCGTGACGATCGACGCATCGTTGCCGGCGACGCCGACGATCGCGCCGACCAATGGCGTGACCATCACCGGCACCGCCGACGCTGGCACGCTGGTGACGGTAAGCGCGAACGGGACCGTGCTGGGCACGGTGCAGACCGATGCTACGGGCGTGTGGACGCTGCCCAACGGCACGCCGCTGCCCGATGGCACCTCGCTGAGCGCGGTGGCCACTAATGCGGCCAACACGCCGAGCGGTACGGGCCTGGGCATCGTCGATGCACTGGCGCCGGCCGTGCCGGACATCGCCCCGAGCAATGGCACCATCCTGTCCGGCACGACCGAGGCGGGGGCGCTGGTGACGCTGACCGTGGGTGGTGTGCCGCTGGGCACCACGACCGCCGGAGCCGATGGTCGCTGGCAGTTCACGCCGGGTACGGCGCCGGCGAACGGTGCGGTGGTGTCCGTCACCGCGACCGATGCGGCCGGCAATACCGGCGCGGCGGCGAGCGTGACGATCGATGCCCTGCCGCCCGGCGTGCCGACGATCCGGCCGAGCAACGGCACGGCCTTGATCGGGACCGCCGAGGCGGGATCGACGGTGACGCTGACGGCGGGCGGTGCGCCCCTTGCCACCGTCGTGGCCGACGGCGCCGGCAACTGGCGGTTCGTGCCGGGCACCGCACTGGCCAATGGCGTCGCGGTCACCGCACAGGCGCAGGATGCGGCGGGCAATATCGGCCCCGTCGCCACCGCGCTGGTCGACAGCGTGGCGCCGGCAGTCCCGACCGGGCTGGCGATTTCGGCAGGCGGTACCGTGCTGACCGGCCTCGCCGAGCCGGGTGCACAAGTGCAGGTGACCGTGCGCGGATCGACCATGCCGATCATCGCCCCGGTGGCGGCAGACGGCACGTTCAGCGTGACGCTGCCGGTGCCGCTGGTCGACGGTCAGTTGGTGAGCGTGGTGGCGATCGATGCCGCGCAGAATGTCGGCAACCCCGCAACCGTCATCGCGCCCGATCTGGGCGTGCCGGTGGTGAGCGTGATCGAGGCGGCCGACGGCTTCGTCAACAATGTCGAAGCGCGCAGCGGCGGCGGCATCCAGGTGGCGGTGGGGCTGACCCCCGGCGCGACCGCGGGTGACACGGTGCTGGTCACCCTGACCTCGCAGAACGGCTATGTCGTACAGACGACCGCGACGCTGACCGCCGCGGACGTGGCGGCACGATCGGTGGGCGTGACGGTGCCGGTGATCGGCAACGCAGCGGACGGCCCGGCGCAGGTCACCGCGCAGATCGACGGTGGGCTGGTGTCGCCACCGGCGACGTTCGTGATCGACACGATCGCGCCGCAGACGCCGGTGCTGTCGCTGGTCGGCAACCTGCTGAGCGTATCGGGCGAGCCCAATTCGATCGTGACCGTCGACGTGTCTGCGCTGGGCACGACGGCGACCGCAACGGTGCAGCTCGACAATCGCGGCCTGGGGTCGCTGGACCTGATCGGCGGCCTGAACGTCGGCCTGTCGCTGGCGGATTTGCTGGACGCGTCGGTCAGTGCACGCGCCACCGACCGGGCGGGCAATGTCAGCAACGTCGCCGCACTGGGGCTGGAAGACGCGCTGACCGGCGACCTGCTGACGGTGAGTGGCATCCGCCTGAACACGTCGCTGATCCCGCTGTCCATCGGCCTGGTCGCGCAGACCGAGCCGGGGACGACCGTCCGGCTGGAGGTGGTGACGCCGGCGGCGACGGTGCGGCTGGCGCCGCCGGTCGATGCGAACGGCAATTTCGGGTTGAACCTGCTCGACCTGAACCTGCTGGGGCAATTGGGGCTGAGCGTCTTCGGATTGCTGAACCTGGGTGCCGGCCTGTCGGTCAACATCATCGCCACCGATCAGTTCGGCAACGACAGTGCGCGCTACGGCGTGTCGCTGCTGGGCAACGGATCGCTGCTTAGCCTGGGTGAGATCTCGGTAAACGGGACGGACGGGTCCGACGTGCTGACCGGCGTGACGGGCACCAGCGAGGTCTTCTACGGTGGTGCCGGGGCGGACCTGATCCTGGGCGTTCACAGCGGCGATGCGGTGTTCGCCGGGGCGGGTGACGATTCGATCCAGCTCACCGCTACCAACTTCCGCTCGGTGGATGGGGGGGCCGGGTTCGACACGCTGTTGCTGAGCAATGGCATCGACCTGGACTATGGGCCAGGAACGTCGGGCACGATCGCCAATATCGAGCGGATCGACCTGGGCCACGGCGACGGATCCAGCGTGCTGACGCTGACCGCGGCCGAGGTGAACGCGGTGACCAGCACCGGCAACACCCTGCAGATCACCGGCGATGCCGAGGATCGGCTGGTGGTGCGCGGGGCGACGGATACGGGCACCGACGTGACGATCCAGGGGACGGTGTACGACGTCTACAGCTTCAACGGCACGACACTGCATGTCGAACAGAACACCGTCACCGTCGTTGTGTAAGCGCCTTGGATGGGCAGCCGCCATGCTGCCCATCCTGTTGTCGCCGCTCTGGATCATGCCTGCCGAGGCCCGCACGCTGGCGGAGGCGGTGCGCATGGGACTGGCGATCAGCCCGGAGGTCAAGGCTGCGCGGGCCAGCGAGGCGGCGGCCGAAACCGATGTGCGGATCGCCAAAAGCGGCTATCTGCCCTCGGTATCGGTATCCGGCGGGCCGCAATCGTTCGACCTGGACGGGCTGGGCTATGAAGTGACGGCCGCGCAGGCGCTGCACGACTGGGGCCGGGTGCGCAGCAGCGTCGACCGGGCCAAGGCGCAGCAGGGCCGGCTGGGCGAGCAGGCGCTGGTGCGGCGCGACGAGATCGCGCTGGATATCGCCGAAGCGTACTGCGACATCCTGGTCACCGAGCGGCAGGTCGCCAATGTCGAGGCGTTCATCGCGGCCCTGAGCGGCATCGAGGCGATGACGGCGGCGCGGTTCGAGGGGCATTTCGCCGACCGGTCGGAGCCGGAACGGGTGCGGCTGGAACTGGCACGGGCGCGAGAGCAACTGGCGATCGAGCAGGGAACGCTGGTCGATGCGCGCAACCGGTATCGCCTGCTGGTGGGCGAGGAGGCGGCCGATCTGGCCGAGCCGCGGCCGATGGCCTTTACCGAGCATATCGCGGCCAAGGACCTGGGCGAGTTGATCGCGGATTCGCCGCTTTATCGCAGCGCGGTGGCGGATACGCGTACCGCGGAGGCGGACCTGCGCGGGGCAAAGGCGCAGCTCCTGCCGCAGATCAATGCCGAGGCGACGACGCTGCGCCGGCCGATCGGCGGCATCGCGCGGTCCGACACGATCGTCGGCATCCGTTTCCGCATGTCGACGATGCAGGGCTTTTCCGCCTTCCTGCGTCCGCAGGGCGAGGCGCAGCGGGTGCAGGCGGCGATCCTGAACCAGGGGGCGGTGGACCGGCAGCAGCGCCGCGAGGTGCGCACCCTGATCGACAATGCCGCGATGATGGCGGCGCGCGAACAGGCGTTGCAGACGCAAGTGGGAACGGCGGACGCGGTGGGTCAGACCTATCTCGACCAGTTCACCGTCGGGCGCCGCGACCTGATCGACATCCTCAACACGCGGCGCGAGCAGTTCGAGGCGCAGCGGCAACTGACCAACATCCATATCGACCGGCTGCGCGTGCAATTTCGCGCCGCGGCCCGGCTGGGCTTGATCGGGCCGTTGATCGAAGGGGGGCTATCCTGATGGCGACCGCACTTTCGCTGGTGCCGGACGTGCCGCCGGCGCCGCCGGTCGATCCGCTGCGCGAGGGGCTGGTGCTGCTCGCGCAATTGCTGGGCCGGCCGACCAGCGTGGCGGAACTGGGCGACGGCCTGCCGCTGAAGGACGGGCGGCTGCCGATCGCGATGGCGCCGCGTGCGCTGCGCCGGGTCGATGTCGCGGGCAGGGTGGCGGACTTCCGGCTGGCCGATCTGGATGCGATGCTGCTGCCCGCGCTCCTGGTGCTGACCGGCGGCGAGACGGTGGTGGCGACCGGGCTCGGCGACGGCACGATCGACCTGGTGTCGCCCGCCACCGGTGGCGGCGCGCAGACGCTGGCGATCGCCGAGGTGCAGGCGCGGTATTCGGGCACCGCCGTGTTCGCCAAGCCGCGGTACCGGCCGGACGGACGCGCGCTGCGGCATCATGCGGCCGTGGGCGAACACTGGTTCTTCGGGACGCTGAAGCGGTTGCGGCGCGATTATGCAGAGGTGGCGCTGGCGGCGATGACCGCGAACCTGCTGGCGATCGGGTCGGCGCTGTTCGCGATGCAGGTCTATGACCGGGTGGTGCCCAATGCGGCGTTCGATACGCTGTGGATCCTGGCGAGCGGCGTCGGCCTTGCGATCGTGCTGGAAAGCCTGCTCCGGGTGATGCGCGCGCACCTGCTCGATACGATGGGCAAGCGGCTGGACCTGAAGCTGTCGTCGCAGCTTTTCGCGCGGGTGCTGGACACGCGGCTGGCCGCCAAGCCGCCGTCGCTGGGGGCGTTCAGCACGCAGATTCGCGAGTTCGAGAGCGTGCGCGAATTCTTCACCTCGACCAGCGCGGCGATCATCAGCGACCTGCCGTTCGTGTTGATCTTCCTGGGGCTGATCGCGCTGATCGGCGGGCCGATCGTGTGGGTGCCGGTGGCGGCGGTGGTGTTGATCCTGTTGCCGGGGCTGGCGACGCAGAAGCGGTTGGGGGACCTGTCGCGGCGGAACTTGCGGGAAGGGGCGGTCAAGAACGCCATCCTGCTGGAATCGATCGAGCATCTGGAGACGGTGAAGGCGGGGCGTGGCGAGGGGCGGGCGCTCCACCAATGGGAGACGCTGACCGCGGAACTGGCGGGGAGTTCGGCGCGGACGAGCCTGTTGGCGACCGGACTCGCGTACAGTGCGTCGATGGTGCAGCAGCTCGGCTATGTCGGGGTGGTCGTGTTCGGGGTGTACCGGATCAGTACCGGCGAGATGTCAATGGGCGCGCTGGTCGCCTGTTCGATCCTGGCGTCGCGCGGCATCGCGCCGATGTCGCAGGCCGCCGGCATGCTGGGACGGTGGCAGCATATCCGGGTGGCGATGGAGGGTCTGGACCAGTTGATGGCGGCCCCCGCCGAGCGGCCCACGGCCAAGGTGTTCGTCGCGCACGAGCGCACCGAGGGCGCGTACCGGCTGGAGGAGGTGCGCCTGCAGCATGGCGACGGGCCGCTGGTGGTCGATGTCGCCGCGCTGAGCATCGGAGCGGGCGAGCGCGTCGCACTGCTGGGTGGCAACGGCGCGGGCAAGTCATCGCTGCTGCGGTTGTTGTCGGGGTTCGGCGATGCCAGTGGCGGCCGCATCCTGCTGGACGAGGTGGCGATCGGCGCGATCGATCCGGGCGACCGGCGGCGGGCGATCGGATATCTGCCGCAGGACGTGGCACTGCTGCACGGAACGCTTCGCGACAACCTCAACCTTGGTGGGTTGGCGGTGAGCGATGCGGAGATGTTCGAGGCGCTGGACGCGGTGGGGCTGGGGCCGTTCGTGCGTTCGCACCCGCGTGGACTGGACATGGCGATCCAGAGCAGTGCGAGCTTTTCGGGGGGGCAGCGGCAAGCGGTGGGGCTGGCGCGCGTTCTGTTGCAGGATCCACGGGTGGTGCTGCTCGACGAGCCGACCGCGTTCTTCGACCAGGCGAATGAAATGCAGATAATCCAGTATCTTCAGCATTGGCTGGGCAACCGGACCCTGGTGGTCACGACGCACAAGCGCAGCGTGCTGGATCTGGTGGCCCGCGCCGTGGTGCTGCGCCAGGGCAAGGTGGTGATGGACGGTCCGGTGGCCGGGCTGGTGTCGAAGGAGGGGACGGTTCGTGCTTAGCCTGACGCCCGCCGAGCGGATGCGGCGCGAACTGGCCGACCCGCTGTTGACCGATGTGCACCCGCGGTCGCGCATGATGCTGTGGACGGTGATCGCCTGCGTGGCGATCTTCGTCGGCTGGGCGACCTGGGCGCAACTGGATGTGGTCACGCGCGGCGACGGGCGCGTGGTACCCTATAGCCGCATCCAGAAGATCCAGAGCCTTGAGGGCGGCATTCTGGGCGAATTGCTGGTCAAGGAGGGCGATCTGGTCCGCGCCGGCCAGCCGCTTGTCCGGCTGGACCCGACCCGGTTCGAGACATCGTTCGCCGAGTCCTCGAACCAGGCGGCGGGTTTGCGCGCATCGATCGCGCGGCTGGAGGCGGAGGTGTTGGGGCGCGGCACGGTGGCGTTTCCGACTGGAATCGAACCATCCATACAGCGGTCCGAGATGGCGCTGTTCCAGTCGCGGCGCGAGAAGCTGCGCGAAAGCGTCGCCTCGATCGGCAAGCAGATCGGCATCGCGCAGAACCAGTTGGCGCTGATCCGGCCGCTCGTCGCCAGGCAGGTGGTGAGCGAGATGGAGGCGCTGAAGCTGGGGCAGGAGATCGCGACGCTGAACGGCAAGCTGATCGAGGTGAAAAGCAGCTATGCGCAGGAAGCCTACACCGAATTGTCGCAAAGAAAGGCCGAGCTGAGCCCGCTGGAGCCGATCGTGGCACAGCGGCAGGACCAGTTGCGCCGGACGCAGATCCTGTCGCCGGTGACGGGCCGGGTGAACAAGATCCTGATCACCACGCGCGGCGGCGTGATCCAGCCGGCCGAGCCGATCATGGAGGTGGTGCCGATCGAGGACCGGTTGCTGGTGGAGGCCAAGGTGAAGCCGCGCGACGTGGCGTTCCTGGTGCCGGGCATGTCGGCCAAGGTGAAGCTGACCGCATATGACTATACCATCTACGGCGATCTGGCCGGCAAGGTGGAACAGATCAGCGCCGATACGATCGAGGAAGACACGCCGCACGGCAAGGAGCCCTATTACAAGGTGCTGATCCGCACGGACGGCAGCCAGTTGCGGCGGGGCAGCGAGGTGTTGCCGATCATTCCCGGCATGGTGGCGGAGGTGGATATCCTGAGCGGCAAGCGCAGCGTGCTGAACTACCTGCTGCGCCCCTTGTTGAAGGCGCGGCTGGTGTAGCTATGCTGGGGGCATGACCCAACGCCCCCTCGTGCTGCTGCTCGCCGATCCGGAGTCCACCGTGGGCCGGATGGTATCCGACCGTTTCGACGTGGTGCGGGAGCCCCAAGCCGATGTGCGGGCGGTGGTGGGAACGGGCATGAGCCGCATCCCCGCTGCGTTGATCGAGGCCCTGCCGAAGCTTGGGCTGATCGCGATCAACGGCGTGGGCTATGACGGGGTCGATCTGGGCGCGGCGCGGACGCGCGGCGTTGCGGTGACGACGACGCCCGACGTACTGACCGACGATGTCGCGGATCAGGCGATCGCGCTGATGCTGGCGGCGCAGCGGCGGATCGCCGCGAACGACCGGGCGGTGCGGGACGGGCGGTGGTCGGTGCCGCTGGCCCGGCGGGCAAGCGGGCGAACCGTGGGCATCTTCGGGCTGGGGCGGATCGGACGGGCCATTGCGGCGCGCGCCGCGCCATTTGGCGGCAAGGTGATCTATGCCAGCCGGCGGGTGCATGACGACGTGCCGTGGCGGCATGTGGCGGATATCGCGGCGCTGGCGACGGCGAGCGACGTGCTGATCCTGGCGGCGGCGGCGACGGGCGAAACCGAACGGGTGGTGGATGCCGGCGTGCTGCGTGCGCTGGGCAGCGGCGGCGTGCTGGTGAATGTAGCGCGCGGGTCGCTGGTGGATGAGGCGGCGCTGGTCGATGCGCTGCGTGACGGCACGATTGCGGGGGCGGGGCTGGACGTGTTCGCCGAAGAACCGCACGTGCCCGAGGCATTGCTCGGGATGGATCAGGTGGTGCTGGCACCGCATCAGGCAAGCGCGACGGTGGAAACGCGGGCCGCGATGGCGGGGCTGGTGGTGGATAATCTCGAAGCGTTCTTTGCGGGGCGGCCGCTGGTGACGCCGTTGGTGTGAGTTCCGCTCAAATCACCCACACCCTTCCGGCGCTTTGCGCCTCCCTTCCTTTCCCAATGGGAGAGGGAGGGGGCCCGCCCGATGCAATCTGGAGGGAAGGGTGAGGGTGATAGGTCCTTACTCGTCGAACGCCTCCACCGTGACCCGCCGGCCGCGCAGGAAGGCGTCGGCGACGTGGCGCAAGGGAGCGACATCGACATCGGAGGTTCCGGCCTGCACGATTTCGGCAAAGCGGGCATAGAGGCCGGGATATTCGCCGTGCAGCCCTTCGTGACTCATCGGCGTGCTGCCGTCCGGGAAGGTGAGTTCGGCACCGCCCTTGGCGAGACGCAGCGTGCCCTGGTCCGTTTCGACCACGATGTCCCAGCTTTGCGGGCCTTCCTGCCGCCAGTCCAGGTCCATGGCGACGGGGGCACCGGCGGTATCGCGGAAGTCGACGCGCGCGGCGATAGGGGCGTCGCGGTTGGCAGGGAAATCCAGCACCGCCCGTTCGATCAAGAAGGGGCAGGGCAGGATATGCGTCGCGATCGACAGCGCGTTGATGCCGGGATCGAACACGCCGAAGCCGCCGGCCTCCCAGATCCATGCCTGACCCGGATGCCAGACGCGAACATCCTCGCGCCAGGTGATCGTCACGCGGCCGATGGTGCGCGCTGCCAGCCAGTCGCGGGCCGGCGCAACGCCGGGGGCGTAGCGGGAGTGCCAGCTTGCGAACAGGCTGATGCCCGCGGCGTCCGCCGCATCGGCAAGCGCCGCGACCTCGGCAAGGGTGGCGCCGGGGGGCTTTTCGAGGAAGACGTGCCAGCCGTTGGCGATGGCCTCGGCGGCGGCGGAGTAGCGGACCTGGGGCGGGGTGCACAGCGCGACCGCGTCCACGTCGATCCCGCTGGCGGCGAGCGCGGCGAGATCGGGGACGCTGGGCAGGTCGTCCACCGTTTCGCCGCTGCGGCTGACGCAGGCGACCAGGGTGATGTCGGGATTGGCGGCGATCGCGGGGACGTGCTGGTCGCGCGCGATCTTGCCGATGCCGACAAGCGCCAGACGGATGGGCGCGGTCACAGCACGGCCTTCACGGCGGTGACGAAGCGTTGCGCGTCGGCCGCGATCTCGGCGGCAGGCTTGCCCACGCGGTAGAGGTTGGAGCCGAGGCCGAAGCCGTTGGCACCGGCCGCGACCCACTGCGCCATGGTATCGGGCGTGATGCCGCCGACCGCCAGGACCGGCAGGTCACGCGGCAGCACGGCGCGCTGCGCCTTCAGCATGGCAGGCGTCGTGCCGTCGGCGGGGAACAGCTTCAGGCCATGTGCGCCCGCGGCGACCGCGGCAAAGCCCTCGCTAGGGGTGAAATAGCCGGGAAGCGAGATCAGGCCGGCGGCCACGCTCGCCTCGATCACCGCGGTGTCGGTATTGGGCGACACGATCAGGGTGCCGCCGGCATTGGCGACATCGGTGACCTGGGTGGTGCGCAGAACGGTGCCCGCACCGATGATCGCGCGGTCGCCGTAAGCCTTGACGATCTTTTCGATGCTGGTGAACGGATCGGGCGAGTTCAGCGGCACCTCGATCAGGGTGAAGCCGGCATCGACCAGCGCACCGGCGACGGGCAGCGCCTCGTCCGGGGTCAGGCCGCGGAGTATCGCGACGAGCGGGCAGGCAGCGAAGCGTTGCGCGAACTGCGCGGCGGGGTCGGTCATGCAAGATGCTCCTGGATCTGATGGATACCGGCAAGAAAGGCGGCGTGGCTGTCGACGGCAACGGCGGTGCCGCCGCGCTGCGCGATCGCGATCGCGTACAGGTCGCCCAGCGCACCGCCGGCGAGAAGATGGACGGTGCCGCCGGGAATGCCGGCGACCGCGCCGACATCGGCGCCGATCAGCAGGCCGCTGGCAAAGGCGGCGGCGTCCTCCGGAGCGCGGCGGCCGAGAAGGACGCCGGCGCGGATCTCGAAGAGGGCGGCGGGCAGGTCGCAGGCGCCGCTGCCCCGGGCGAGCCCTTCGCGAAAGGCGGGGCCGTCCTCGACGGGGCCGTCGAGCATGCCGGCGAGGATGCCGTGGCCGCGAAGCAGCGCGAACAGCTCGCCGGTCATTGCGGTCGCGAAGTCGGTGATGCGCGCGCCCTTCGTGAACACCCATTTATTGTGGGTCCCCGGCTGGCAGAACAGCGCATCGGCCGGCGCAAGGCCGGCGGCGATGGCGCCCAGCACCTGCACCTCCTCGCCCCGCATCACGTCCGCGCGCGGGCCGGTGGCGAGCGAGACGCCGGGGACGATGGCGACATCCTCCTCCGCAATGCGGGTCGCCTGTGTCGCCAGCGTGGGCAGGTCGGCGGGGGCAGGGACATAGGGTGCCTCGCGCCAGCCACGCGTCGAGCCGACCATGCCGGCGGCGATCACCGGCAGGGTGCCGAAGCGGGTACGGATGGCGGCGATGGCGGCGGGATAGTCGCCCGCGCCCATCGCCAGCACGCCGCGATCGTCCCGCTCGGTGGCGAGCATGCAGCCGTCAGCGGCGATCAGATAGGCGCGGCGATTGGTCGTGCCCCAGTCGATCGCGATATAGGCGCCGTCGGCGGGAACGACGTGTGGGGGAGCAGGCGACAAATCGAAGACCCTTTTTGGAATGGGGTGATTTGTAAGACAATAGCGCGCCGCCCGCAAGTCAGGCCGAGTGGGAAAGCAGCCTTTCGGTATCCTCGTGCGCCTGATCGATCAGCTTGATCGTGGCATCGCGCGCGGCGGCGGTGTCGCGGTTGGCGATCGCCTCGAACAGCAGGCGGTGCTGCGGCATGGAATCGCGGGGGCGGTGGCTGCCGCGATGCTTGAACAGGGTGGTCCAGCGCACCGCGGCGCCGATGCTGCCGGCAAGGCTGACCAGCAGTTCGTTATGCGTCGCCTCCAGGATGATGTTGTGGAAATCCTGGTCGGCGGCCTGGCCGGTCGCGTTGCCCAGCCCGTGCTGCGCCATGGTTTCCAGCGCATGGCCCATGCGGCCCAACTGGCGCGCATCGCGGCCGATCGCGGCGAGTTCGGCGGCGGCGGGCTCGACGATCATGCGCAACTGGAACAGGCTGCGCACGAAGCCGGCGGGGGGCTCGCCCTCGAACATCCAGGCGAGCAGATCGGGATCGAGCAGGTTCCAGGTCTGGCGTTCGCGCACGCGGGTGCCGGTCTTGGGCTTGCTCAAGACGAGGCCCTTGGCGGCGAGCATGCGGATTGCCTCGCGCACCACGCTGCGCGAGACGCCGCGACGCTCGGCGATCTCCACTTCGCCGGGCAGGGTGCTGCCGGGCGGGTGCTGGCCGGTGACGATCGCGATCCCGATTTCCCGCGCGATCAGCGAATGTGCGGGGCCGCGTCGTTCTTCTCTCAGCATTCGCTCTCCCATCGGGTCCGGCCCATCGACTGCGGACGTGCGCGTCGGGGCCGGATAAGTCAAACCGGTGCCGTCCTTTAGCGGCTCACTCGCCCAGCTTGTCCTGGGTGCGGGTGTCGAAATCCTTGGCGTCATGGCGTTCGTGCAACTGCTCGGTGGGGTCGCCGAACAGGCGGTTGACCATGCGGCCGCGGATGACGGCAGGGCGCGCGGCGATCTCGTCCGCCCAGCGACGGACATGGGCGTAGTCGCCGACGGACAGGAACTCGGCGGCGTCGTACAACTGGCCGAGGACGAGGCCGCCATACCAGGGCCAGGCGGCCATATCGGCGATGGTATAGTCGTCACCGGCGAGGAAGCGGGTTTCGGCGAGACGGCGGTCGAGCACGTCGAGCTGGCGCTTGGCCTCCATCGCAAAGCGGTCGATCGCATAGGCGATCTTGGTCGGGGCATAGGCGTAGAAATGGCCGAAGCCGCCGCCGACGAACGGGCCGCTGCCGACCTGCCAGAACAGCCAGGACAGGCATTCGGCGCGCGCGGCACCGGAGGCGGGCAGGAAGGCGCCGAACTTTTCGGCAAGATAGGTGAGGATCGCGCCGGATTCGAACAGGCGGACGGGCTCTGCAGCGCTGCGGTCCATCAGCGCGGGGATCTTGGAATTGGGGTTCACCGCGACGAAGCCGCTGCCGAACTGGTCGCCATCGTTGATGCGGATCGGCCAGGCGTCATACTCGGCCCCGGCATGGCCGAGCGCGAGCAACTCCTCCAGCATGATCGTCACCTTCACGCCGTTGGGCGTGGCGAGCGAATAGAGTTGCAGCGGATGTTGCCCGACCGGCAGCGCCTGTTCGTGGGTGGCGCCGGCGACGGGGCGGTTGATGCTGGCGAAGCGGCCGCCATTGTCCTTGTTCCATTCCCACACGCGGGGCGGCACGTAATCGGTCATCACCAAGGTCTCCGCAAAGCAAAACGCTGTCCGGAGGTAGCTGCGACGGCGGTATTTACAAGCCGCGGGAAAAGCGATCGGGGGCGAGGCGGGTCAGGTCGACGGGCGGCCGCTCCCCCAGCGCCAGCGCCGCGATCGCCTCGGCGGTGATGGGGGCAAGGGTGAGGCCGAGATGGTTGTGACCGAAGGCACACAGGATTCCCGCTGCCTGGCCGATGGCGGGAAGATAGTCGGGCAGGGTGGGGCGGGCACCCATCCAGCCCTCCGCATCCGCCATGGGCAGGCCGAGCGCGGCGGCATGCCGGTGCAGGCGGGCCCATTTGCGCGGATCGGGCGGCGCGGCATGGCCGGCGAACTCGACGAAGCTGGCGGCGCGCAGCCCGCTTTCGAAGCGGGTGACGATCATCGACCGGTCTTCGAACACGATCGGGGGAAGGTCGGCGGGCCAGTCCGGTTCGGGGGGCGACTGGAGGTGGTAGCCGCGTTCGGCGATGATCGGCACCTTCAGTCCGTGCGGGCGGAGCAGCGCCGCCGAACCGGTACCGGCGGCAAGGACGACGCGGTCGGCAGTCAGGCGGGCGCCGTCGGCGAGCGTGGCGGAACGGGCGTCGATCGCGGTGACGGTGGCGATCCGCTCGGTACCGCCCGCCGCCAGAAAGGCCGCGCGCGTCGCGTGTGCGAGCCGGCCGGGGTCGGCGATCTGGCCCGTGCCGGTGAAGCGGATGCCCCCGGCAAGCGGGGTGGCGATGCGGTGGCGCAGCGCATCCAGTTCATGCCGTTCGAGCGGTACGAACCGGGTGGTGCCGATATCGGCGGCGCGCCATGCGGCAAGACCGGCGGCGGCGGTTTCGGGCGTTTCCCAGACAACGACATGGCCGTTTTCGCGCAACAGATCCGGCGCGGCGATGGCATCGACATAGCGCCGCCATGCCGGCATCGCCTGAGCCAGCAAGCCGGAAAGGGCGGCCCGGCCCCGTTCGAAGCGCGTCGGCGTCGCGGCGCGGGTAAGGCGAAGCGCGAAAGGCAGCCAATGGGCGATCTGGCGTGGCGGAAGGGCCAGCGCACCGCCACGCAGGAACAGGCGCCGGGCAGCGCTGCGCACTATGCGCGGCGAAGCGATGGGTTCGGCCTGTTCGGTGGCGATGTGCCCGGCATTGCCCCAGGAGGCCGCCCGCACGTCGGTGGACGCCTCGACCAGCGTCACCTCCAGCCCAAGCCGTTGCAATGCAAGCGCAGAGCTGAGGCCGATCACGCCGCCGCCGATGACCAGAATCGTTCGGGGTGCTTCAACAGAATGGTTGCGCATGCCGCGGGTTATACCGTATACAGATGGCATTCAAGGAGTAAGACGTGAACGCATCACCTAAGCTTTGGCACGGCGTTTATCCGGCCGCCACCACCCAGTTCACCGAAGCGCTGGACATCGATCACGACGCCACGCAGGGCGTGCAGAGCGCGCTGGTGGACGACGGGGTGACCGGCCTGATCATCCTGGGCACCTGTGGCGAGAACAACTCGCTGGAACCGGACGAAAAGCGCGCGGTGCTGAAGGGCGCCAAGGAAGCGGTGAACGGCCGCGTGCCGCTGGTCGCGGGCGTATCGGAGTTGACCACGGCGCGAGCGGTGGCGTTCGCCCGCGATGCGGAGGCGATCGGCGTCGACGCGCTGATGCTGCTGCCGGCGATGGTCTATGTGCCCAAGCCCGCCGAGCTGGTCGCGCATTGCCGCGCGGTGGCGGGGGCGACGGGCCTGCCGATCATGCTCTACAACAACCCGCCGGCCTATCGCGTGTCGTTCGACTGGGAGACGCTGGACGCGCTGGTCGACGTGCCGGGCGTGGTCGCGGTAAAGGAAAGCGCGCCCGATCCGCGCCGTTTCACCGACGTGTTCAACCGCTATGGCGACCGTTACACGCTGATGGCGGGACTGGACGATGTGGCGCTGGAAGGATTGCTGCTGGGCGCGACCGGCTGGGTCTCGGGCCTGACGAGCGCGTTTCCGCAGGAGTCCGTCGCGCTGGTTGCGGCGGTGGACCGCGGCGACTGGACCGCGGCACGCGAGATCTATCGCTGGTTCATGCCGCTGCTCCACCTGGATGCCGAGCATGATCTGGTGCAGTCGATCAAGCTGGCCGAGCAGATCATGGGCCGTGGTTCGGAGCGGGTGCGCATGCCGCGCCTGCCGCTGGAAGGCGATCGCCGGGCCGAAGTGATCGCGATGGTGGAAAAGGCGGCGGCGACGCGGCCGACGCTGGCCGGCGCCTGACGGCCACGATGCGCCACACCTTTTTCTGCATCGACGGGCATACCGCGGGTAACCCGGTACGCCTGGTGGCGGGAGGGGCGCCGCTGCTGCGCGGCGCCTCCATGGCGGAGCGGCGGCTGGATTTCCTGGAGCGGTTCGACTGGATCCGCACCGGGCTGTGCTTCGAGCCGCGGGGGCATGACATGATGTCGGGCGGGTTCCTCTACCCGCCCTGCCTGCCCGACAGCGATGCCGCGATCCTGTTCATCGAGACGAGCGGATGCCTGCCGATGTGCGGGCACGGCACGATCGGGATGATCACCTTCGGGCTGGAACATGGCCTGATCACCCCGCGCGAGCCGGGGCGGTTGCGGGTGGAGGTGCCGGCGGGGGTGATCGACATCGACTATGCGGTGGCGGGACCCAAGGTCACCTCGGTGCGTATCCGCAACGTCCCCGCCTATCTGGCGGCGGAGGGGATCGCTATCGACGTGCCGGGCTTCGGGCCACTCAGCGTCGATGTCGCCTATGGCGGCAATTATTATGCGATCGTGGAGCCGCAGGGGGCGTACACGTCGCTGGACGATCTGGGTGCGTCGCGGCTGGTGGAGTTGAGCCGCACGATCCGCGAGCTGGTGCGCGCCAAGTTCGAGCCGGTGCATCCGCTGGAGCCCTCGATCCGCGGGGTCAGCCATGTGCTGTGGGCGGATGTGCCCTCCAGCGACGGGGCGGATGGCCGCAATGCGGTATTCTATGGCGAGCGTGCGATCGACCGTTCCCCTTGCGGCACGGGAACGTCGGCACGGCTTGCCCATCTGGCGGCGAAGGGGCGGCTGCAGGTCGGCGACCGCTTCGTTCATGAAAGCTATATTCGCAGCCGGTTTACCGGGCGGGTAGAGGCGGCGACCTCCCTGGGGGAGCGGGAGGCGATCATCCCGTCCATCGAGGGATCGGCGATTTCCACCGGGTTCAATACGATCTGGATCGATCGCGAGGATCCGTTCTGGGCTGGGTTCAGCGTGGTCTGATTTTCACGCGAAGGCGCGAAGGCGCGAAGATTTTTGTTCACGCGGAGGCGCGGAGGCGCGGAGAGTAGCACCGAGCCGAAGGCTCATTCCTCACCTACGGGTGGCGGCTTGTCTTCCGATCGGAAGGGGCGCACGCGGGCGCGGCCGACGCAACACCTCCGCGTCTCCGCGCGAACAAACCTTCTTCTTCGCGTCTTCGCGCCTTCGCGTGAAAATATCAGCCGAGATCGTCGATCGCGGGCTGGGGCGCGGTGAACCAGGCGGCGCCGGTTTCGGTGACGTGGAAATGATCTTCCAGACGAACGCCGAAGCGGTCGGGGACGACGATCATCGGCTCATTCGAAAAGCACATGCCGGGCGCCAGCGGGGTGGTGTCGCCGCGCACCAGATAGGCGGGTTCGTGGATGCTGAGGCCGATGCCGTGGCCGGTGCGGTGCGGCAGGCCGGGCAGGCGGTAGTCGGGGCCGAGGCCGGCCCGTTCCAGCACGCGGCGCGCGGCGGCGTCCACCGCTTCGCAGGGCTCACCGGGGCGGACTGCGTCGAAGGCGGCGGCCTGTGCCTCGTGTTCGATGGTCCAGATGGCGCGGATGTCGTCGCCGACGTCGCCGAACGCGTAGGTGCGGGTGATGTCCGAATGATAGCCATCGGCAAGGCAGCCGGTGTCGACCAGCACGAGGTCGCCGTCGCGCAGGATGTCGTCTTGGGGCAGTCCGTGGGGGAAGGCGGTGGAGCGGCCGAATTGGACGGCGCAAAAGGTGCTGCCGGTCGAGCCGAGCGCGCGGTGGGCGGCGTCGATGAAGCGGATGACTTCCGACGCGCGGATGCCTTCGTCGAGGATGCGTGCGGTGCGGCGGTGCACCTCCAGCGTCATCGCCTTGGCCTGGGACAGGAGGGCCAGTTCGGCGGGAGATTTGATCATGCGGCAGCCGTCGATGACGGGGCTGGCGTCGATCAGGGTGACGTGGGGAGCGTCGCGGCGGATGCGGTCGACGAAGAGGAAGGCGAGGGCGGGGTCGATGGCGAGGGTGGTGGCGTTCGCGGCGCGCAGGGCGTCGGCAACCAGAGCGGAGGGACGTTCATCCTCTTCCCACAAACAGACATCACCATCGATGCCGATGCCCGCTTCGAATGAGCCGAGTTCGAAGGCGGGGCAGATGAAGATCGGGTCGCCCGCGATCGGCAGCAGCATTGCGACCAGCCGCTCGGTTGCGCCCCAGGCGAGGCCGGCGAAATAGCGCAGGCTGGCGCCCGCACCGACGATCAGTATGTCGGCGCCCGCCCCGGCCATCAGCGTGCGGGCGCGGGCGATGCGAGCGCGGCGTTCGTCGCGGGTGATGGCGGGGGCAGGGGTCGCCCAGGGGTGCAAGGCGCCCAGTTCCGCTGCCGCCGTCGAACCGCCGATACCTGCCATCGTCCCACACTCCGTTGTTGCGCGATCGTCTTGGCAGAGACGGCCGGGGACTTCCACTGCGACGGCGCGTTGAGGCGACAGCGATGATGGAGGTGCGGATGCTGTTTGCGGTGACGACGGTGCTGGCGGCCGCTTCGGTCGCCCCGGCCGAGAAGACGCCGGCGGCGGCAAGGGCGGTGGTCGAGCGGTATTATGCGGCGATCGCCCACAGGGATTTCGGCCGCGCCTACCGGTTGTGGAGCGACAATGGCCGCGCAAGCGGCAAGACGTTGCACGGCTTTACCCGTGGGTTCACGCAGACGGCGGATACGCGGGTGTTCACCGCCCCGCCGGTGAACGGCGATGCCGCTGCCGGATCGGTGTTCGTCACGGTGCCGGTGCGGGTCGAGGCGCGATTGAAAAGCGGCTTGCGCCAACGCTTTGCCGGACGCTACGTGCTGCGCCGCGTGAACGATGTCCCCGGTGCGACCGCCGAACAGTTGCGCTGGCACATCATGTCGGCGCGGCTGACGCCCATTCGATGATACCCCGTCCAAGGAATTTCCAACCATGCTGCAACATGGCGTGCTGCTGGCCTTTCTGTCGTATAGCGCCTTTGCGCTGAGCGATGCGTCGATCAAGCTGCTGGAAGGGACGATCAATCCGTTCCAGCTTGCATTTACCGGCGCGGTGCTGGGCTTTGCCGCGGTGCCGTTCGCACGGCGCAAGGGGGAGCGGTGGAGCGATCTGGTGCGGTCCAGCCGTCCGGGGCCGTGGTTCGTGCGGGCGGTGGCGTCGGGCATCTGCGCGGTGTCGAGCGTGGTGGCGTTCACGCGCCTGCCGATGCCGGAGGCGTTCTCGCTGATCTTCCTGATGCCGATCTTTGTCACGATCCTGTCGGTCGTGCTGTTGAAGGAGGAGGTAGGCGTCTGGCGGTGGGGCGCGGTGGTGCTGGGGTTCGTGGGCGTGCTGGTGGTGCTGCGACCCGGCTTTCGCGCGCTCCATCTGGGGCATCTGGCGGCGCTGTCGGCCGGCGTCACCGCGGCGATCGCGATCGTGATGTTCCGGGTCGCGGGGCCGGGCGAGAAGCGGATTGCATTGTACGGCGCCGGGTTGATCGGGCCGCTGGTGCTGAACGGGTTGCTGATGATCCCCGGCCTTGCCATGCCCACGCCAAGGCAGATGGCGTTCATGACGAGCTATGGCCTGCTCGCGGCGCTGGGCAATGTGCTGCTGATGTTCGCCGCGCAAGCCTCGCCCGCCAGCCGGATCGCGCCGCCGCAATACAGCCAGATGATCTGGGCCGTGGGCCTGAGCTACTGGCTGTTCGGGCAGTCGGTGGACGAGGCGACTTTCGTCGGCATCGCGATCATCGTCGCGGCCGGGCTGCTGACCTGGGCGCGTGAGCGGATCAAGGTGCCGGTGTGGCTGCGGCGGATGCCGATGCGGCCGCGCTGACCGCGGCCGCGCCTGCATCGCCCCCGCTCTATCCGTTGTCGCTGAAGCCGGGATAGAGCGTCATGCCGCCATCGACATAGAGGGTGGTGCCGGTGATATAGTCCGCTTCGTCAGAGACGAGCCAGGCGACGGCGCGGGCGACATCCTCCGGCTCGCCGATGCGACCATAGGGGATGAGGCGGAGCAGCTTTTCCAGCGCGTCCTTTTCCTCCCATGCCTCGCGGTTGATCGGGGTACGGATGGCGCCGGGCGAGATGGCGTTGACGCGAATATTCTCGGGCGCGACCTCCTGCGCCAGCGACTTCATCAGCATGGCGACCCCGCCCTTGGTCGCGGCATAATTGACGTGGCCGGCCCAGGGGATGATATCGTGCACCGAACTCATCGACACGATGGCGCCGGCCGCGCGGGTCGGGGCGGCGGCACGGTCCTGCGATCGGAAGCGGCGGATCGCCTCGCGGCTGCACAGGAACTGGCCGGTGAGGTTTAGCGAGATCACCGCGTTCCAGTCGGCCAGCGTCATCTCGCCGATCGTCGCATCCTTCTGGATTCCGGCATTGGCGACAAGGATATCGACGCGGCCGAAGCGTTCGACGGTGCGGTCGAACATCGCCGTCACCTCCTCCTCCACCGCGACGTCGGCCCGGTGCGCGAAAGCCTCGCCACCGGCCTGTTTGATCTCCGCCACCAGAGCCTCGGCGGACTCCGCGTCGCCGTGATAGTTGACCGCGACCTTCGCCCCGCAGGCGGCGAGGTGGCGCGCCACGGCAAAGCCGATGCCCGAACTGGCACCGGTGACGATCGCGCTTGCCCCGTCGAGTTTGGTCATGCTGTGCTATCCCGGTTGCCTTTACCAGCGGCTACAACACGGCGACGGGGATCCGCGATCCCTTATGGAAACAGATGGGTGACGGTGGCATCGGGCATCACCGCCTCCACCAGCAGCGAGCGGTGGCAGCCATGGGGTTGCCGCTCGAAGCAGAGCAGCGCGGTGGGCCGCTCCTGCGCCAGATCGCGAAGCTGCGCGCCCTGAAAGATCGCCTCCGGCAGTTCGAGCTGGCCGGCATAGATGGTGGCGAGGCGGGCATGGTCGAGCTTGCGCGCCGCCTCGCGCCCCTCGGGCGGGGTGCCGAGCGCCTTCAGCCCGATATAGTCGATGCCGGCCTCGCGCAGGCCGTTCGCCAGGATGTTCTTGGAAAAGCCGGGGCGGCGTGACAGCGGCACCGCCCGGACATCGGCCAGAAGCGTGACGCCGGCGGACTGGAGGGCGGCGATCAGGTCCGCCTGGGTGGCGCCCTCATAGCCGATGGTGAAGATCTGCATGGACGGGAGATGGGGTTCGGGGCGGGGGGTGTCACCCCTTCCAGGCGGCGGGGTCAGCATCGATCGCCCTGGCAACGGCATCGGCGATGGCGGCATCGTCCGCGGTATCGGGATGGGCGTGGCAGCCGGTGAAGCCCAGCTTGTGCACGGGAGCGTAGGACAGGCGGGTGTCGCCGGCCGCGCGCAGGCGGGCATGGACCTGCGCGATCTGCGCCGCAATCTCGCCATCGGCGAGGTCGGTGGACCAGAGGATGATCCGTGCCGCGGGATGGCGGGCGCGCAGCGTCTGCACGAAGCGGACATAGGTCTGCTGATAATCCGCATGGAGAGCGTCCCGCGTCTTCCATCGTTCCGTCGGGCGCAGCGGGGTGGAAAAGTCGTTGGTGCCGAGCGCGATAACGATCACCTGCGGCGACCAGCCGCGATCGTCGGCGGGATGCGCGTGGTCGAGCGTCGCATAAGGATAGGCCTGGGGCAGGGTGTCGGCGGCGAACCCGTCATAATTGCGCACGATGCCGCGGCCGGAGATCGCATTGACCCGGTAATCGGCATCGTAGCGCGCACCGAGCAGGCCCGGCAGGCCCCGGGCAGTGTCGGTGGTCGACCAGACCTGATCCTGCGTGCAGGTGTTCGAAGTGGCGGTGTTGCCATAGCCGACGGTATGCGAGTCGCCGATGAATTCGATGCGGCGGGCGCGTGCGCGCAACGGCCGCGCCGTGGTACCGGCGGGCGCGAAGATGCCGCCAAAGGCGGTCGCCTCCGCCTGACTTTCGCTGACCACGTCGATGCGCAGGCGGTGGTTGCCCGGCGTCAGGCCGGCGATGCGGTAGAGGCCGGGCTTGGGTTCGACCAGCGACGCCGGAGTGCCGTTGTCCACGCGCGCGGTGAGGTGGACGCGACCCTTGCCGACCGCAAAGGCGATGGTGGAGCCATGAAAGGCGCTCTCGAAATAGGTGCCGGGCCATTGGCGGAGCAGTTGCGCGCCGTCCTCCACGGTGCGGCCACCGACTTGCATCGGCAGCGCGCGCAAGGTGGCGGGTGTGTCCGCGATCCGGGTGATGGCGAGTGGCGGCGCCTGCGTAAAGGCGGACGCCGCAACCAGGCCAAGTCCCACCGCCAACATCATGAACCGCATCACGATCCCCAAATAAGACAATTTTCTTTAATGCTCTGTTCGGGCAAGCATAGCGTTCTGGCAGAGGATGACCATGACAATGCAACAGCGGGATGGATGGAGCCGGCGCGCGACGCTGGCGGGGGCGGCGGCGATTGTCGCGGCGTCGGGACTGGCGACCGGACGGGCATGGGCACACGCTGCGGCGCGGTCGCTGAGCAATCCGGCGGCGTCGGCGGAGGCGCGGGCGCTCTATGCATGGCTATGGTCGATCTATGGCACCAAAACGCTGACCGGACAGCAGGAGCAGAATTTCAAATCGGCCGGGGCGGGGCTGGAGCTGAACCATATTCGGCGGGTGACCGGCAAGGCACCGGCGCTGCTGGGGTTCGACTATATGGACCCGGAGGATCAGGCGGCGACCAATGCGCGGGCCCTGGCCTGGCACAAGGCGGGCGGGATCGTATCGATCTGCTGGCATTGGGGGGCGCCGGATATCGGCACGGGTTATGAGAACTCCAAAAAGGCGTTCGGCGTCGAACAGGCGCTGGTCGCGGGCACGCCGCAGAACCGGGCGATGATGGCCCAGATGGCCGGCGTCGCCGATCTGTTGACGCAATTGCGCGATGCGCGTGTGCCGGTGCTGTGGCGACCCTTTCACGAGTTCAGCGGCACCTGGTTCTGGTGGGGGCAGCATGGGCCGGATGGGTTCAAGGCGCTGTGGCGGCTGATGTACCGGTATTTCACGACCGAGCGGAAGCTGGACAATCTGATCTGGGTGCTGGGCTGGGCCGGGCAGAATGTCGATGCCGCCTATTATCCGGGGCGCGACTGCGTCGACGTGGCGGGCGCCGACCTTTATGTCGACGATCACGGCAACCTGGCGCCGATGTTCGGGCAGGTGAAGGCGATCGTCGGGACCAGCGTGCCGATCTGTCTGCACGAGAACGGGCCGATCCCGGACCCGGCGACCCTCGGGCCGCAGGCGGACTGGCTGTGGTTCATGACCTGGCATACGCGCTGGCTGACCGATCCGGCGCAGAACCCGCCCGCGTTGCTGCGCGACTATTACCGGTCGGCGCGCTACCTGACCAAGGACGAACTGCCCAGGGTCAGGCCGTGGGGGTGACCATCAGGGTCAGCGCGGGGCCTTCATGGCCGGCGACCTGGAGCAGGTAGCGGCCGGCGCGCAGGTCGAAATCCACTATCTTGCGGATGCCCGAGCAGGCGGGGCCATGGCCGTGCGCGACGGCGGTCGCGGTGCGGCCCGCGGCGACGACATCGACCCAGGCGGGGGTGCCGAGCGCGACGCGGTAGCGGCCGGGGCGGGTGACGGCAAAGGCGAACAGCCCGCCCTGGGTGGTGGGGGGAGACGCCTTTTGCGGCGGTGGCACGGTGAAGGCGAGATCGGCGAGCGGATGCAGCGTGGCGCGAACCGAGGTGCCGATCGGCAACATGGCACGCGATACGCCGCGCGTGCTTTCCGCCGCCGCGATCGGCGCGCTCTGTCGCCAGCCGGACAGCATGGCGGGCAATGGTGCGGGCGGCGTGGGACAGGGCGCAGATGCCGCCGCCTGCGCGGCAGCGAGCGCTGCGGCATGGGCCAGCATTGCGAGCATCTGTTCCTCCAATAATCGGGCGATATCGCGGCGGCTATATTACGGCCGGGGCGGATCGAACAGGCCGGGCGGACAAGTCGTTCAATTCATTGAAATAGTGCCCGAGATCGCGAGCGTCATCGCCAGTGCCATCACCACCATCATCACGTTTTCGGTGAGTGACACGAAGCCGAGCGGCACATTGCCGCTGCCGCCGACACAGGCACATTTCAGCGTGCGGCGCTCGACATAGACCGCCCGGAACACCGAGACGGCGCCGATGCCGCCAATGACGAGGGCGACGGGGATCGAGACGATCGGCAGCACCCCGGCGAGCATCAGCGCGCCCGCGCCCAGTTCCAGAAACGGATAGGCATGCGCATAGGGCAGGTAGCGGCGGGCGAGCAGGTCATAGCCGATGAACATGGTCGCGAACCGCTCGATATCCTGCAGCTTCAGCATGGCGAGCAGCATCATCGATATTGCGATAAAGCGACCGGCCCCGACGAGGCCGATCAGCGGGGTGGCGGTGAGCATGTTGATCGCCAGCGCGATGAGCGCGGCGACTGCGAACACCGCGATGACCGGGGTGTAGCTCGTCGCCTGGGGATCGCGGACCTTCAGCGCGAAATGGCGTCGCAGATCGTCATAGCCGCCGATCCGCCGGCCATCGATGAAGATTTGCGGCGTGGTCTTCACGTCGTGCTCGGCCTTGAACGCGTCCTGCTCGGCGCGGGTGGTCAGCCAGCGATCCTCGACGGTGAAGCCGCGGCGGCGGAGCAGGTCGAGCGCCTTGATGCCGAACGGGCAGATATGTTGGGGCATGACCATGCGGTACAGGGTGGCCGTCTTGGTCCGCGGGTCGCCGGTCATCATTCACTCCTTCTCGGCCAAGCCATATAGGAGCGAGCCCGGCGCCGCGCAGGGGCGGCGCCGGGCAGGTGGGTCAGCGCGTCGGGCTGTCGGCGTTGACCGTCTCGGGGGGCGAGACGGGGGACAGGCGCTGTTCCTGTGCGTCCGGATCGATGCGGCGGCTGCGGGCGAGGGGCTCGACCGCGACCGGGCCGCCCGATTTCAGCGCCTTCACGACCGCCTCGATCACCAGAATGTCGGCAAGACCCTCCTCGCCGTCCGGCTCGGGCGTGCGGTCCTCCAGGATGCAGTCGGAGAAATATTTCATCTCGCCGCCGAACTGGTCGGTCGCGTTGAACACCTGATGCTCGGTATCCTGGCCGATGGTGCGGATCTGTTCGAGCGACTTGCCAAAGGTATAGGCCGGGTTGAGCGTGATCGACCCCTTGGTGCCGGCGATGGTCAGCGTCTCGACGCCGTTCAGATAATAGCTGACAACGAACTGCGCGAAGCGGTCGCCCGGCAGGCGCAACGTGACGGTGATCGTGTCGTCCAGATCGCCGAAGCCGGCCTCCGGATGACGGGTGCCGACCGCCGAGACGACCTCGACCGGCTCCGCCCCGAACAGATAGCGGATCGCGTTGATCGGATAGGCGCCCATGTCGAACAGCGGGCCCGCCTCGATACCGTGATGGGCGCGGTGGTTGGCGGGGTCGAGCATCTGGCCGAAGCAGGAGGTGAAGGCGAGGACGTCGCCCAGTTCGCCCGCGCGGATGCGGCGGATGGCATCCAGCGTCGCGGGTTCGAAATGAAGGCGGTAGGCGGTCATCAACTTCGCCTTGCCCGCCTTTTCCGCCGCCAGGATCGCGCGGGCCTGTTCGGCGGAAACCTCCAGCGGCTTTTCGCAAAGAACGTGGATGCCGGCGTTCAGCGCCGGGACCGCGAACTCGGCATGGCGCCAATTGGGGGTGCCGATATAGATCGCGTCGATCGTGCCCGACGCGATCAACGCATCGAACTGGTCGTAGCGATACCGCCCCTCCACGCCGTACGCGTCGCCGACCTTGGCGAGCTTTTCCGCGTCGCTGGAGACGAGCGCGGTCACCTCCGAATTGCCGGTGTGCTTGACGCCGGGCAGCATCGCCGACTGGGTGATGTCGCCCAGGCCGACCATGGCGTAGCGGACCTTCTTGCCACCCAGTCCGAGTGCCGATGCGAGGCTCATGCTGATCTCCGTTTTCGTTTGCAGTCGCGGCAGGAACGAACGGCGTGCGCCGCGTTCCCCCGGCCGCCGCAAAAAAGCCGGTGGGTGGACTTGGCGCCGGGCAGACTTATATACCGCTCGTTATGGAAACTGTGACCGACGTTCCCGACTGCACCGTGACCAAGGGCCGGCCGCGCGAATTCTGCGTCGACGCCGCCCTGGCCAAGGCGCTGCGCGTGTTCTGGAGCAAGGGATATGACGGGGCGTCGCTGGCCGATCTGACCGGCGCGATGGGGATCACCAAGCCCAGCCTGTATGCCGCGTTCGGCAACAAGGAAGCGTTGTTCCACAAGGCGCTGGACCTGTATGAGGCCGAGAAGATGGCCTATGTCCGCGCCGCGCTGGACCAGCCGACGGCGCGGGGCGTCGCGGAAGCGCTGCTGCGCGGAGCGGTGGATGCGCAGACGCGGTGCGACGAGCCCCATGGCTGTCTGGGCGTGATCAGCAGCGTTGCCTGCGGCCCCGAGGCGGAGTCGATCCGCGAGGCGGTGGTGGCGCGGCGCGCCTCGTCCCACCGCATGTTGCTGGAACGGTTCGAACGCGCACGCAGCGACGGCGACCTGCCGCCGCATATCGACCCGGAAGGGTTGACCAGCCATCTGTATGCGATCCTGCAGGGCATGGCGGTGCAGGCCGGATCGGGCGCGCCGCGCGAGGCGCTGGACCGTCTGGTCGAAACGAGTCTGGCACTCTGGCCGAGCCGCTGATCCGCCTCTAGAAAAGCCTGCGACGCACGGGCGGGACGCGCGTGGAAGCGGGAGACTAAGTGCATGCAGGTGGTGCGAACGACCGGCGGTTCGGCCGACGAACCATCGCTGCTGAACCCCGGACTGATCGCCTGTATCGCCACCGCGGCGCTTGCGGGCCTGTTGTTCGGGTTCGACACCGCGGTCATCTCCGGCACCACCGAGGCGATGGTGCGGACCTTCCGGCTCGATCCCTTCTGGCTGGGCATCACCGTGTCGGCGGCATTGTGGGGGACGCTGGTCGGCGCGTTGACCGCCGGGATCCCGGGCGACCGGTTCGGCAGCCGCAATACGCTGCGCGTGCTGGCGGTCTTCTATGTCGTCGGGGGGCTCGGCTGCGGGCTCGCCTGGGACTGGGGATCGCTGGTGCTGTTCCGGGTGATCGCGGGACTGGCGGTCGGTGGATCGTCCGTGCTGGCACCCGTTTATATCTCCGAGATCGCGCCGCCCAGCAAACGCGGCGGACTGGTCGCGGCGTTCCAGTTCAACATCATCCTGGGCATCCTGCTCGCCTATGTGTCGAACGCAATCATCGCGTCGATGGACCTGGGCCTGAGCGACTGGCGGTGGAAGTTCGGGGTGAGTGCGGTGCCCGCGGTCGTCTTCCTGCTGTTGTTGCTGCGCATCCCCAACAGCCCGCGCTGGCTGGTCGGACGCGGCGCGACAGCGGAGGCGCGCGATGCGCTGGGGCGGATCGGCATGAACGCGGCGCAGGTGGACCGCGAGATCGACGCCATTGAACGGGCGGGCGAACAGGCGGCGACCGAACAGCCGGGGGGCGAGCGCCTGTCGTGGCGGCGGCATTCCAAGCCGATCATGCTGGCGATCCTGGTCGCCGGGTTCAACCAGCTGTCGGGCATCAACGCACTGCTTTATTATCTGAACGACATCTTTGCGGCGGCGGGGGGATCGCTGTCCGCGGATATGCAGGCGGTGATCATCGGGCTGGTCAATGCGCTGTTTACCGTGGTCGGGATGCTGCTGATCGACCGGCTGGGGCGGCGGACGCTCTTGTTGATCGGATCGGCGGGGATGGCGGTGTGCCTGAGCGTCGCCGGACTGGCGATGGGCGGGATGCTGCCGGCGCATCTGGTGCTGTGGGCGCTGATCGGCTTCATCGCCTTCTTCGCGCCGAGCACGGGGGCGGTGATCTGGGTATATATCAGCGAGGTGTTCCCGACCGGCGTGCGCGGGCGGGGCAGCGCGGTCGGTGCCTCCACCCATTGGGGGCTGGACGCGGTGATCGCGGCGGGCTTCCCGGTGGTGGCGGCGATGTCGGCAAGCCTGCCCTTCCTGTTCTTTGCCGTGATGATGGCGCTGCAGTTCGTGGTGGTGCTGGTCTATTTCCCGGAGACCAAGGGCGTGCCGCTGGAGGAAATGGAGCGGAAGCTAGGCATCGGCGCAGCCTGACGCAGGGGGCCTTTCCAACAAAAATACCGTTCGGTACAGAAAGCCGTTGACGGGTCCGCCAGCCGCTTTTATACCGGCTGGTATAGAAGATGGTCGCAGCCGATCGCGGCGGACCATCTTGGGATTTTGGTCAACGGTCGGCGTGACGGACGCCGCCGGGCTGCGGCTCGGCGGGTGCGGCCGGCCATGTGCAGGGAGTGATGGGCATGGCATATCTCGGCTTTTCCGAACTGGGCGGCCCGGCAATGGCGCGTGCGGCGGTGACGCGGCCGGTAAAGGCGCCTGCGCCGGCCCCGCGTGCAGCGAGCCTGTCGGCGCTGGAATGGCAGGTGGTGGCGCTGGCCCAGAAGGACCGGATCGCGACGCTGCGGTCGCCCGGCCGGCTGGCGATGGCGATGGGTGCGCTGTTCGGCGAGCGGCACAATCCGCGGCTGGCCGACCCGCAGCTCGAGGCGCTGCGCCGGATGGCGGTGCTGAGCTGGCACCATGGCTATACCGTGGCCCCGCATGAGGTACGCCGGTTCCTGGCGGCGGGCTATTCGGCCGATCAGTATGAATTGATGGTCGACAGCATCAATGCCGGGCGCACCGCGCGCGGCGCCAATACCGGGCTGGTGATCGCAGAGGTGCCCGCCGCCGCCTGACGCGGCGCCGAATGGCCTGCCGGTGCGTTGAACCGGCCATGTTGGTGTTTCTGGATTTCGAGGCATCCTCGCTGAACAAGCATGGCTATCCGATCGAGGTCGGATGGGTGTTCGAGGATGGCGGCAGCGAGGCGCATCTGATCCGGCCTGCGCCCGGCTGGGATGACTGGGACGACGAGGCCGAGGCGATCCATCACATCTCGCGCGCGATGCTTGCCGCCGAGGGTACGGCCCACGATGTCGTGGCGCAGCGGATGGTGGCGGTGCTGGCGGGGCATGACCTGCTCGCGAGTGCGCCGTCCTGGGATGGCAAATGGTTGAGCGCGCTGTTGCGGGCCGCCGGCCTGCCGCGGCACACGTTGCGGCTGCGCGATACCGAGGAGGCGCAGGGCGAAACGGCGCGGGCGATCCTAGCGCCGGTACTGGCGCAACCCGCGCTCGATCAGGCGGTGTACGATGTGATGACGCTGGTCGAGGTGCGCCGGGAAGGGCCGCCGCGCCACCGGGCGCTGGCCGATGCCGAGGACGAACGGGCGCGCTGGTGCATGGTGCGCGACGCGGCGCAGGCCAGGGCCGACGACTTGGCGCACCGCGCGGCCGGCGGCGCAGTAGCTCCGCCCCCCCCCAAGGAGTTTGCCCATGACCCATGATCGGTCGCTGACCGCCACCCATTCCGCGCTGCGCGACGATATCGGCGACCTCGTCACCCGGCGGCCGGTGCCGGGACCCGGACTGGCACAGGTCGATCCCTTCCTGTTCCTCAATCATCACGGACCGCAGGTCTATGCACCGAATAATGGCGGATTGCCGTTCGGACCGCATCCGCATCGCGGGTTCGAGACGGTGACCTTCATCCTGTCGGGCAGTCTGGCGCATCACGATACGGGCGGGCACCAGAGCGTGATCGAGGCGGGCGGGGTGCAGTGGATGACGGCGGGGTCCGGGCTGATCCATGCGGAGGTGTCGCCGCCGGCGTTCAAGCGCGAGGGCGGAGCACTGGAGATATTGCAGCTTTGGGTGAACCTGCCGTCGCGGCTGAAGATGACGGCGCCGCGCTATACCGGGTTGCAGGGCGATGCGATCCCGGTGCTGACGGTGGAGGGCGGCAGTGTGGCGCTGGTGTCCGGCGCGTATGGGGGGCCGAGGGGCCGATTAGGTCGCTGACGAGCGTGATGCTGGCGGTGGTGAGGCTGGCGGCGGGGGCGGCGATCACGTTGCCGGCGCCGAGGGCGCGCAGCGTGCTGTTCTACACGGTGGCGGGATCGGTCGAGGTCGGCGGCGACACGGTGGCGCCGTGGCAATTGGCGACCTTTGCCGATGATGGCGAGGTAATCACGGTGCGCAGCGCGGCGGGTGCGGTGCTGTTGTTCGGGCATGCCGATCCGATCGACGAGCCGGTGGTGGCGCATGGACCGTTCGTGATGACGACGCGCGAGGAGATTTCGGACGCGATCCGCGATTACCAGGCGGGGCGGTTCAACGGGACGGGGCCGTTGCTGGACGTCGGGGCCTGAGCGAAGCGGGGCAGGCGTCGATCGCCTGCCCCGTTGCCCCGCGATCAGGCGGCCAAGCCGTGGTGGCGGAGCAGCGCATCCGGCTCCGGCGCGCGGCCGCGGAAAGCGCGGAAATTGTCGCTGGCGCTACGGCTTGCACCCCGTGCGAGCACCTCGCGACGGAAGCGTTCGCCGGCCGGCTGACCCTCTGCGGCAAAGGCGGCGAAGGCGTCCGCCGAGAGCAGCTCGGCCCAGAGATAGCTGTAATAGCCGGCGGCATAGCCTCCGGCGAAGATGTGCGAGAAGCCGTGGGGGAAGCGGTTCCAGGCGGGGGGCACGATCACCGCCACCTCGGAACGCACGGCGTCCAGCACCTCCATGACCCGCGCGCCCCGGGCCGGATCGTAATCGCGGTGGAGTCGCAGGTCAAAGGTGGCGAATTCGACCTGACGCAGCAGGAACAGCCCGGCCTGGAAACGGCGCGCGGCCAGCATTTGCGCGAACATGGCGTCCGGCAACGGCTCGCCGGTGGCGACATGGCCGGAAAGCTCCGCCAGAGTGGCGCGGTCCCAGGCGAAATTCTCCATGAACTGGCTGGGCAGTTCGACTGCGTCCCATTCCACGCTGGAAATGCCGCCGATCGAGGGCAGATCGACCTCGGTCAGCAGATGATGGAGAACGTGGCCGAATTCATGGAGCAGCGTCACCACGTCGCCGTGCGCGAGCAGGGCGGAGCCATCGGCGGTGGCGGGCGGGAAGTTGCAGGTGAGATAGGCGACGGGTCGGTGGAAGCGGTCGGCATCGCGGAAGCGCGGGCGGCACACGTCCATCCAGGCGCCGCCACGCTTGCCGGCGCGGGCGTGGAGATCCAGATAGACGCCGGCGACGACCGCACCGGCGGCATCCACCACATCGTAGAAGCGGACATCGGCGTGCCAGGTCGATACGTCATCCCGCTCGACCAGTTCGACATTGAAGAGGCGGCGTATCAAGGCGCGGGTGCCCTGCATCACGCGGGGCAGCGGGAAATAGGCGCGGATCGCCTCCCGGTCGACGCCGTAGCGCTCGCGGCGCAGCGCCTCGGCAACGAAGCCGGTATCCCATGGCATCAACTCGGCGATGCCGAACCGCTCGGCGGCGAACTCGCGTGCTTCGGCCAGTTCGGCCTCGGCCAGCGGGCGGGCACGGCGGGCGAGATCGGCAAGAAAGGCGAGCGCCTCGTCCGCCGACTGCGTCATCTTGGTTTCCACCGAACGCGCCGCGGCATCGGAGAAGCCGAGCAGTTGCGCCGCCTCATGACGCAGCGCCATGATACGCTCGATCCGGGGGCCGTTGTCGAGGCTGGTATCGGCCGCCTGGTCGGATGCGCGGGTGGTGTAGGCGCGGTACAGGCGGGCGCGCAGGTCGCGGTTGCGGGCATGGGTCAAAACCGCCTGCACGCTGGGTTCGCGCAAGGTGACGAGCCAGCCGTCCAGATCCTTTTCCGCGGCATAGCCGGCGAGGATCGCCTTGGCGGTGTCAGGCAGGCCGTCCAGCAGTGCCTCGTCGGTGACGTGCTCGCTCCACGCCTCCGTGGCGTCCAGCACGGCGTTGCTGAACTCGGTGGCCAACTGGTTCAGCTCGACGCCGATCTGGCGGTACCGCGCCTTGGCCTCGTCCTCCAGCGCGACACCGGCGAGACGGAAATCGCGCAGCGCCAACTCGACCGCCCGTTCGGCGGCAGGGGACTGGCCGGTCGCATCGACCAGCGCATAGGCCGCATAGAGGCGGGCGTCCTGCGCGGCTTCCATGCCATATTCGGCGAGCATGGTCTGCGCCTGCGCATAGGCGGCGCGGTATTCGGGCGTGTCGGCGACGGCATGGAGATGCCCGGCGGGCGACCAGCCGCGCGCCAGGGCAAAGCCCGCCCGCTCGCTGGCGAGAACGACGCTGTCGAAGTCACGGATGTTGGAGCCGGCTATCGCATCGGCGGCGGCGCGGCCCTGTTCGATCAGACCGGTGACAGCGGGAACGAGATGTTCGGGGCGGATCGCGGCGAAGTCGGGCAGATCATGGTCGGCAAGCAGGGGATTGGGGGACATGAAGGCTCCTTAGGGCCGCCGCAGCAGGGCGTTGCGCAGTTGAACTTCGGCAGTGTCGACCGCCGTGGCAAGGCCTTGTCGGGCCAACCAGTCGCGATCCTGATGACATTCGGCGTAGCGATCGCCTGCATCGCACAGGATGGTGGCGATCGATCCCGATTGCCCGGCGGCGTGCATCTGGGTGGCAAGCAGGGCGGTGGCGACGAAATTGAGCCCGGTCGAGGGACCGACGTGGCGGCCGAGCAGATCACCCGCGATACGCATGCCCGCGATCGAGACGGCATCGGGCAGCTTCATCATCCGGTCGACGGTGCCGGGCAGGAAGGAGGGTTCGACGCGGGGGCGCCCGACCCCTTCGATCCGCGACGGGCGATCGGCGGTGGCATCGGGATCGGCGTCGCGATACCCCTCGAAAAAGGCGCTGTGTTCGACATCGGCGACGCACAGCCGGGTGGAAAGGCCGCGATAGCGCAGGTGGCGGCCGATGGTGGCGGCGGTGCCGCCGGTGCCGGCACCGGCCACGATCCAGGCGGGGAGCGCATGGGGTTCGCCCGCCATCTGCTGAAGGATGGCCGAGCCGATGTTGTCGCAGCGCCAGTCGGTGGCGCGGGCCGCGTTGGTGAACTGATCGAGATAGACGCCGCCCTGCGCCCGGGCCAGCGATGCGGCCTCGGCATAGAGCGCATGGGGCGCGACGAGGTGACACAGGCCCCCCTGCGCCTCGATCGCGCGGACCTTTGCCACCGAGGTGCCGACCGGCATGACGGCATGGAAGGGCAGGCCGAGAAGACGGGCGAAATAGGCCTCCGACACCGCGGTCGAGCCCGATGACGCCTCGACCAACGGCGTGTCGCAGCGGATGACCCCGGCGACAAGGCCGGCGGTGAACAGCGACCGGGCCAGACGATGCTTGAGGCTGCCCGTCGGGTGGGCGGATTCGTCCTTCAGATACAGGTCGATGCCCGGGGTCGCGGGCAGGTGCAGCGTGAGCAGCGGCGTTTCCGGGCAGCGCCGCCGGTCGCGGTCGATGATGGCGAGTGCGGCATCGACGAAGTCGCGATCGTCCGGGCGTTCGGTGGCGATGACGCCCAGCGTTTCGGCGAGCGGGCAGGAGGGGGGCAGCGTGGCGAGGGGCATCAGCATGCGCCAAAGGGTATCTCGATTGCACCGTAAAAACCTCCCAAACTTTGCTCGATTTGGGCCGAGCATTGGGATAATCTTACCGTCATGACGGCCAATCTCGACAAAATCGACTTCGCCATTCTCGACGAGGTGCAGCGGGACGCGACGCTGTCGGTGGCGGAGGTCGCCAACCGGGTGCACCTGTCGCACAATGCCTGCTGGCGGCGGATCAAGCGGCTGGAGGACGAGGGCTATATACGCGCACGCGTCGCGCTGCTCGATCCAGCGAAGCTGAATGCAGGGATGACCGTGTTCGTCAGCGTGCGTACCGCGGAGCATTCGGCGGCGTGGCTGGCGGAGTTTTCGGCGGCGGTCCGCGACCTGCCCGAGGTGGTGGAATTCTATCGGATGGCGGGCGAGACCGATTATCTGATCAAGATACGGGTGGCCGACATCCAGGCCTATGACCGGGCGTACAAGCGGCTGATCGAGCGGGTCCGCCTGACCGATGTGAGTGCGGCGTTCGCGATGGAGGAGATCAAGTGCAGCACCGCCATCCCGTTGCCGGGGCGGGACGGATAAGTCCCTACCAGCCGGGCGGCAGCAACCGGGCGAAGATGCCGAACTGGCGAGCGCGTGCCTCGCGCCGCCGCCATTCCGCCGTTGCACGTGCCGCACGGTCGTGCAGCGCCGCCAGTCGCGCATCGCCGTGCAGATCGGAGAGGCGAACGGGCAAAGGCCGGTGGCTCACGGGCATGGCGATCCTCCCTGCATGATGTTGGTCCCTTGAAGATAATCGGTAGAGGCGCGCTTGCGATCGGCAATTCCGGCAGGCCGCCATCTCGGAAGGAGTGTTCGGGGGCAGAGGTATGACCACCGTGCTGGCGATTGGGCTGGCCTGCCAAAAGCGTAGGATGGGGACGGCGGGGCGATCGGCTGCCCCGTGCCGCATGGCCCGACAGAGGCAGGGCGGGCCGCCAAGGCTACCTTCCGAAACGTGCACGGCGGCGGCCCCGACCCACCCCCGGCGGCCCCCGTCGCCGTGCCGGAATTTCCCTATGCACGGCGCAAGCCGACCTGTTCCGCGATATACCGCCCCCGATACGGGTCCGGTACAGCCGCTCGGCGGCCAGGCGAGACGGGTTGTGCCTCAGGCGATGCGGAGGGCGACGTCGTCGGCGATGGCGAGCGAGGCGGTGAGGCCGGGGGATTCGATGCCGTAGAGGTTGACCAGACCGGCGAGGCCGTGTTCGGTGGGACCGTCGATCGCGAAGTCGGCGGCGGGGTCGCCAGGACCGCCGAGCTTGGGGCGGATGCCGGCATAGCCGGGGGCGATCCGGCTGGGGTCGAGCGCGGGCCAGATGCGGGCGGCGGCCGCGCGGAAGCTGTCGCCGCGGGCGGGGTCGACGCGGTAGTCGATAGTGTCGATCCATTCGACGTCGGGGCCGAAGCGGGCGTTGCCCGACAGGTCGAGGGTGAGGTGCGTGCCGAGGCCTCCGGGCACGGGCACCGGATAGATGAGGCGCGTGAAGGGCACCCGGCCGGCATAGGTGAAATAATGACCGCGCGCGTAGCGGAGCGTTGGGACGTGTTCCAACCCCTCGGTCGCCGCGGCGAGTGCGGCGGCGCCCAGGCCGGCGGCGTTGACGATGCGGGTGGCGGTCAGCGCGGGCTCGCCGTCCACCATGACGGTCCAGCCGCCGCGCCCCGGCACCAGCCCCGACACGCGCGTGCGGCAGGCGAGGACAGCGCCGGCATCCTCGGCATCGGCGAGCAGCGCCTGCATCAGTCCGTGGCTGTCGATGATCCCGGTCGATGGCGACAGCAGGGCTCCGGCGCAGCGAAGTTCCGGTTCGAGCGCGCGCGCGTCCGCGCCGGTGAGTGCCACCAGATCGTCGACGCCGGCGGCGCGCGCATCGTCCATGATGCGCGACAGGGTGGCGAGCTCGGCAGCCTCGAACGCGACGATCAGCTTGCCGATGCGGCGATGGGCGACGCCGCGCATCCGCGCATAGGCGTAGAGATGTTCGCGCCCGGCGATGCACATGGCCCGCTTGCGGGGCGTCGCGCCGTAATAGAGGCCGGCATGGATCACCTCGCTGTTGCGCGAGCTGGTGCCGTTGCCGACCACGGCGTCCCCCTCCACGAGGATCGTGGACAGGCCGGCGGTGGCGAGCCGCCGGGCGATGGCGAGGCCGATGACGCCTGCGCCCACCACCACCGCATCGATATCGGCCATTTGGGTCAGAGCGCCGGCAGCGCGGCGCGGTCGATCAGCGGCCAGGCGGCATCTTTGGGCGAGACGACGGTGGCGACGAGCGGCCATGCGATGCCGAGTTCGGGATCGTCGTGGCGAAGTCCGCCTTCCGATGACGGCGTATACAGGGCGGAAACCAGATAGGTCACCTCGACATCGTCGGTCAGCGTCTGGAAGCCGTGCGCGAAGCCCGGCGGCACGTAGAGCTGGCGACGGTCGCGATCGTCGAGCAGAAAGGCCTCGGAGCGCATATAGCTGGGCGAGGCGGGGCGCAGATCGACGATCACGTCCAGGATCGCGCCGCGCACGCAGCGGATCAGCTTGGCCTCGCTATGCGGTGCGCGCTGGAAATGCATGCCGCGCACCGTGCCCTTGTGCGCGGACATCGACACGTTCTGCTGCACATAGGCCGGGATCATGCCGGCGGCGGTGAACTCGTCCTGACACATCGACCGGGCAAAGAAGCCGCGTTCGTCGCCGCGCTCCTCCAGTTCGATCAGCAGGGCGTCCTGGAGATCGGTCTTGTGGAATTTCATGCGGCTAGGCTCCTGGTGGAGAACAGGGCGGCCTGTTCGGCGTAGAGGCGATCGACGAGGCGGCCTTCGGGGATGGCGACATCGGCGTAGGTGAGGATGCTGTCCCGGGCGACGAAGCGGGTGACGGTGCAGTCGAGCGCAAGGCCGAGCGGCAACAGGCGGTCATGTTCGATCACCGGATAATTCTCCGCCACGCCGTAGCATTCATAGCCGCCGAACTCGGCAATGCGGTCGCCGGGATGGAGGTCCTTCTTGGCGGCGGCGACCACGCCCACCTGCGGCCCGCCCGAGGGGGCGAGCACTGCGTCGCCGAACAGCGCGGCGCGCGCGATCGAGGTCGGCACCTCGAAATGGCAGAGATGATAGGGGGTGTAGAACAGGTAATAGGGGCCGGCGCCAAGCTTGTAGAGGTTGAGGAAATGCTGCTGGCGCGGGTCGTCATGCGTGCCCAGCACGAAGACGCCGGGGCCGGGGCGGGCGCCGACGACATAATCGACCAGACCGGGCCCATGCGTGTCGAGCGCATCGGCCAGCGGCGCGATGATGTCCTCCAGCGGTTGCAGCGGCACGGTGGGATCGCGACCCGTGGGATCGGGGCCGACCATGCCGCGCTGCGCGACGCGAAAGCCGGTGCCGTTGGCGACCACCGCCTGTTCATAGGAGATCTTGGTGCCATCGGCGAAGGAGGCGACCATGGCGGGCTTCTGCCCCCATTTCTCGGCAAAGCCGGCCTGGGTGGTCGGATTGCGATACGGGTCCTGCAACCCCTTGATATTGCCGCACAGGACGGGCGTGACCCCGAGGCCGCGGACGAAGCGGACGAGGTTCATCTGCACCCCCGGCTGATCGCCGTCGGAGAAGGTGTAGATGACGCCGGCCGCATCGGCACGCGCCTTGAGCACCGGGCCGACGGTGCCGTCCAGTTCGGCGTTCATCTGCACGACGTGCTTGCCCGCCTCGATCGCGGCGAGGACGACGGTGGCGGCATAGTCGACCGAGCCCGTCACCTCGACCACGACATCGATGCCGTCCGCCTGTGCAAGCCCCACCGCATCGTCGGTGACCGCGATACGGCCGGTGGCGATCGCGCGTTCGATCGCAGGACGGTCGTCGCAGACCAGAGGTGCGATGCCGAGTACCTCGACCGCGGCGACCGCGGTGGCAAGGTTGCGGTTGGCGACCGCGACGACGCGCATCCCCTTGGTGGATCGCACGATCTGGCGGACGATGGCGGCACCCTGGAAGCCGGCGCCGACGATGCCGACGCGGATCGGGTTGCCGGCCGCTTCGCGCGCGGCAAGCGCGGTATCGACGAGGATCATGCCGTGCGCCTCAGTGGCGTGACGCTGGCGGGTGCGGTGTCGTGCCAGACCTTCCAGGGCGGGCTGCCCCCCTGCCACAGGCTTTCGAGCAGATGCTTGTCGCGCAGCGTGTCCATGCTCTGCCAGAAGCCGTCATGACGATAGGCACCGAGCCGGCCGGCGGCGATCAGCCGGTCCATCGGCTCATTTTCCAGCACCGTGTCGTCATTGTCGATCAGGTCGAGCATCTCGGGCGAACACACGAAGAAGCCGCCATTGATCATGCCCCCGTCCGACTTGCCCTTCTCGCTGAAGCCCTGCACCTGCGTGCCGCCATCGATGCGCAGCGCGCCGTAGCGACCCGGTTGCGACACGGCGGTCAGCGTGCACCAGGCGCCGCTGTCCTTGTGCTGCTGGACCAGCGCGGGGATATCGACGTCGCTGACGCCGTCGCCATAGGTCAGGCAGAAGGGCCCGTCCTGAAGCAGATGACGGGCGCGGCGCAGACGGCCGCCGGTCATCGAATCCAGCCCGGTATCGAGGATGGTGACACGCCAGTCCTCGGTCGCGCAGCTCAGCCATTCGACGGCACCGGTGCCCAGATTGACCACCATGTCGCAGTTGCGCGCCTGATAGTTCAGGAAGTAGCTGCGGATATAATCGACCTTGTAGCCGCCCAGCACCACGAAATCGGTGATGCCGTAATGGGCATAGATCTTCATGATGTGCCACATGATCGGCTTGCCGCCGATCTCCACCATCGGCTTGGGGGTGACGGTAGTTTCCTCGGCGAGGCGGGTGCCGAAGCCGCCGGCCAGCAGAACAGCCTTCATCATGCCGCCTCCTCGATTTCGGGCGTCCAGTGGGGGGCGTCCGGCTTCGACCAGTGGAGGTCTTCGCTGAGGAAGCCATCGGCGATCAGGCCTTTCAGGACCTGAAGCCGGATCAGCGAGGAGGTGCGGAAATCCGGGTCGGCGAAGTCGATCCCCTGAAGACCTGCGATCAGGCCCTGGATGGAGTCATCGAGCGATAGTTGCGGACGGTGCGCCGGCGCCAATTGCGCAAAGCGGCTGAAATCGACCTGGTAGGAGCGGGAGTCGACCGGCGCATCATGGTTGATGGACACAGTGCAACCGGGGACGAGACGACCCACCGCCTGCGCCAGATCGCGGACCTGGTAATTGGCGGTGGTGGCCCCGGCATTGACGACGAGGTTGCGGCCGCCATGATCGGCGGTGCGCGTCGCGGCCCATTCGATCGCGCGCGCCATGTCGGCCACGTCGATCAGCGGGCGCCAGGGGGTGCCGTCGGAAAGGATGGTGATGCGGCCGGTGGCGAGGGCGCTGGCGACAAAATCGTTGAGGACGAGGTCGAGGCGCAGGCGCGCCGACATGCCGCAGGCGGTGGCGAAGCGCAGGCTGGTGATGACGGTGTCGCCGCCGATCGTGGCCAGCGCCTGTTCGGTGCCGATCTTGGAGGCGGCATAGGCGGTGATCGGGTTGACCGGATCATCCTCGCGCCGCGGCCCGCCCTGGGCGATGCCGTATACGCTGCAGCTGGAGGCGAAGACGACGTTTCGCACGCCGGCATCCGAGGCCGCCCGGGCGAGCGACACCGCCGCCTCGCGGTTGATGGCATCGGTGACGCCGGCGAACCGCTCTCCCATCGGGTCGTTCGACACCGCCGCCAGGATGACCACCGCGTCATAGCCCTGAAGGTCGCCGGCACGCAGCGCGCGCGCATCGCCGAAGCTCTGGCGGTTCAGGTCGCGTTCCGGTAGGCCGTTCCGCGTCGTCAGGCAATGCGCGAAAAAGCCCGCGTCGAAGCCGTCGAGGACGGCGTCAGGAAACCGGCTACGCAAGTGACGGACCACCGCGGGCCCGACATAGCCCATATTGCCGGTGATGAGGATCTTCATCGACGCACCCCTTCGTGGATGACTGTTCCAAAAACTGCCGCCCGTTGATGCGGGCTCATTCGGCAGCAGGTGCAACATTCCCGAAGCTAGGCCCCGTGTCGCCCCGATCATCGGGACATCATCCCAGGGGCGTACATAGAGATTCTTACATGTTATTCGGGCACAGCATAATGAATGTGATTTTATTCCTGAAATTGACCAAGTTGTTGCGAGTCCCATTTTTGGCAAGATGTTAATGGTGACTTCTAATTACCGACGTAGTAACCATTTTGTGCCTTGGGCAGGTTAACGTGCTTTAATGCATAATGACTGCTGTTGACTGACTTTCCGGTTACATCGTCTGCGAATTCGGACGGCGAGGGAGGCAGCCTGAGTATAGGGTGCGACCCGGTTGGAACATGCAACGTGACTTGAGGGGTTAAGCCACGCAACGAGGGGGACCATCATGATATCGGACATTCGGGTTACACTGCTGGGGAGCAATCCCATCGCCCTTGAAGGGCTGGACCGCGTGCTGAGGGAGCAGGGGTTCCGTATCACCGCCTTGGTGTCCGATCCGGACGATGTGGCGCAGGCGGTGGCCCTGCACCCCGACGACTGCAATCTGGTGGTGGTGGACGGGCTGGCGACGCCCGACCGGACGCTGACCCAGGACCTGCTGGAAGCATCGCCGGCCGCGCGGATCGTGATCCTTGCGGACCAGTTCGATTTCGACGTGATGGCGCGCAATTTCGACCAGGGCGCCTATGGCTATATCGTCAAGCGGATCGCATCGACCTCGCTCATCAAGCTGCTGAACCTGGTGGCGGACGGCGAGAAGGTGATGCCCAGCAACCTGGCCGAGACGCTGCGTCATCATATCGGGCAGAGCGAGCCGGTGGGCAGCACCGCATCGATCCAGGCGGCCGGGCTGTCCACGCGCGAGGTGCAGATCCTGACCTGTCTGGTGTCGGGCAATCCCAACAAGATCATCTCGCGCGAGCTGGGCATCAGTGAGGCGACGGTGAAGGTCCACGTCAAGGCGATCCTGCGCAAGATCGGCGTGCAGAACCGTACCCAGGCGGCGATCTGGGCGCTGGGCGAGCGGGGAAACGCGCCGACGGCTGATGGTCATCCGAGCCATCATGCCCGCCAACTGATCCAGCAGCGCATCGGACAGCAGCTGCAATAAGGGGCGAACCCCGCCGGTCAGCCGGCCGGGGTATATCGGAATAGCGCGCGACGCAGTGCAGCATGGCCTTATCCTGAAGACGCGCCCGATCAGGGGGCCCGCCATCGGAGCGGAGGCGAAGGGGAATGCGCATGTCGATCGTCTGTGCCGTGGTGCTGACCTATAATCGGCGGTCGATGCTCGACCAGTGCCTGACCGCGCTGGTCGGGCAGTCGCGCGTGCCGGACCGTATCCTGGTGCTGGACAATGCCAGCACCGACGGCACCGCGCCGTTCATCCGCCGCGAATGGGGCGAACGGGTGCAACTGGTGTCGCTGCCCCGCAATGTCGGCGCGGCCGGCGGCTTTCGCGCCGCCCTGCACGATGCGTTCGAGACGGATGCCGATCACGTCTGGATGATGGACGACGACGTGTTGCCGGACCGTGACGCGCTGGAGCGGTTGCTGGCGGCGGACGAGACGCTGGCGGGGCAGGGGGTGAGCCCCAGCTATCTGGTGTCGCGCGCGCGCGGCCGGAGCGGCGCGCTGACCGACGTGCCCGACCTGGACCGGCGGGCCAACGCGATCGGCTTCCAGAACTGGCCGCTGCTGCTGGACCATGGCATGGTGCCGACCAGGGGTGCGACGTTCGTGTCGATCCTGCTGCCGCGCGCCACGGTCGAGGAACATGGCCTGCCGCTGGCGGACATGTTCATGTGGGGCGAGGACCGCGAATATACCGTGCGGATCAGCCGCGAGCGGCCCGGTTTCCTGGTGGGGGGCAGCACCGTGCTGCACGCCCGCGCGACGGAGGGCCAGCTGGACATCCGCACCGAGCGCAATCCGGAGCGTATCCGCTACCATTATTTCATGGTGCGCAACACGACCTTCACCACCCGGCGGTACGAGCGCAAGCGGCAGTTGATCTACCTGCTGATCCGGCAGACGCGGCTTGCCGCCGGGATGGCGACGCGCGGCCGCTGGCACGGCGCGGCGCTGATCCTGCGCGGCCTGTTGCACGGCTTCCTGTTCCAGCCCGCCACATGAGCCGTGCGCGTATGGGCGGCCACGCCGCCTGGGCCGTGCTGGGCCAGGGGGCGGGGCAGATGTTGTCGCTGCTGGTCTTTCTGGTCATCGCGCGGTTCGTGTCGCAGGCCAGTTTCGGGCTGGTCGCGGTCAGCCTGGCGGTGGTGGAGGTGGTGCGGCGTCTATTGATCGACCCGGTCACCAACGCCACCAATGCGCGCACCGAGGTCAGCAACCGCGATTACGACCTGTGCTTCAACGTCATCCTGATCCTGGGTGGCCTGAGCGCGGGCGTCGTCGCGTTGAGCGCGGCGGAGCTGACCCGGCTGATCGGCTCGCCGGAAGCGGCGCCGGTGCTACGCGTGCTGTCGGTGATCCTGCTGGTGATGGGGCTGGCGGGCACGCACGGCGCGTGGCTGGCCCGGCAGATGCGTTTCCGGGCGCTGGCCGTGCGATCAACGCTGTCGGTGGTCGCGGGCGGCGTGGTGGGGCTGGGCATGGCGTTCGCCGGGTTCGACCTGTGGAGCCTCGTCGGCCAGCAACTGACCATCAACCTGTTCAATATCATCACCTTGTGGGTCAGCGCGCCCTATCGGCCGCGGCCCTGGCTGCCATGGGCGGGTTTGCGCGACCTGTGGAGGCGGGCGCGGCATATCTCGCTGGGCGCGGCATGGAATGCGGTGGCGACCGATGCCGACCTGTTCTTTGCGTCCGCATGGTTCGGGCCGGCGGCGGCGGGCATCTACAACGCGGCCAAGCGGATCATGCTGTCCGCCAACATGATGCTGGTCAACGCGATTTCCTCGGTCACGCTGCCCGCGCTCGCCGGGATCGCCGACGACCGGGCACGCGCGCGCGCCTTTGCCGCCGGGCTCACGATGATGAGCCTGGCGGTGGCCCCGGCCTTTGCCGGGCTGGCCGCCGCCTCGCCGTTCCTTGTTCACCTGCTGCTCGGCGCGCGGTGGGAGGCGTCCGCGCCGATCCTGACCGCGCTGGCGGCAAGCGGGTATCTGGCCGCGCTGGGGCAGTTCGCCAGCTCCGCGCTGCTGGTGGAGCAGCGATCGCATCATGATGCGTTGACGTCCGGGGTGGCGGCGGGGGTGAACGTGGCGATGCTGTGGATCGCGGCGCCGCATGGACCGGTGGCGCTGGCGGCGGGGGTGTCGATGGCGACGCTGATCGTACTGCCGCTGCGCCTGCGCTTTGCGATGCATGCGATGGGGCTGGGGTGGCGGACGATCGGCACGGCGCTGTTGCCGTCGGTGGCGGCGGCGGTCGCGATGATGGTCGCGCTATTCGCGATGCGGCCGGTGCTGGCGGCGGTGCTGCCGGGGCCGGTGGTGCTGATGGTGATGATCCCGGCGGGCATGCTGCTCTATGGCGGGTTGCTGCGCATGGTGGCGCCGCAACTGTTCCGCACGACCTTTGCCACCGCGCTGGAAATGGCCGGCCGCGGCAAGCGGCCGGTGGAGGCGTGATGGCTAGAGGGTGAAGCGGGTGCGCACGAAGATGCGGACCTGATCGAAGCTGGGGGCGAAGGCGTCGTTCCGGACGGAGCGGTCCAGATAGCTGACATCGCCTTCCAGCGCGAAGTTGCGGTTGACGCTGTAGCGCGCGCCCGCCGACATCTCCCACACCTTGTCGCGACGCGGATTGTCGCGGAAGTCGTTGTAGCGATAGCCGGCACCGACATTGAGGATAAGCTCGCGCAGCAGCTCGAAATCGGCACGGCCGGACAAGGCGGTGCTGATATAGCCGGACGCGTTCTGAAGCACGGCTTCCTCGACGGTACGCGATGCCTGCGCCGACAAGGTAAGGACGGGGGTGATGAAATAGCGCAGGTCGCCGTTCAGCGCGAAGCCCTTGATCTGGCCGATCGCGGCGCGGTCGTAATCGCGCCAGACATAGCCGGCGCCGACCGACCCCTGGATCAGCCGGTTCGCGCCAAAGGCGATGCCGGCCAGCGCGGTGGTGGTGGTGCCGGTGAGGTTGGGGACGCCGGGGGCGATATTCTCGCGCCGATAGTCGATCGATCCGCGCACCCCTTGCGCGAAAACGGCGAGGTCGGGGCCGATTTCATATTCTCCGCGCAGGGTTCCGCGCCAGCTATGGGAGTCGCGCACGTCCTGGTCGATGCGACCGATGGGCGCACCGGTGATCGACAAGGCGTTGCTGTCGCGGAAGTTGAGGTTGATGTAATCGACCTGCGCCAGTGCACGCACTCGGCCGATCTCGTAACGACCGCGCGCCCAGCCAAGCGTCTGGAGATAGCGGACGGGGCCGACCCGGCCGTTGGGAAAGCCGCTGGAGTCGCGTCGTTCGATCAGTTGCGAGAAATCGGCCCCGGCCTCCAGCACGGCGCGGGTGCCGGTTTCGTAGCGGCCATAGGCCGCGGTGCGGTAGCTGGTTTCGTTGGCCTGGGATTCGTCGGCGAAGCGCGCGAAACGGCCGCTCGCCTCCAGCCGGAGCTCGCCACTGGAGAAATTGTCGCTGGCGACGAGCGAGGGTTCGACCTGGACGAACAGGTCGCCCTGGCGGTTGGTTTCCACGCCGAAGGGATTGCTGTCGGCCCCGATGCCGGTGGTGATGCTGGGGAAAAGCCGCCAGTTGCCCAGGGTTACGCCGACCGGATCGAAGGCGGGTCGGCGGCGGCGGGCGACGTCGAGGTCGATGCCCTGATCGGCGCCCTGGTCGATGCGCAGTGCCGGGATCTCGCCCAGCCGGGGCAGGGTGGCGGCCTGTCCCCAGGCATTCGCCGGGATCAGCGACAGGCCGAGCGCGAGCAGCCCGGAACGCGCGGCGTGGATGGTCTTCGTCATGGCAGTTCCCCCCTTTTGATAACGGATGCCCGGCGGCGGGGCGGCCGATCGGCAACGACCCTTGCCCCGATGCCGGCGTGATGGATCAGGCCGGCGCGAGCGCGCCGTCGAAGCGGTGGATCAGGTCAACGGTGCTGCGGATGTTGCGCTCGCTGGAGGCGCCGAACAGGATCGAGCGCACATAAGGCTCGTTCACCACCCATTCGATCGCCTCGGCCGGCGGGATGGCGCCCGATGCCAGCACCGACATGGCGATGACACGTGCGGGCCATTCCTGCGTCGCCCGGCGATATGCCTCGATCCCGCCGGACATGCGAAAGCCGATCTTGTTGACGTTGGCGCAGACGATCGGGTTCCTGATGCCGACGCTGTCGAGCGCGGGCAGCAGCATGGGCAGGTTCATGGTGATGAAGCCGGCCTCGGCGTTGTAGCGCTTCTCGATATGGTCGGCGAAGATCTTGAACGCCTCGAAATAGCCGAGGCCGAGGATCAGGTCGGTGACGACGTTCTGGACGAAGACGATGGGCGTCTCCAGGCCCTTGAACGGCTTCATCTCGGCATCGATCAGCAGGGTGGCGACGCTTTCCATGTCGCGGGTGAGCAGCGCCTTGCCACCGCGCATCGCCGCGTCCAGCAGGCCGCCGCCGGGCAGGAAGCGCTTCAGTGCGTCGAAATAGCCATATTCGGTGACGGCGTTGGCGTATTTGTGCGCATAGGGCATGCAGGGGTAGAATTTGAAGCCGGCCCATTCCTCCGGCTGGTCGCGGACGACCTCCGCCACCTCGGCGATGCGGTCATGGGTGGTGCACATGAACACGTCGACGCCGGCATTCTTCGCGCCCCGCAGCGTTTCCATGATCGGGGCGAGGTCGGCAAAGCGCATCGACTGTTGCCGTGCCTTCTCCTCCGACATGTGGTTGATGCCGAAGAACTGATTGTCGCCGAACAGGATGCGATCCATCGGGTGATCCTTATGAAGCGGCCGGAAGGCCGTGGAGAAAGGCGCCGATCCGCTGCGTCATCGCGGGCGGTGCGGCGGTGGAGATGGCGGCGGCGGGCGCCGCGGGGTGGGCGAGATGGTGGTCGATCGCGGCGTGAAGCGCGACGACGTCGTCCACGATGGTCAGGCCGGCCGTGTCCCGGAACCGCGCGGCGGTGTGGAGCTGGTGGTCGGTGGTATGCTCGCCAAGCGAGGCGAGGCGCGGCAGCATCACCATCGGCCGCCCGGTTTCCAGCGCCTGCACGATCGATCCGATGCCGACATGCGCGACGAACAGCGAGCATCGCTCAAGCAGCGCCATGTAGCGCGGATGCGGCACGATGCGCACCCAATCGGCGTGGCGCGGCTCATAGGTGCCGTCGCCGATCTGGATGGTGACCGGCGTGGCGGGATGTGCCGCCGCCCACCCGTCGACCGCCTCCACGAAGCGGTCGAAGGGCAGCATTGAGCCCACGGAGGCGAAGATCATGCCCGCTTCAGCGTCCAGCCGAACAGGCCGGCGCGCATCGCGGGGCGCTGCGGCACCGGCTTCAGCACCGCGGTGGCGCGGGCAGGGACGACGCCGCGGGCGCTGTCGCGGATCATCGACAGCGTCCGGTCGGTGGCGGCGCCGCTGGCGAAATCGTTGACATAAGGGCCGGCGGGATTGCGCATCGCCGCGACGAACCCCTCCATCTGCGCCGAATATTCCTCGCCGCGGAGATAGAAGGCGGGATGATCGGTCAGTTCGGTAATGTATTTGATCGTCCAGCCCTTGCGATAGCCCTCGGGCGGCGTGCCGTTGGTGCCGATAAAGACCTGTATCTCCTGGCGATCGACGGTGATCTTGCCGTGATCGCCCCACAGGCAGAGCTTGGTCGTCATCTTGCGCGCGGTCTCGTCCGCCCAGTTGACCGAGACCTGACCCGACACGCCGCCGTCAAAGGACAGGTTGGCGAACACCGCGTCATCGACATCGGTCGACCATTGCTGCGTCATCTGCGCGCCCGAGCAGGTGACCGGCGCCCCGGCATACCAGTTCATCAGGTTCACCGGATGCGCGGCATAATCGTAGAGGCAGCCGCCCCCTTCCGACGACTGGCTGCGCCAGGTCTTGGCAGCGGGCTTCAGGACGACGGGGCCGTAGGCCTCGGCATGGATGTGGCGCAGGCGGCCGAGCGCGCCGAGATCGAGAAGGCGCTTGGCCTCGCCAAAGGTGCCCACGAAGCGGTTGTGATAGCCAACCTGGCCGACAAGCCCTGCGCGCGCCGCCTCGTCGGCGATGGCGCCGCTGGTATCGGCATCGAGCGTCATCGGCTTTTCGCAGAAGACATGGATGCCGCGCGCCATCGCCTGCCGGATCATGTCGGCATGGAAGCGGGTGGGGGTGGCGACGATGACGCCGTCAAGACCGGGCAGGCTCAGCGCATCGGCATATTGGGCCAGATAGGGGATGTTGGCATATTTCTGCACCATGCCGCCGAGCAGCGCGGAGGTGTCGCACACCGCGACGACCTTCATCCCCGGCGTGGCGTTGGCGATAGCGAGGTGGGAGATGCCCATCTTGCCCAGCCCGACAAGGGCGACGTTGAACGGTTCGGTCATGGTCTTCGGCTCCGTATCGGAAAGGGTCGTGAACAAGGGTCGCGGCGCCGTCACAGGCGGGCGACGAAGGCGCGGGGCTGGCCCAGCGCCCGGTGGCGCAGCACCATCTCCACCTGACGCAGCGCCAGCTTGGTGCGGGCATGGGCGTGGTAGCGGGCAAGGAAGATGTCCGGCGCGAAGGGCAGATGCGCCTGCGTCGCCAGAAACTCCTTGTCGGCGGGCAGGTGCAGCACCGCGCGGTCGGTGAGGGTGGACAGGCGCGGCTGGGGAAAGGGGCGCTTGGCGGTCCACCAGCGCACCACCGTACCGCGGGCACCAAGCTCGCAGATCGCGCCGCCGCGCGCGACGTGGAGGTTGAGCGCGGTGGAGACCGGCGCCTCGTCCCCGCTGTGGTAAAGATCGGCGTGACGCCGCCAATAGCGCGGCTCCACCATGTCGAGCAGGGTGGTGAGCGTCCGGAACTCGGAGGAGCGCGCGACGATCAGCTCGCCGCCATACCAGCGCGGGCTTGCGATCGGCTCGGGCGCGATGGCGTGGATATCGGCGGCGGCGCGGTTGCCGGACTCCGCGGTCATCGCCTCGCTGATGTCATAGGCGCCGATCGCGCCGGGCGCGGGCAGGTCCCTGTCCCCCAGCGCCCGCAGGAACACCGCGTCGAGATCGACGATCAACGCTATGGCGTCGGCGGGACGCGCGGCAAGGTCGCGGATCACGTCCAGCTTGTGATGCGCGGCCCGGTGCAGCGCGCCCGGATCGAGCCGCGACACGAACTGCCGCTGGGTGAAGGTGACACCCGGCGGCACGCCCAGTTCGGCAAAGTCGCGTTCCAATATGTCGGCGCGATTGGTGACGATGGTCGGGTGATAGCCGGCGGCCAGCGCCGAACGCGCCATCAGCGCGGCACAGCGGATATAGGTCGCCGCCGCGTTGCCCGGATCACGCAGATTGGGAAAGCGGGTCGAGCCGTCGTCCAGGACGAGCAGACCCGTCACCTGAACCCTATCCATCAGGCAAGTCCTTCCAAAGATCGCTGGCTAATCAAATATGGGTACGGCAAATATTCATGGTGGTGAGTCAGCATCAGCAAACATTCCAATCAAGTAGTGCCGTTGCCGAAGGACTTGCATAAACAATCAATTGGTGAAAGACCCTATAAAGGACAGCCGGCCAGGGGGTGGTGTACGGCGATGCCGGAAAAGATCATGACATTTGGGCGACAGCACAGCCGTTTTATTGATCCTGTTAAGGAAGCGGGCGCCGAATACTCGCCTTCCGGAGCAGCGGATACTCATGAAGGCGTAGGGGAAAACCTGCGGATCGCCTGGTTGCCGGTGCTGCTGACCGTGGCGGCATTGTCGTTCAACGGCGTGCTGGCGATCGTGAACGCGCATGGGCCGTCGCTGACCATCACGCAGGTCGCGCTGGCCGAATTCGGCATATTGGCGGCCGTGGCGCTGAGCGTGATCGCATTCGGGCTGCGGGTCGAGGATACGCCGCCGGTCGGCCTGGGCGTCGCCTTCCTGTTGCTGGCCATCGGATTGTCGTTCGCCAATGGCGGCTTCGCGATCGAGGCGCTGCGCAACGTGACGATCATCGTGCTGTTCACGATGCTGGGCATGCGGTGCAACATGCCGACGATCCGGGCCGCCTTCGTCGCCGGCGTCGGGCTGGTGGTGGCGGTGATGCTGATGGAGATCGCCTCCACCGAGCTTTACGCCAAGATATTCAGCCCGTTCAGCTATTATCAGAACACGCGCGGGCTGGGCGACGTCGACCAGAGCGATATCGGGTTGTTCGGCAATGCGCTGGGGTTCGAGGGGCGGTTCAGTTTCGGCCTGTTCACCACGCCGCGCACCTCGTCCATCTTCATCGAGCAGACCTCGATGGCGAATTTCGCCAGCGTCGTCGCCATCTACGTGGTGGCGATGTGGGACCGGATCGGCTGGGCGGAACGCGCGCTGACCGCAGGGTTCGTGCTGCTGGCGCTGTTGTCGAACAACACCCGGCTGGGGTCGACGCTGGCGGTGCTGACGCTGGCCGGATACTGGCTGTACCCGCGCCTGCCGCGGGCCGGGCTGCTGCTGTTCCCGCTGGTCCTGCTGGGGCTGGCCACCGCGTTGTCGGCGCATCTGGGTCCGTCCAAGGAGGACGACCTGGCCGGGCGCATCGGCCTGTCGGTCGACTTCCTGGCAAAGACGGACATGGCCGCGGTGCTGGGCGGGCGGGTGTGGGAGGCGGGCCGCTTCGTCGACAGCGGCTATTCCTATGTCCTGTATTCCAGCTCGCTGGCCGGCGCGATCCTGTTGTGGCTGTATGTCGGCCTCGTCATCCCGTTCCGCTCGCCCGAACAGCGGCGCTGCGCCTGGGCGACAGGGGTGTTCCTGTTCGTCAACCTGCTGATCGCGGGCAATGCGGTGTTCAGCACCAAGGTGAGCGCGATGATGTGGCTGCTCGCCGGGTTCATGCGCGCCGGCAGCTTCGCGCCCGCCGCCGCACCGCCCAAGCCCCGCGCCGTGCGGCGCTTCGGCACCGGTTTCTCCTTTCCCGCGCACGTCCGTGCGCCTTCCCCGCTTCTGACAGGAGGGTCTATGCAAGACGGCTTGCGGCGATGACGGCCAAGCAGATGATGCTGGCCGCGCCCTATCCGGACGATCGATCGACGTCCGCGCGCTGGTTGAAACGCCTGAAGGCGTGGCTGATGGGCACGCCCCCACCACGCCGCCTGCCCGAGCCGGTAGAGCCGGTGCTGGAAACGGCGGCGTCGCCCTCCTTCCGGGCGACGGCCGATGCGGTGACGCAGGACGATGAGTTGCCGCCCAAGCGGATGCCGGGCCGGTTCGGCGCGAAGAATGCGACCGCGCGGATCATCGAGGCGTTCGATTCCGCCCATCCGGTGCGCCAGCGCAAGGACCTGCACGGCCGCGACGACAAGCTGGACACGCTGTTCGAGGCGGTGCTGTTCAGCCGCCAGCACGCGATCATCCACGGTGCGCGGGGGTCGGGCAAGACGTCGCTGGCGCAGGTGTTCGGCGACTATGCCGACAGCCAGGGCGCGGTGGTGATCTATACCGCGTGCGAGGCGACGGCGAGCTTTGCCGAGCTGCTGCGGCCCTATCTGTCGTTCATCCCGGAATCGGCGGTGCCGTTCGCGGAAAAGGCGCTGTTCGCCCGCGAGCGCGAGGCGCTGTCCGCCGAGTTCGGGCCGCGGCAGGTGGTCGATCTGGTGTCCCGCCTGTCGCCGGACAGCCAGACGATCCTGATCCTGGACGAGTTCGACCGGGTCGAGAGCGAGGCGGTGAACAGCCAGATCGCCACGCTGATGAAGCTGCTGTCGGACGCGAGGGTCCCGGTACAGGTGCTGCTGGTCGGCATCGCGCGGACGCTGGACGAGCTGATCCTGTGTCACCCTTCGCTGCGCCGGCACCTGACCCCGATCCCGATTGGGCGCATCTCGCGCGAGGATACCCACCGGTTGATCGACCGTGGTGCGGAGCGTGCGCAGGTCCGCTTCGACGAGGCGGCGCGCGCCGAAATCGCGTCGATCTCGTGCGGGTCGCCCTACCACGTCCAGCTGTTCTGCTACGTCGCGGCGATCGAGACGGTGCGGCGCGGCGGCGAGGTGATCGACCTGGAGGCGACGCATCGCGGGCTGGCGCGGGCCTTCACCATCTGGGCGATGCTGAACCACGAGGATGCCGACATCTTCGACGCGCTGGTCGCCGATCCGGCGCAGCCGGTCGACGCGGTTGAGCGGATCGCACGCGAGGCGGCGGTGCACGACAGCTTCGTCGGCGACGAGGCGGACGCCGCCATCTTCGGCGCGGCGGTACGCGCCGACGACCGGCAGGCCACGCGCTTCCATTTCCGCGACGGCGCGGCACCACAATTCCTGCTGGCGAAGCTCGCCACGCGCGAACGACAGACAGAGGCGGCCTGACCGCACCAAGAACAGGGAGGGTATAAGGGCGATGTTTTCTTCCGATATGGCGGCCGCGCTGAAGGCGCGGTGGAAACTGATCGTGGCGGTGCTGATCGCCACGCTGGTGCTGGCGGGGATATGGCTGACCACGGTGCAGCGCACCTATGTCGCCACCGCGTCGCTGTTGTTCGACGACCGGGGGCCGAACCCGGCGTTGCAGGACAATCCCCAGCAACAGGACGACCGGTCGATGCTGGGCACGCAGGCGGACATCATCCGCAGCGATGCGGTGGCCCGGCGCGTGGCGCGTAACGAGCGGCTGGTCCGCCATCCCGAACTGCGCACCCGCTGGCTGGAGGAAGGCAAGGGCGAGGGCAGTTTCGAGAACTGGATCGTCACCGACCTGCTGGCCCATCTGGAGGTGGCGCCGGAGAAGGACACCAACGTGCTGGCGGTGCGCTTCCGTGCGTCCGACCCGACCTTCGCGGCGCGCATGGCGAACAGCTTTGCCCGCAACTTCGTAACGATGCGGCTGCAGATCAGCACCGATACCGCCAAGCAATATGCCACCTGGTTCCAGAGCCGCACCGACGAGGTGCGCCGCAACCTGGAGGCGGCACAAGCCAAGGTGACCGATTTCCAGCGCAGCCACGGCCTGATCGACGGCAATGTGCTGGCGCTGGAATCCGACCGGCTGAACGCGCTGTCGGGCCAGTTGGCCAATGCCGAATCGAGCGCCGCCGACCTTCGCTCCCGCGCCGGATCGCGTGTGTCGGAATCGCCGGACGTGCAGCAGACCGCAGTCGTCGGCATGCTGCGCCAGCAGATCGCCGCCAATGACGCCAAGGTCAGCCAGCTGGCGGCGACGCATGGCGACAGCCACCCGCTGCTCGTCGCGGCGCGCAGCGAGCTGGACGTGCTGCGCGCACGACTGGCGAGCGAGACGTCGGCGGCCAGCCAGTCGGTGCGGGTCGCCAGTTCGGCGGCGGCGACGCGCGAGGCGCAACTGAGCGGCCTTGTCGCGCAGCAGCGTGCCCGGATGATGCAGATGACCGGCTATCAGAGCCAGTTGGAGGCGTTGCAGAACGACGTGGCCACCGCGCAGAAGGCGTATGACAACGTCACCCAGCGCCTGAACCTGATGCGGCTGCAAAGCGGCCTGCCGACCACCAATGCGCAGCAGATCGACCGTGCCACCGCGCCGCTGCTTCCCGCCAGCCCGAACGTGCCGCTGCTGCTACTGTTCGCGACGCTGGGCGGGCTGGCGCTGGGCGTGATCGCGGCGATGCTGGCCGAATGGAGCCGCCCGCTGGTGCGTACCGCGGGCGGGCTGATCGATGCCACCGGCGTCCCCGTCGTCGGCAGCTTCAACTTCGCGCCGTTCCGCCACGGACGGGCGCATGCCGTGGGAGGGATGTGATGCGCATTCGATCGAGCGAACACCGCGTGCTCGTCGCGGACCGGGTAGAGGCCAACGAGAACGAGCCGCGGCGGACACAGCCGGACGTGGTGCTGGCGCCCGAGGATGCGCGGCTGAGCAGCTATGCCCGTGCGGCCTATGACCCGGACGATCCGGTGGCGCGCATGGCCCGCTCGCTGCGGCTGTCGATCGCGGCCTCCACCCGCGCCGATGCGATGCCGGTGCGATCGGTGGCGATCCTGGGGATAGGGGCGCCGTTCGAGGCGTCCGTGGTCGCGGCCAACCTGGCCATCTCCTATGCGCAGGCGGCGACGCCGACGGTGCTGGTCGATGCCAATCTGGCCAGTCCGGCGCAGCATGCCCTGCTCGGCATGCCGCAGACCGCCGGGCTGGCCGCGGCACTGGCCGGGGACGACGATGCCCGCTCGCTGGTCGAGCCGTCGGCGGTGCGCAACCTGTCGGTGCTGGTGGCGGGACGGTCCGGGCCGGACGCGGCGGTGCTGCTGGACGGCGAGCGCTTCCACCGAAGGGCGATGCCGCTGCTCGACAGCTTCGGCATGATGGTGGTCGATGTCGGCATGACCCACAACGATCCCCCGACGCTGTGCGAGGCAGTGGATGCCGCGATCCTGATCGTGCGCCGTGGTTCGACGCCGGTGGAGGCGATCCGCCACGTCGCCGACCGGCTGGGCGAGATGCGCACCGCGCTGGTCGGCACGCTGCTGGCGACCTGATCCCGATATGGGACGGGCGGCGCGAGTCTTCTCAAGGGGAGTAGCGCCGCCCCCTCTTATGCACCGGCCCGGCGGCTTGTGGCGGTGCGGCAGGGTAGGGTAGCCTTGAGGCAACAGGGGCAAAATTCTTTGGCGCAACGCTGAGAATATTGGGGGTCGACATGCAGAACCTCGATGGCTGCGCAACCGATGACATACTGGATGTCGATGGTGTCGTCGCCGACGATATCACGCAAACATCGGGGGTCATCGCGGTCGAGAACCATCCGGCTACGGCAATATCGAAGCGGATACTGGATATTGCGGTATCATCCGCATTGATCGTCTTCGTACTCCCGGCGCTGATCCTGGTGTCGATGCTGATCCGGGCGACCAGCCCCGGGCCCATCCTGTTCCGCCAGCGGCGCAGCGGGCTGAACGGCGAGGCGTTCGAGGTTCTGAAGTTCCGCACCATGTTCTGCACCGAGAATGGCGAGGAGATCCGCCATGCCACGCGCCGCGATGCGCGGGTGACGCCGCTGGGTGCGGTGCTGCGCGCGACCAGCATCGACGAGCTGCCGCAGCTGTTCAACGTCCTGCGCGGCGACATGTCGCTGGTCGGACCGCGGCCGCACGCGCTGGCGCATGATCGCCATTATGCGCTGCTGGTCGCCGATTACATGAAGCGGTTTGCGGTGCGGCCCGGCATCACCGGGCTGGCGCAGATCCGGGGCCTTCGCGGCGAGATCCACGACCTGTCGTGCATGGAACGCCGGGTGCGTGCCGACTGCGAATATATCGAGCGGTGGAGCCTGGCCTTCGACCTGGCGATCATCCTGAAGACGATCCCCCGCATGGTGCGCGACCCCAATGCCTATTGAAAGGACCCGAATGCGGATCACGCATGCCACGCGCCAATATGCCCCCGGCATCGGCGGCATGGAGAATTATGTCGCGCTGCTGGCGCAGGAACAGCGCCGGGCCGGGCATCAGGTGCGGGTGGTGACGCTGGACCGCATCTTCGACGGCGACGGCACGCGGTTGCCGGAGCGCGAGGTGATCGACGGCATCGAGGTGGTGCGCGTGCCGTTCCGCGGCAGCCGCCGCTATCCGCTGGCGCCGGGCGTGGTGGGCGCGGTCGGGCGGCCCGATGTCATCCATGTCCATGGCCTGGAATTCTTTGCCGAGGCGCTGGGCTGGACCCGCTGGCGGCACCGGGCCGCGCTGGTGATGACGTCGCATGGCGGCATCTTTCACACCCCCTTTGCCATGCGGATGAAGCGGCTGTGGTTCGCGACGATCAGCCGTGCGACCCTGACCCGCTATCACACGGTGATTGCCTCCAGCCTGCAGGATGCGGACAGCTTCGGCCGGATCGCGGCCGGGCGCGTGGTGCCGGTGGAAAATGGCGTCGACGTGGCCAAGTTCGCCGGACTGGCGCAGCCGGGCACGAAGACGATGATCTATTTCGGACGGCTGGCACCGCACAAGGGCGTCCACCGGCTGCTCGCCTGGTTCGCCGGCCTGCGCGAAGTCGATCCGGCATGGCGCCTGATCGTGGCGGGCAAGGAAATGGGCGTGACCATCGCCGAGCTGCGGTTGGCGGCGCACGAACTGGCGCTGGACGATGTGGTCGAATTCCACGGGTCGCCCAGCGACGAGGCCTTGTGCGACCTGATCGCGCGCAGCAGCGTCTATGCCTGTCCATCGGGCTATGAGGGCTTCGGACTTGCCGCGGTGGAGGCGGCGTCGGCCGGCCTGTTCCCGGTGCTGAGCGGCATTCCGGCCTTTCGCCGGACGCTGGACCGATTGGGGACCGGGCTGACCATCGGGTTCGACTATGGACGTGAGGTGGATGTGTTCCTGGAGGCGCTGGCCGTGTTCGAGGCCGATGCCGGCCGCGCCGAGCGACTGGCGGCACCGCTGGCGAGCTTTGCGTGGAGCGGCATCGCCGACGAGATCGAGCGCATCTATCGCAGCGCCACCGGAGGCCGGGGCGGCGTTCGCCCGGCATTGTGGCCACAGGAGGCGACCGTCGCGACGGTGCCGTGACGGCGATGGTTCGGGGGCATTCGTCAGGAGAAGGAGTGGGGTCATGCGTAAGACTATGATGATGGCAGGAGCGATGACGGCAGCGGCCTTGCTGGTCGGGTGCGCCGCACAGCCGCTGCCGGTGGAGAGCGCCGCCGCGATGCCCAGCGCCTATACGCTGGGCGCAGGTGACAAGCTGCGCATCACCACCTTCGGGTTCGAGGAGTTCAGTGGCGAATTCATGGTCGCGGCCGATGATTCGCTGGCAATGCCGATGCTGGGCACGGTGCCGGTGCGCGACGTGACCCCGGACCAGTTGAGCCGCAAGCTGGAGGCGGCGCTGGGCGCCAAGGGGCTGGTGCGCCAGCCGCGAGTCAGCACGGAAGTGACCAAATACCGCCCTTATTATATCTCCGGTGAGGTCAACCGGCCCGGCAAGTACGACTTCGCCAGCGGGCTGACCGTGATGCAGGCGGTGGCCGATGCCGGCAGCTTCACCTACCGCGCCAAGAAGAAGATGGTGTTCATCAAACGCGCCGGCGCGCCCGCCGAGGTGGCGGTGCCGGTCACCGCATCCGCGCCCGTGCTGCCGGGCGACACGATCCGCGTGGTGGAGCGATATTTCTGATGGGTGCGGGCTCCATCGCGCTGGCACGGGCGGCACGCGGGCGAGGGGAGGGCGGCCCCTCCCGCCCGGTTCCCGACAAGACGGCGCCCGCGCCGTCTGGTGCACGCCGTCCGCGCCTCCTGGCCGGTGCATCGGGTGGCGGGCATTGGGTGGAGTTGCGCCGGCTGCGTGCCGCGTTCGAGGGGTTCGACGTGGCCTATGTCTCGACCTTCGAAAGCTATGCGGAGGTGGTGGCCGGGCATCGCTATTATGCGGTGCCCGACGCGTCGCGCTTCAGCCTGAAGGGGTTTGCGCCGATCTTCGCGCGGGCGCTGGTCGTGATGGTCCGCGAGCGACCGGCGGCCTTCATCACCACGGGATCGGCGCCGATGCTGCCCTTCCTGTTGATGGCGCGGCTGTTCGGGGTACGGACGCTGTGGATCGACAGCATCGCCAATGCCGAGCATCTGTCGACTTCCGGCCGAATCGCCAAGCGGCTGGCCCATCGCTGTCTGGCGCAATGGCCGGAGGTGGGCGCGCAGGAAGATATTGAGTGCTGGGGCCGGATTGTGTAAAAAAACCGACAGAATGCTGCTTAAGTAGCGGTTGACCCGAACCGGAGGTAGAGCGCCTACTCCCTTCGGAATACTTGTTTATGCTCAATAATATTAGGTATGATCCGGTCGTTACCTCAAGAAGGGCGGCCATGATCGACGCGTCTCCCCTTGCCGGACCGATGGACCTCGCACGCACGCGGCCACGGCGTTGGCGATCGTCGCTGCTGAAGGGGGTAATATTCGCATGTCCCATCAACATCATCGTCTGGGGAATGGTGATCTGGATGGCCCGGTAACGGGCGCGCCCCGCGATTGCCGCCACTGAATATGAAACATCAGCATTAGCACGGGGCGAACGCTGCCCCGAGCGCGAGAGCCTCGGGCGGACGTCCGGGCGTAGCCGCGCTCCACACACATCCCTTCCGCACCTGTATCGTAACAGCCGCCCCGGCACGTCACCGGGCGCGGAGCAAAGCGCGTGCGCCGCGTGCGGCGGCCGCGTGCCCCGAGAGATTGATCATGGTAATTATGTGCTTATCCCGCCCCGTCACCTGCCAGGAGCATGCATGATGCGCAGCCCGGTGGATCAAGGCCCGGTCGGCCGGCGCGAATTGTTGCGCTGGATCGCCGCGGGCAGTGCCGTCTTCGTATCCGGTTGTGGCGGCGATGGTGGCAGCAGCGGATCGGCCAGCGCCGCGGTGGACGTGGTCACGGGATCGGCGTCTGCGCGGCGCCCGATACCCGCTCCGAGCCCGACGCCGACGCCCGCACCGGCCGCAGCCGCCTTCACCATGCCGTTCCGCTCCGGCGTTTCCTTCTCGACGATCGAAGGCGCGGCGGACTCGTTGCCCGGCCATCTGAACGGAGAGGTGTTCGTCACGCCGACGTCGCACTTCGCCTATTATGCCGGCAAGGGGATGGACCATATCCGGCTGGAGGGTTCGTGGGAACGGTTACAGCCCCGGCTGAACGGCCCGTTGGGCGAGCAGTTGTTCGATCATTATGGCGATCCCAACAATCCGCTGCGCAATCCGGTATCGCTGGTGAAGCATTATCTGGACCAGGCGCACGCGGACGGGCTGAAGGTGATCCTCGATCTGTGTCACAATTACGGCGAGCGGTGGGTCGGCTATGACGGGAGCTGGGGGCGCAAGTCTAAGGCGCAGCTCGGATCCAGCACGGTGCCGATCAGCGCCTTC